>CAYNGP010000067.1:0-10182 GCA_964396885.1 uncultured Bacteroides sp. | reverse complement strand
CCGGGCATAAGCCTTGAAATCTGAATACCTCCATAACCGACAGCTGCATAGAAATCATCAAGTGATGCGCAATGCTGTCTGTCTGCAATTTTCTTTACGAAATTTTCATATTCATCTGCCTCAAGCCTGATAAAGTTTCGCTTGAACTCATGCTCAACCTCAGCCTTACCCTGAACGATATTTTCGTCACGCTTTTCCTTTTTAAACCAAGAGCGGATTTTACTCCTGGATTCACCTGTAGTAACAATATTCAGCCAGTCACGTGACGGACCCTTGCCCTGCTGATTAGAGGTTAAAATCTCAACAATTTCACCTGTTTTAACCTTATAGTCAAGGTTAACAATTCTGCCGTTAACCTTAGCACCAACCATTTTATTGCCTACGGCAGAATGAATCGCATAAGCAAAGTCGATAACAGTTGCTCCCTTTGGCAGTGATTTGACATCACCGCGCGGAGTCATAACAAATACCTCCTCGGCAGACAAATCGCCCTTGATTGTTGAAACAAGCTCCTCAGGGTTATCACTTTCGTTATCGTTTTCAATGATTCTGTGAATCCATTCAAGTCGGTCATCAATACCATCCTTGCCGCCCTTACCGAGCTTATATTTCCAGTGGGCTGCGATACCAAATTCAGCGGTACGGTGCATATCCCATGTACGAATCTGAATTTCAAACGGCACACCTGACTTGGTAAGAACAGTAGTGTGAAGCGACTGATACATATTGGGCTTAGGCATGGATATGTAATCCTTAAATCTGCCGGGAAGAGGCTGGAACATATCGTGAACAATACCAAGAACATTGTAGCAGTCAATCATTGAATCAACAATAATTCTTACTGCATAAATATCAAAAATCTGTTCAAAGTTTTTGCCCTTAATATAGACCTTACGGAAGATTCCGTGAACAGATTTAACACGTGAAAAAATCTTGGCATTATCCATAATAGGTGTAATTTTGTCACTGATTTTCTGCTGAATATCCTTAAGAAATTTTTCACCCTGCTCTTTTTTCATAGAAAGATTTTTCTCAATTTCCTTGTAAGCAATAGGGTCAAGATAAAATATTGCCAGGTCCTCAAGCTCTTCCTTAATTGGACGAATACCGAGACGGTGTGCAATGGGGGCATAAATTTCAAGGGTTTCAAGGCTCTTTTCCCTTTGCTTATGTGGAGGCATATGCTCAAGTGTACGCATATTATGAAGGCGGTCACAGAGCTTGATAATAATTACCCTGATGTCCTCGTTCATAGCGATGAACATTTTACGAATATTCTCTGCCTGTACCTCCTCACGGCTTGAAAGAGAAATCTGACCAAGCTTTGTTACACCGTCAACAAGCAGTGCAACCTCGTCACCGAACTCTTTTTTTATGTAGTCAAGATTATATTCCGTATCCTCCACAACATCATGAAGCAGTGCACCGATAATACACTCATTATCCATACCAAGCTTGAAAAGGATTTCAGCAACGGCAACAGGATGCATAATGTATGGTTCACCGGAACGACGCCTTTGATTTTTATGGGCGGTGAAGGCAAGATTATACGCTTTTTCAATTTTATCAATATCATAATGCTTTGATGCCTTTATCTCCTCAAAAAAGGAAGCAAAGCCATCGTCATAATCCATATCATATTCCTTATCGGTTTCTATCACTTAAATCCTCTCCTTCAAGGCTGCAAGGGTTTTTGTGCTTTCCAAATCCACCTTGCCGCTTGGATTATTCAAAGTAATTGTGGTGCTGTGATTAATAAGACCTGCATCACTGAAAGCACCAAGTGCGAAACAAAGCTGACCATATGTAACCTTTTGACCCAGCTCAAAATACAAATCATCAAGTGTATAGGGATAACCGCCCTTCTGCTTTAAAAATCTGTAAATCACGGAGCATACCTCACGGCTTGGGAAAAGCTCTGTTTCATTTTTATTACCTAATTTAAAAAGCTCATAATCGGCTTTTTCTTTGAAATATTTATCATCATCAATACCATTTTTGCGAAAATCAACCGCTTGTATTGAAAGATAATTTTTACCTTTATAAAAGTTTTTAGACAGCTTAACCGCCAAATCAATATGATCACCCTGAGAATAAGGAAAATTCTCTGCAGTGGTCTGGAATTTAACCACACGGAAGGTTTTGCCTTTCTTGGCAACCTCCATTCTTATATGCTTGCCGTCACCGATTGGTGTAACGGAAAGCAGCTCCATATTAAACAAACCAAACACAGGCTGGCTGTTGTCCGCACCATAGGGCTCAAGAACTGTTAAATTATCCACAAGGTCTAAATCAAGATAAAATGGTGAAAGCTTACAGTCCAGCTTTAAGCAGCTTGCAGGCATAACAGGTGAAGTTTTTGCAGCAAAATCATTGATTTTTTCTCTGAACAAATCAATATCCTCGCTCATAAGACCCAGACCGGCCGCAAGAGGATGACCACCAAAATGCGTCAGTAAATCTCGGCAGCTGTTAATCGCATCAAAAATATTAAAACCCTCAATGCTCCTTGCCGAGCCGACGGCCTCACCATCATCATTCATACTGATTATGATTGCAGGCTTGCCATACAAACCGCTGATATAGGATGCAACTATACCTATAACACCAGCGTGATAATTTTCACCTGCAACAACAATGATTCTATCATCTGCAAGACCGGGATTATCAGAAATCTGCTCGCATACGCTGTCAATAATATTTGACTCAACAGTATGTCTATGCGCATTTTCACCATCAAGCTGCTGTGCTTTAAACTGAGCATCCTCATAATCCTCGCAGATAAGAAGCTCCACTGCCTTTGAGGCATCATCCATTCTGCCTGCTGCATTAATTCTCGGACAAATCTGAAATGCAACATTAACGGCAGTAATCATATCATCAGAGCCTGCCACCTTTTTCAGTGCAGCAAGACCAATACGTGAATCAGAATTAATCAGCTCAAGACCTGCTTTGACAAAGCATCTGTTCTCATCCTTCAGCGGAACAACATCGCCGATTGTACCGATTGCTACCAAGTCTGCGTACTGCTCCATAAGCTCATCAACCTCGCCGTCATAAATAGCACAGGCAAGCTTAAAGGCAACACCCACACCTGCAAAATCCCTGAATTTCAAATCATTATCAGGTCTATGGGGGTTAACCACAGCCTCAGCTCTTGGCAAAGCATCGCCAAGCTGGTGATGGTCGGTAACAATAAGCTCCATACCCAGTGCATAAATATATTCAGCCTCGTTAATGGCAGATATACCATTATCCACTGTTACGATTAAATCAGTACCCTGTGACTTGATATAATCAATGGCACTGACATTCATACCATACCCCTCTGTAAGACGGTTAGGAATATAGTAAATAACGTCTGCACCAAGACTTTCAAGCAGGGTGTAAAGCAGTGCTGTGGAGGTTACTCCATCGCAGTCATAGTCACCATAAACACAAATACGCTCATCAAAATCAAGTGCACGGTTAATTCTTTCCACCGCTTTATCCATATCCTTAAGAGAATATGGTGAGGTATAGGCAATAGAGCCTGAAAGAAAAGCGGATGCACTTAGCTCATCATCAATACCCCTTGACACCAGAAGAAAGGCAATCAAGGGGTCAATATTTAGTTTTTCACTAAGAGCCGATGCCTTTTCTTTATCAGCATCGGCAACAATCCATTTACTGTGTGACATTATGAATTTTTATCCACTTGGTGGAACTGCTTTAAATTGCCTGCTTTTTCGGCTCTTTTTCTGAGCACTTCCTCAACATCTTCAATTGTAATATCCTGGTCAACCATCATAACAAGTGTGTGGTAAATCAGGTCACAGATTTCACCAACGGTTTCTTCTTTCACGCCATTTTTTGCAGCGATGACCATTTCGGTTGACTCCTCGCCGATTTTCTTTAAAATCTTATCAATACCCTTCTCAAAAAGATAGCAGGTATATGAACCCTCTTCCTTGGCACTCTTTCTGTCAAGGATTGTCTGATAATCGTTTCTAATATAATCCATTAAAATTCTCCCTCAATTTTATTGAAAAAACAAGTGTGGTTGCCTGTGTGGCAGGCAGCACCCGTTTGAATAACCTTAATTAAAAGTGTATCATCGTCACAGTCACCGTGAATTGAAACAATCTTTTGCAGGTGACCTGAGGTTGCACCCTTGTTCCAAAGCTCCTGTCTTGAGCGTGACCAGAACCATGTGTAGCCTGTTTCAAGTGTTTTTTGCATGGACTCCCTGTTCATATAAGCAAGCATTAACACCTCGCCTGTGGCGTCCTCCTGTATAATGGCAGGGATTAAATCTGCCTTTTTAAAATATTTTTCAACATCAATCATTTGCAAACCTCCACAGCTTCTCTTAAATCAAGTGTGCGTTCATAAATGCTCTTGCCGCAAATTGCTCCATAAAGCTTTTTATCTCTAAGTGCTAAAATATCACCGATGCTTGTAACACCGCCTGATGCAGTAATGTCGCAGGATACAGCATTATTGATTTCAACAAGCTGTTCAAGATTAGGACCTGAAAGCGTACCATCCTTACTGATGTCAGTAAAAATAATGGTCTTAACGCCCATGGCTTCCATTTTACGGGCAAGATCAGTAAAGTAGACGTCACTGCCCTCAACCCAGCCTTCTGTTGCAACATAGCCCTGCTTTGCATCAATCCCAACAGCAATCGCATCGCCAAACTCTTTTACGGCTTCCTCAACAAGCTGTGGATTTTTCAAAGCAACAGAGCCTAAAATAATTCGGCTTATGCCTTTATTAACATAAAAATCAATATCCTTCATCGTTCTTATACCGCCGCCAAGCTCAACCTTTAAAGGGGTTTCGTTAGCTACGGAAATAAAGGTTTCTGCATTAACAGGCTCTTTTTTCAGTGAGCCGTCAAGGTCAACCATATGTATCCACTGACAGCCTGCTTTAACAAAGCCCTCAGCCGTTTCGAGTGCATCAGCAGCAACCTGCTTGGCTGTGGAAAAATCGCCCTTATAAAGTCTAACCGGCTTGCCGCCGATAATATCAATAGCTGGAAAAATAATCATTAGAGTACTCCTTTTGTAGATAAAACTGAGCCGTCATCATTTTTAGCTGCGGCAATCTTCATAGCATGAGCAACTGCTTTAAATATTGCTTCAATCTCGTGGTGAGCATTTGCACCGTATGGCACACGAATATGAAGTGTAACGCAGGCATTCATTGCAAAGGCTCTGAAAAATTCCTCGGTAACACAGGTTTCATAATCACCGCAAAGCTCCTGTTCAAAGGATGCCTTGAACACTAAAAACGGACGGTTTGAAATATCAACAATACATTCTGCCAGTGCTTCATCCATAGGAATAGAGAATGAGCCGTAGCGAACAATTCCGCCCATATTGCCCAGTGCCTCTTTAAAAGCCATACCCAGTGCAATACCTGTATCCTCGACAGTATGATGGGTATCAACCTCCAAATCACCCTTGACACGAACCTTTAAACCAAAGCCGCCGTGCACACCGAAAGCGGTGAGCATATGGTCAAAAAAGCCGATACCTGTAGAAATTTCAACCTCTCCGCCATCAAGATTAAGTTCTATTGTTATCTGTGTTTCCTTAGTATTTCTTTCAATTTTAGCAATTCTCATTTTGACTCCTTAATCTTTAAAAAGACTATTCATTAAATTATTTATTTTATTCTTTCTTTCAGCAGTTTGTGATTTATCAATAGCGAGCGTAATAACATCCCCTTCAGCCGAACCCTGCGGCAACGCTGACAAGGGCACATCAAAAGTGATGTCCCCTGCCTCACAAACAGCTATATTATTTTCTATTCTGTCAATTATCCAGTTCATTTTCACACTCTATATCAAAAACATCATTACCATTACAGATTATTGTAACAGTACCGTTAATATCTGTCCTGTAATAATCAATACCTAAATCATTCAGCTTATCAATTGTTTCATCGTGCGGATGACCATAGGAATTATCTGCACCACAGGAAATGACTGCATACGTTGGATGAACCGCTTGCAGAAATGCATCACTGCTTGATGTATTACTGCCGTGATGACCTACTTTAAGCACATCAGCACTCAGCTCATTATAGCCGTAATCGAGCATTTCATTTTCAGAAAGCTCCTCTGCATCACCTGTAAGCAGGAAGGCATTTTTGCCGTAAGACACCCGAACAACTGCAGAATAATTATTCGTGTCATCATAGCTTTCACTGTTAGGTGCTAAAATTTCTATCTTGATTTCAGAATCGGAATAAATTTCTTTGCCAGCAGCTGCAGTATAAATCTGCAAGCCTTTATCAGAAATCGCAGTTAAAAGCCCCTCAAAGGTTTTACTGGTTGAGGTTGCCTTTGGCATATAGATTTCGCCGATTTCAAAGCTTTCAACAACATCACGCATACCGCCGATATGGTCAGCATGAGGATGCGTTGCAACAAGATAGTCAATTTCAGTATAACCGTAACCCTCAATCGTTTCAACAATTTTGTCACCATAGCTGCTGACAGATGCATCAATAAGCATACACTGTCCGTTTGGCAGCTCAATAAATTCGCTGTCACCCTGACCGACATCAAGAAAATGCACAACAAGCTGTCCGTCATTATCCGGTATTTTAAGACTTGCAGGCTTATGAGCGTCAACATTACCATTAAAAACCCTAATACCCACAAGAGCCAGCAAAACAGCAAATATAACGATTAATGATGTTAAAGATTTCTTATCAAATCTCATTCAAATCTTACCTTAATGGAGTTAGCGTGGGCGGTTAAGCCCTCTGTATCAGCAAGCTTAACAATATCATCCTTTGCCTTTGAAAGCTCAGCCTCAGTATAATAAATAAAGCTGCTCTTTTTAATAAAGCTGTCAACTGAAAGCGGTGAGAAAAATCTTGCAGTACCGCTTGTTGGGAGCACGTGGTTAGGACCTGCATAATAATCACCAAGCGGCTCAGGTGAGAAATTGCCGAGGAATACAGAACCTGCATTATCAAGTCTGCCGATATATTTCAGCGGCTCTTCAACACACATTTCAAGGTGTTCAGGAGCAAGCTCGTTGGCAAATTCAATAGCCTGATCAAGATTTTCACAAACAATAATTTCACCGAACTTATCAAGTGACTCGGCGATAATTTCCTGTCTTTCAAGTAGCTTAATCTGCTTGTCAATTTCTTTTGCTGTAGATTTAGCAATATCACTTGAGGTTGTTAAAAGAATTGCAGATGCAAGCTTATCGTGTTCAGCCTGACTCATTAAGTCAGCTGCAAGAAAAGCAGGCTTTGCAGACTTATCCGCAACAATCAGAATTTCTGACGGACCTGCAACCATATCAATATCAACAACACCGTAAAGCAGTTTTTTTGCAGTGGCAACAAAAATATTACCGGGACCTACAATCTTATCCACCTTTGGTATTTTTTCTGTACCATAAGCAAGCGCAGCAACAGCCTGTGCACCGCCAACAAGGAATACCTTATCAACACCTGCAACAGCTGCAGCAGCCATAATATCCGGGTTAGGATTACCATCCTTTGCAGGAGGAGTAACCATAATAATTTCCTTAACACCTGCAATTTTAGCAGGGATTGCATTCATTAAAACCGATGACGGATAAGCAGCAGTGCCGCCCGGAACATAAATACCAACTCTGTGGAGTCCGCGAACACGCTGACCCATAATAACACCGTTTTCCTCAGTTCTCATCCAAGACTGCTGAGCCTGACGAAGGTGGAAATTATAAATATTTTCCTTAGCGTTGATGAGTGCTGTTTTAAAATCATCATCAACCATATCAAGGTAGGCGTCAAGCTCCGCCTTTTCGATAACAGTTTTTTTAGGCACTGAACCGTCAAAACGCACTGTAAATTCACGAACAGCCTCGTCACCCTGCTCTTTAACTGCATTGATGATATTTGTAACAATCTCAACAATTTTAGGGTCAGTTTCGCCTGCACGCTTTTTTAAATTTTCTATCAAGGCATATTCAACCTTGCCATTTGCTTTTGTAATTTTCATATCAATTCCCCTTACACCTTAGATGCCAGCTCTAAATCATTTAAGAACTGTTCAATCTCGTCCTTGCGAAGCTTCATTGAAGCCATATTAACAATAACTCTTGCGGATATAGGCATAATTGTATCAACGACCTCAAGTCCGTTTTCCTTAAGAGTTGAGCCTGTTTCAACTATATCAACAATACCATCTGCAAGACCCAGAAGCGGAGCAAGCTCAACACTGCCCTCAATCTTTATAATGTCAACATCCATTCCCTTGGATTTGAAATATTCCTTAGCAACCTTCGGGTACTTGCTGGCAACTGTTTTACGCTTGTAGCCTGAGAAGAAATCCGTACCCTTAGGGCAAGCAAGAGCAAATCTGCACTTGCCGATGTCAAGATCAATAACCTCATAGAAGGAATTGCCGTGCTCAGCAATCGTATCCTTACCAACAACACCGATATCGCACACACCATGCTCAACATAGGTTATTACATCAGGAGCCTTTGACAATACAGCCTCATAATCGCCTACTGGCAAAATAAGACGTCTGCCCTTATTTTCAAGCTCAGTTGTATCAAGACCCATTGTTTTAAAAAGTGATACAGAGGACTTTTCAAGTCTGCCCTTTGTCAGAGCAATACGAAGCGGACGATCAATATTAATCTCCTCACGCATAACGTCACAAAGGGCATTAACATCAATACCAAAACCCACGGCAGGTGCATCCATTCCGAACTCACCAACTAAATTATCGTAGCGTCCGCCTGAAATGATTGTCATTCCGCTGCCCTGTGCATAACCTCTGAATATAACACCGGTGTAATAATTACTGCGGTTAACAAGACCAAGGTCAATCAGAATGTCATTGCCGAAGCCGAGTTCACAAAGTCTTTCATAAATCTCTTTAAGATAATCTAAAGCCTTGTTTACCTCATCATCATTATAGAGCGACTTAGCCTCATCAATAACATGGATACCACCGAAAAGACGTGGCAGCTTTTTAATAATCTGTGCTTCCTTGCTGTCACCGATTTTATCAAGCAAGTCACCTAAAGCAGAATAATTTTTGCCCTCAATAAAGCTGCAGATATCTGCCTTTTGCGATGCTGACACATTCAATCTGTCAAGAATGGTGTTAAAAAAGCCTGCGTGACAAAGCTCAATCTTATATGAGTTAACCTCATTTCTTTTAAGTGCCTCGTTTGCCATTGAGATAACCTCAATATCGGCATCCATACTGCCGTCACCGATAAGCTCAATACCACTTTGCTCAACCTCATCTGTTCTGCCGGCAAGCTGTTTGTTGCGGACATAAACATTCTGATTATAATAAAGCCTTACAGGTAAATCCTCTTTTGAAAGACGTGTTGCAACAAGTCTTGCAATAGGTGAAGTGTTATCCGGTCTGAGCACAGTAGTTCTGCCCTGATTATCACTGAGCTTGTACATTTCCTCAGGCTCAATACCAAGGTTATCGCTCTTAAACACATCAAAAAATTCAATGGTAGGCGTCATAACCTTTCTGTAATTTTTTTCTTTAAACAGGGTTGAAACAATTGTTTCTACCCTTCTTCTATCGTCGCATTCCTCAAAGAGCAGATCACGGCTGCCCTGCGGCGTTAATTTTGAATATCTTTTCATATTTATCAATCTCCCTGACAAATTCACTTTAGTGTGCTAATGTGGTAATATGCTACCACATTAATACTTCTATGTCAAGTATTATATTATTATAGTATCAGAATAATGAAATCTGATTCGACTCAGGCATATCACCAAGTGCACCTGCTTCTTTAAGTGCTTCAACAACACTTCTGCCGATACCTGCTCTTGCCATCAAATCATCATAGCTCATAAATTCGCCGTTACCATCATCCTTCGCATCGGCAATTGCGTTTGCAGCATTTTCGCCGATACCGTCAATTGCACCGAACGGCAGACGGATTTTGCCATCCTCTATTTTATAAATTCTTGCATCTGATTTATAAATATCCACAGGCAAAAACTCTATACCACGAGCAAGCATTTCAATAACAATCTGAAGAACAATATATGTACTTTCATCCTTAGCGGTTTTATCGTTACCCTTCAGCTTGATTTCCTCCATTTTTTTCTTGACGGCTGCTTTACCTTCAACAGCGGCAACTGCATCAATCGCACCACCGCGAACAGTAAAGTAAGCAGAGTAAAAATGAA
>CAYNGP010000066.1:0-10356 GCA_964396885.1 uncultured Bacteroides sp. | reverse complement strand
TAAAGACTGTGGCTTTACTGAAAAGGTAGCTGATATAGAAGCTAAGGGACATACCGAAAGCAACTGGATCATCGATTCAGAAGCAGGCTGTGTAACAACAGGAAGTCAGCATAAGGAATGTACCGAATGTGGTAAGCTTCTTGAAACAGAGGTTATAGCTGCCAAGGGACACACTTACGGTGAAACCAAAACAGTAGAATCAACCTGTACAACAGCAGGCTATACCTATCATGTCTGCACAGAATGCGGTTCTATTGAAAAGATTACAGACATACCTGTAAAAGAACATACAGAAAGCAACTGGATTATTGATTCAGAAGCAGGCTGTGTAACAACAGGAAGTCAGCATAAGGAATGTACCGAATGCGGAAAGCTTCTTGAGAGAGAGGTTATACCTGCAAAAGGACATGCTTATGGTGAAACCAAGACAGTAGAGTCAACCTGTACAACAGCAGGTTATACCTATCACATCTGCAAAGATTGTGGCTTTACTGAAAAGTTAGCAGATATACCTGCAACAGGACACCATCCGTCTGAAAAGTGTGGAGTTAATGCAAATGAACATTGGAAAAACTGCACGCTATGCGGTACGGAACTTGAGAAATCCGCTCACTCGTTTGAATGGGTTATCGATAAAGAGGCCACTGAAACAGAAAAGGGATTTAAGCATGAAAAATGTTCAATTTGTGGTTATGAAAAATCTGCAATAGAAATTCCTGTAATAGAAAATTTCAGAGCAGAGATTCCTGAAACAGAAAATCATGGAACCGGAAATTCCGGAACAGGAACAGATAACACAAATAAAAAATCTTTGGTATCGCCGCAAACCGGCAATAGCAACAATCTGTCGATTTGGTTTATCTTGCTGATTGCATCTGCATCAAATTTGTATGGAATAACGCTATACAGCAAGAAAAAGAAAGTTCATCATTGATCTGATAATCTGTGAAAGAGTTATTTCTGTAAAATGATGAACACACCCGATAAAATCGGACAATAAAAAAGAACCCTCCTATGGTAGAATAGAAATATCTATCATAGGAGGGTTTTATTGATGTCTTTAGGCAGTTGAGTACTGTAAGGCTTGAACAAAGAGAAAGCCCGCGCCTTGAGACGCGGGTTAGTATCAGTGGCTTTTAGCCTTGTGCAAACCATCAGTTGAATTGGTGGTTATGATTATTAATTATTTATAGCTTTGCTGCTTTTGAGGCAACACCTAAAAGTGCAGCGTCACTGCCAAGACGAGATCTGACAATATTTACATCTTTAAAATTTTCCATAAGCAGATTATAGATTTTTCTGTCAATCAAATCAATGACGTAATCCTCATTCATTATTCCGCCGCCTAAAATAATAAGCGGAGGATTGAAAATATAAATAAGATTAACTAAACCGACAATCATTTCATCAATCCACTTATCAATGACTGATCTTATTTCAGGCTTTTGGAAATTTTCTTTCTCAAATATTTCAAATGAATTTAACTCAATATTGTTTCTTTTATTAATGCTTTGAAGCAGAGCGTTTGTTGAAGCGTAGCATTCATAACAGCCTTCGCCGCCGCAGGTGCATTGCTTGCCTCCAACATGTGTAACCATATGGCCAAACTCTCCGGCAGATGATCCCATACCTTTATAAAGTTTGCCGTCAAGGAATAATGCTCCGCCGATACCTGTGCCATAGGTGAGTGCAATAAAATTGTTTTTACCTTTGCCGGCACCGAATTCTGATTCACCGAGAGCAAAGGCATTTACATCATTTTCAACAAAGGTTTTAATGCCTGTTTTGTTCTCAATTGTCTTTTTAACCATCATTCCTGTATAGTAGGGGATATTGTCTGTTGAGTAAACAACAATTCCGTTTTCGCTGTCAACCTGACCGGCAGTTGAAATTGCGACTCTGTCAATATCGTCATATTCTTCAATAATAGATATAATTTTGTTAACTAATGCCTGACCGCCTTTATGTGCTTCGGTTGGTATAGTGTGTCTGTCGGATAAGACGAATTTTTCATTGCACAGTGCATATTTAATATTTGTTCCGCCGATGTCAAAGGTTAAAATCTTCATATTTTTCTCCATTAATATTCTTTTAATTATTATATCAATTTTATGCAGCAAATTCAATACTTATTGAAAATTGATAAATTATATGTTAAAATATATTAAACTATATTTTGAGGTATTAACTATGGATGATGAAATCAAGGAAGAAAAGCTAGATAGCCCTTTAGTTGTACATAAAAAAGATGACGCATCTTATCAGGAAACTGCGAGAGAGTTTGATATGAATTCTACACATACTGATGATGAGTCGGGAGATGTTCCTACTCTCGAAAGACATAGATTCAGAAAAGAAAAAAAGAGCCACAAGGGTGCCTGGTTTTTATTGGCATTTATTGCTGTTGCAGTGGCTGTTGTTTGTGCACTCTTTTATAGCGGCAAGCTTTCATTTAAGGAAGATGAAACCACTTCTAAGGTTGAACGTACTTATTTGACACAGGAAGAAAATAAGTTTGAGGGTATTATTGTTATTAAAGGTACATACATCTTTTTTGAAGGTGAAGAGGTGGACGGTATTAATGGTCTTGAACGAGAAATCAAGTATCTTGATAAGGGTGCTAAGTTCATCATTCAGGATGAAAATGCTGACAGTAATTTCCTGAATTTTGATGTTCTATCACTATTGTCAAGATATGAAATCAATTATGAAATCACGCATATTGTATCATCAGGATTAAAATCCAAATATGAGGCTGAGAGCACAACGAAGAAAGAAACAACAACCCAAAAGCCTACAACAGAAAGTACAAATGAGGCAGAATAATATGCTTGATTTAATAGATAAAATTAATTTGGATAATCAGCTGAAAAATAAAGTTATTGACCTTGCCCAAAAGGACAGGGTCAAAATTTTATCCCTTGCGAAAAAGTGCAGCACGGGTGATTTTTCATGCTTGAAATTTAAGAATGATTTAACCAGACTGGCAGTTATTATTGAGTGTGCGAATCAGACTTTTGAAACATATAAACAGCTTGGTATACCTGATAATGTGCTTTATGACACACTCGATGATATAAGAATATGGTGTGAAAATAACGATAATAAAGGTCTTGCGAATTATAACTGGATAAAAAATCACATTAATTGTGAGCTTTTTAAAATAGGTCGTTTGCAGTTTCAGTTTTTCAAATGCAATAATAAACTGCTTGATTATAATTATTTCCCGTTTGATTGCGGTGAAGCACTTATTTATATTCACATTCCGCAAGGTGAAAAACTGATTTATTCAGAATGTATTTCTTCAATAAAAAATGCTGTTGAATTTTTTAACAAGTATTTTCCTGATTATAGCTTCAGATATTTCTTTTGCGAAAGCTGGCTGCTTTATGATGATAACTATTTGTTTATGCAGCCATCAAGCAATATTATGCAGTTTTCTTCAATGTTTGACGTGATTTGCTCTAAAGATATTGATAGCCAGGCAATTGAACGAATTTTTGGCAAAAGACAGCTGAATAAAAAGAAATACCAAGAAAACACGACATTGCAAAGAGCGGCAAAGGCGCACTTAATCAATGGCGGTAAGCTTGGTATAGGTATCGGCATTATTGATAAAACCGATTTGGTTTAGTTGTTCAAATAGTAATCCACAGCGAGCCTGTCACAACGTTCGTTATATGGGTGACCATTGTGTCCCTTAACCCAGTTAAATGTAACGTTGTGTTTTTCAAGCAGTGGCAATAGCTGTTCCCACAAATCTACATTTAAGGCAGGCTTTTTGTCTGCCTTTTTCCATCCGTTTTTTTGCCAGCCGTAAACCCAGCCTTTAGTTACGGCATCACATACATATTTTGAGTCAGTGGTAAGGCTGACCTCACAGGGCTCTTTAAGTGCCTTCAGGGCAGATATAACAGCCGTCAGTTCCATACGGTTGTTTGTGGTTTCCTGTTCACCGCCTTTGAGTTCTTTTTCTACGTTATTATAAACAAGTATATCACCCCATCCGCCTTTACCCGGATTTCCGCTGCATGCACCGTCTGTGTAAATTTCAATTTTTTTCATAATTACCTCATAATTTTAAATTTATACATATTTTACCACTAAATCTGGTAATAATCAATATAGTGGTTTATCTGCTTAACCAATGGTTAACTTGACAAGAGGAAGATAATAGTTTAATATATTAGTATTTTAAGGAGAACGGAAAAATAAAATACGGAGGTTATTTATGCAAAATCAAAATAGGCAGGTCGGTAAGAACGCCCAAGGAAAACGGAATTCCAAAAAGCGTTATGTCACTTACCGCAAGTCCCCAAACAGAAAAGCTCCGAGGCAGCAAAAGACCAAGGAGTCTGTTCGTATTGCCTTTTTGGGCGGTATGAATGAGATTGGAAAGAATATGACCCTTTATGAATATGGTGACGATATGTTTATTGTCGATTGCGGTCTTGCTTTCCCTGATGGTGATTTACCTGGTGTAGATCTTGTTATCCCCGATTTCAGCTATATTGAAAACAATATTTCAAAAATCAGAGGTATCATCATTACTCATGGTCACGAGGATCATATAGGCGGTCTTGCCTACTTATTAAAAAAGGTTAATATCCCGATTTATTCTACAAAGCTGACCTTAGGTCTTATAAAAGGTAAGCTTGAGGAACACAAATTGCTCAATTCAGCAAGGCTTGTTGAAATCAAACCAAGAACAAATCTTACGCTTGGTGCATTTAATATTGAATTTATTCATGTTAATCATTCTATTCCTGATGCTGTTGGGCTCGCTATCAAGTGCCCTGCAGGTGTCATTATCCAAACAGGTGACTTTAAAATAGATACGACGCCTGTTGATGGTGATATGATTGATTTGACCAGATTTGCCGAGTACGGCAAAAAAGGTGTTCTCGCATTACTTTCTGATTCAACCAATGCTGAGCGTCCCGGTTATACTGCCAGTGAAAGAACGGTCGGCGATTCTTTTGAAATGCTTTTCAGAAAGGCAAAGAACAAAAGAATTGTTGTTGCAACCTTTGCATCTAATATTCACAGAGTGCAGCAGATTATGGATGTTGCAGAGTCAAGAGGCAGAAAGGTTGCTGTAATCGGCAGAAGCCTTGAAAATCTTGTTAAAGTCGGTGCTGAGCTGGGCTATCTCAATATACCGGAAGGCATATTAATTGACATCGGTCTTATCAAAAATTATCCTGATGAAAAGCTGGTTATTATTACAACAGGTTCTCAGGGTGAGCCTATGTCAGCATTAACCAAAATGGCATTCGGCGAGCACAGAAAGGTGAGCCTTACTCCAAACGATTACGTAATTATTTCAGCAACACCAATTCCGGGTAATGAAAAAATGGTTGGCAATGTTGTGAATGAGCTTATGAAACGCAGTGTTGAGGTTATATATGAAAAAATGTATGACGTACACGTTTCCGGCCACGCTTGTCAGGAAGAATTAAAGCTGATTATGAGCCTTGTTAAACCAAAATATTTTATTCCTGTTCATGGTGAGCAAAAGCACTTGCAGAAGCACGCAGGTCTGGCTATAGATATGGGTATCAGCAAGGATGATATCTATATTGGTGCTATTGGTGATAAAATAATGCTGTCTGCCGATGGTATTAAAAAGATAGGGCAGGTTCCTGCAGGTGAGGTTTATGTTGATGGTATCGGTGTTGGCGATGTCGGAAACATTGTTCTTAACGAAAGAAAGAGACTGTCTAAGGATGGTATAATTATAGTTTTTGCAGCTATTGATACAGCAAGCGGATGTCTTTTGAGCGGACCTGAGGTGGTTTCACGTGGTTTTGTTTTTGTGAAAGAGAACGAGGAAATTATGAATGCCGCAAAAAAGCTTGCAGCAAAGATAATCAATGACAATTATAAAGGCAGATCTTGTGAATGGCATTCAATCAAAACAAAGCTTCGTGATGATATTTCCAGACTTATGTTTGAAAAGACAAAGCGAAATCCAATGATTTTGCCTATATTTATTGAAATTTAGGAGGTTATAGTATGAAGGTTATATTAAAGCAGGATGTTAAAAGTCTTGGTAAAAAAGGTGATTTAGTGAATGCATCTGATGGATATGCAAGAAATTTCCTGTTCCCAAAGGGACTTGCTATTGAAGCAAATGCTTCAGCAATGAATGAATTTAATAATAAGGAGTCTGCTAAAAAATTCCATAAGGCAGAGGAAATCAAGGCTGCTCAGCAGACTGCAGATAATCTTAACGGCAAAACCTTTAAGCTGAAGGCAAAAGCAGGTGCTAATGGCAAGCTTTTTGGCTCAGTTACATCAAAGGATGTTGCTAAGCAGATTAAGGAAGAGCTTAATATTGATGTTGATAAAAGAAAGATTGTTATGGAGGACGTTAAAGCCTTCGGAACAGTTCAGGCAGAGATTAAGGTATACCAGGGTATATCTGCAAAGGTTTTTGTTCAGGTGTCGGAGGCATAAAAAATGGCTGAACCAAATATGACAAGCGGTACAATTATGCCGTTTAATTTGGAAGCAGAGCAATCTGTTCTCGGCTCAATTTTAATTGACCAGGAATGTATGGAGCTTGTCGTTTCCGAAATTAATGCCGATGCATTCTATTTGCCGCAGCATAGGGAAATCTTCAGCGCAATGATGCTGATGTATACAAATTCAAAGGCTATTGACCCTGTCATTATTGCCGATGCTTTGACTAAGAAAGGGCATTATGACACTGCAGGCGGCAGAGAGTATTTGATGACACTGGCGCAGAGTGTTCCTTCAACAGTTAATATAGAATATTATGTTAAAATCGTTAAGGAGCAGTTTTATCTTCGCTCACTTGTTACAATCTCAAATACCATTATTGATCAGGCAACAGGCGGCGAAGCAGATGCATCTGCCATTCTTGACAGAGCAGAGCAGATGATTTATGACATCCGTCAGGGCAAGGAGAAAAACGGACCTACTAAAATCAGTGAGGTTATCGTTAACGATGTTTATACTAAGCTTGCACAGATTACGGGTGAAGACAAGGATAAATATAAGGGCATTCCGTCAGGCTTTGGTATGCTCGATAAATACTTAACGGGTTTGAATAAAAGTGACTTAATTCTTATTGGTGCACGTCCTGCTATGGGTAAAACCAGCTTTGCACTTAACCTTGCGCAGAACATTTCAATGAATGCAAGAAAAAAGTGTATCGTTTTCAGCCTTGAAATGACCAAGTCACAGCTTGCTGAAAGACTTCTTGCTTCTCAGGCAGGTGTTGAGTCACAAAAGCTTAAAACAGGCGAAATGACAAAGGAAGAATGGGTAAGACTTGGTAATGCAGCTGGTCAGTTCAATGATGTTGAGCTTTATCTTGATGATACCTCTTCTATTACTGTTCCTGAAATTAAGTCAAGAGTAAGACGCATGAAAAATGTGGACTGTATCATTATCGACTATCTTGGTCTTATTTCCTCAGCAGGTAAAAAGGAAAACCGTGTGCAGGAGGTCAGTGAGATTACAAGAGGTCTTAAAATGATGGCTAAGGATTTGAATATCCCTGTTATCTGCTGCGCTCAGCTTTCCCGTGGTACTGAAGGTCACGGTAAAAATCATAAGCCGCAGCTTGCAGACCTGCGTGAATCAGGCTCAATTGAGCAGGATGCTGATATTGTACTTTTCCTTTATCGTGAGGATTACTACAGAAATGATGTGGACGAGGATAAGCAGGACGATATTGATGCTAATAAAACAGAACTTATTATTGCCAAAAACCGTCACGGCGCTACAACATCAATAGAATTAACCTTTGATAAAGAGTTTACAAGATTCAGATCAATTGATAAATCATATTATGAATAAAAAAATTACCGATACGATTAATAAATACAATATGCTTTCTGCCGGTGACACTGTTTTGGTTGGTGTTTCAGGCGGAGCTGATTCAATGCTTCTGCTTGATTATTTTGTTAAGAATATGGATAAGCTTAATATAAAGGTCAAGGTAGCGCATATTGAACACGGAATCAGAGGAAAAAGCTCTGTTGAGGATGCTGATTTTGTAAAAGCATATTGTGAAAAGAATAATGTTGAATTTCATTTGCTTTCAATCCATGCTGTCCTTGAAGCTGACAAAGCAGGGCAGAGCGTTGAAGAATATTCACGCAACAGACGTTATGAATTTTTTGAAAGCATTGAATGTGATAAAATTGCTACTGCACATAATTTAAGTGATAATGTTGAAACTGTTGTTTTCAGATTAATCCGCGGTACAGGTCTTAAGGGCGTTTGCGGTATTCCGCCTGTCCGAGGTAAAATTATTCGCCCTTTAATTGAAATCAGCTCAAAAGAAATAAGAGAATACTGTGCAAACTGTTCAATTGATTACAGAGTTGATGAAACAAATCTGTCCAATGACTATTCAAGAAATAAAATCAGAAATGAAATACTGCCGCTGTTCTCTCAAATTGGCAGTGATTATGAAAATCAGATTTCTGCATTTATAGATGATTGTCGTAATGATTATAATCTAATTGAAAGGCTTTCTGCCGACTGCTATCAAAAGGCTTTAACCGAGGACTCATTATCCTTAAATATACTCAGAACATTTGATGAATCCGTTCAAAAAAGAGTGATTTCAAAATATTTTTTTGAACAGGGTATACGTCTTGACAGAAATCACCTTATGTCTGTGTTAGATTTAGTAAATAAAAACGGTAAGGTACAAATTAAAGGGAACATATTTGCTGTTTCAAATAACAAATATTTAAGATTTGCAAGTTTTATTGATAAAGAAAAAAGCTTTGACTATGTTACCGAAATTTTAAATATTGATGAATTTATAGAAAAATCTGTTGATTTTTATTGTGACTATGATAAAATTATCGGCAGTGTAGTAATTAGAGAAAGAAAATGCGGCGACACAATTTCTCCTGCAAACCGTGGTTGTACAAAATCTCTCAAAAAGCTTTATAATGAGCTTGCTATCCCTGTTGAGAAGCGAAGCTCTGTCGGAGTAATTTGTGACGATTTAGGTATAATAGGTATTGCTGATTACTGCGTAGACGAACGTGTCAAAGTGGATAAAAATACCAAAAGAGTTATTACAATCAACATTCCCTTGGAGGATTAATTCATGAATAATATGGCTAAAAACTGGAAGTCAATGTTAATCTATTTATTGATACCGGTTCTTTTAATTTGCGCAATTATTTTCTTTTCACATCAGCAGACTAAGGAGGATGTGAAATATTCTGAAATTGTGTCAATGTTCAAAAATGATGAGGTAAAGGAATTTGAACTTGATTTGTCAAGCGGAAGCCTGATCTATAAAACCTTTGCCGCCCCGGAAGAGGCAAAAAAATATTCTGTTCCGAATGTGGCATATTTCCTTGATGATATTAGGGATGAGGTTGAGGAATATAATGAGAATAATCCTGACAATCAGATAACCTTTGATTACCAAAAAGGTACATCAAACTCATGGATTTTTAGTATGCTGCCAACTCTTCTTATTACAGTTGGTCTTGTTGTTCTTTCAATTTATATGATAAGAAAATTAAGCACAACCATGAGCAATGATACCAACAGAACTTTAGGCTTTGGTAAAATAAGAGCAAAGCTGCATGTTGATGACGAGAACAACAAAACGACCTTTGACGATGTTGCAGGCTGCGATGAGGAAAAGGAAGAAATGAAAGAGCTTGTCGATTTCCTCAAGGACAGTGAAAAGTTCACTGCACTTGGTGCAAGAATACCAAAGGGTGTGCTTTTAGTTGGACCTCCCGGTACAGGTAAAACCTTGCTGGCACGTGCTATTGCAGGTGAAGCAGATGCACCGTTCTTATCAATTTCCGGTTCTGATTTTGTTGAAATGTATGTTGGTGTCGGTGCATCCCGTGTTCGTGATTTGTTTGATCAGGCACAGAAAAAAGCACCGTGTATTGTCTTTATTGATGAAATTGATGCAGTGGGCAGACACCGTGGAACAGGTACAGGCGGCGGTAATGATGAGCGTGAGCAGACGCTTAATCAGATACTTGTTGAGATGGACGGCTTTGGTACAAACACCGGTATTATTGTTATTGCTGCTACAAACAGACCTGATGTTCTTGACCCGGCACTTCAAAGACCGGGAAGATTTGACAGACAGATTACGGTTAACAGACCTGATACCAAGGGAAGAGAGGATATACTTAAGGTTCATTCAAGAAACAAGCCTTTGGCTCCGGATGTTGATCTGAAAGAAGTTGCCAAGGATACCATTGGCTTTTCAGGTGTGGATCATGAAAACCTTCTTAATTAAGCAGCTATACTTGCTTTAAGACGAGTAAAGAAAGCTATTACAATGGCTGAAATTTCCGATGCTACTTCTAAGGTTGAAAT
>CAYNGP010000065.1:0-10439 GCA_964396885.1 uncultured Bacteroides sp. | reverse complement strand
CGATCATAACATCAACATACTTGGCAATCTCCCTGTTAACCTCCTGAGCCTTTGCCTGACCGCCGATGTCTTTCCAAAGTGACGGACGGTAGTTAAGGTCATAGGAAACGATTGTGCCATACTCCTTAGCCTTTTTAACAGCCTCAATAACAACCTCGGCAGCAGTTTCTGAAAGAGCAGCGTAGATACCGCCTGTGTGCAGCCAACGAACACCGAGAGTACCAAAAATGTAATCCCAGTCAATATCACCCGGTTTAAGCTTTGAAGCAGCTGTATTACCTCTGTCAGAAGCACCTACAGCACCACGAATACCAAAGCCACGCTCTGTGAAATTGATACCGTTTCTTACTGTTCTGCCGATACCGTCAAAAGGCATCCATTTAATGAGTGAAGTGTCAACACCGCCCTGAAGAATTAAATCCTCCATAAGATAGCCGATTTCATTCTCTGCAAAAGCAGTAACAACACTTGTATTTAAACCAAAGCATCTGCGAAGTCCGCGAGCAACATTATACTCTCCGCCGCCTTCCCAAGCTTTAAATGAGCGAGCAGTTTTAATTCTACCCTCGCCCGGGTCAAGTCTGAGCATAATTTCACCAAGTGAAATTTCATCAAATTTACATTCCTCTTTTGGTCTTAATTTTAAATCCATAACTGTTCCTCCAAAATATTGAAAACTAATTAAAAATTAAAATATTTGATTGCGTTATTATAGCTGATTCCCTGAATAATTTCTTTCAGAATATCCTCATCATAAGCGTACCAGCCGTCCTCAACCCATCTTCCGAGAAGTGCACACATAATTCGTCTGAAATACTCATGCCTGCCGTATGATGTGAATGAGCGTGAATCCGTTTCCATACCAACAAATTTACCAAGCACACCAAGATTGCCGAGTGTTTTCATCTGATTGGTCATACCGTCCATTGTGTCAAGAAACCACCATGCAGGACCAAACTGAATTTTTGATTCAGCATCAGCACTCTGGAAATTGCCGAGCATTGTTCCAAGAACGGTATTATCCTTATCATTCAGATTAAACAGGATTGTTTTAGGCAGCTTATCCTTCACATTAAGTGCATCCAAAAATCTTGACAAAGGCTGAGCAATTTCACAATCACCAACTGAATCAAAGCCTGTGTCTGCACCGATTTTGTTGAACATACGTGTATTATTATTTCTTAAAGCACCGATATGAATTTCCATAGCCCAGCCAAGGTCATGATACTTTTCACCAAGGGCAAGCAAAATCGGTGTTCTGTACTTATCACATTCAGCGAGAGTAATTTTTTCACCATTCATTGCACGGCTGAAAATCTCGTCAATCTCATCATCCTCTGCAACAGCATAAGGCGGATAATCAAAAGCCTGGTCAGATACGCGACAGCCAACGCTGTCAAAATAATCAACTCTTTTAAGCAAAGCAGTGATTACATCCTTATAGCTTTTAATCTCAACATCAGCAGCCTTTGAAAGGGTATTGATATAGTCTGCAAAGCCGTCAAGATGTGCATTCAGTGCTTTATCAGGTCTGAATGATGGCAGCACCTTACAGTCAAAGCCTTCAACCTCTTTAAGCAGCTTATGATATTTCAAATCATCAACAGGGTCATCTGTTGTGCAAACCACTTTAACATTGCTTTTCATAATAAGGCTCTGCGGTCTGAAATCACCGTTTTTGATTGCATCATTTGCCCTGTCAAAAATGTCATCGGCAGTTTTTGCATTAAGCGGTGTATCAATACCAAAATAACGCTGAAGCTCAATGTGTGCCCAGTGATAAAGAGGATTGCCGATACAGTACTGCAGAGTATAGCCGAATTGCTGAAACTTTTCTCTGTCAGTTGCATCACCTGTGCAATATTTTTCCTCAACACCACAGCTTCTCATAGCACGCCATTTATAGTGGTCGCCTGAAAGCCAAAGCTCTGTAATACTTTCAGGGGATTTGTTTTCATAAATCTCTTTAGGATTTAAGTGACAGTGATAATCACAAATCGGCATATTTTCAGCAAAATCGTGAAAAAGCTTTTTTGCACAGTCAGTATCAAGCAAAAAATCCTTATCCATAAAATTTTTCATATAATACTCCTGTTATATTAACATCTAAATTAGCATAATACCAAATTTTTTCAGTTTAATTATATACCTATATTATTTTCATTGCAAGAATAAATGTTGCATAAAATTTATTGTTGTGATACATTAATTATATACAACATTATGAAAAGAGGTCTTTTTATGAGATATGAAATCAAAGGTACACCATTCCCAACAGCAATCTGCTACCTTGAGGCAGGCGAGCAGATGATCACTGAGGGCGGTGGCATGAGCTGGATGAGCCCGAATATGAAAATGGAAACCACCACAAACGGCGGCTTGGGTAAAGCAATCGGCAGACTGTTTTCAAATGACAAGATGTTCCAAAACAGATACACCAGTGTTGGCAGTAACGGAATGATTGCATTTTCATCCTGCTGCCCAGGTGAAATCAAGGCAATTGAGGTTCACCCGGGTGAAGAAATAATCTGTCAGAAGAGTGCATTCCTTGCATCAACCTCAGGCGTTAATATGTCTGTTCATTTCAAGAAAAGCTTATCCGGCGGACTTTTTGGCGGCGAAGGCTTTATTATGCAGAAATTTGACGGTGAAGGACTGCTGTTCATTGAGGTTGACGGTGCTGTAATTGAGTATGATTTACAGGCCGGCGAACAGATGATTCTCGACACAGGTCACCTTGTTATGATGAGTGCAAGCTGCAAAATGGATGTGCAGACAGTCAAAGGTGCTAAAAACATTCTGTTCGGCGGTGAAGGACTGTTCAACACAGTCGTTGAAGGTCCGGGCAAAATAATGGTTCAGACAATGCCGATAGCAAAAATGGCAGGCGAACTTTATAAATATATGCCGCATCCATCAAATTAAAATATATAATACATAAAGAAAAGGCAAGTATAGAATTTATCTATACTTGCCTTTATTTTATACTATTCCGCCGTTTACTCCGAGAATTTGATTTGTGATATAGCTGTTTTCTACTAAAAATAATACGGCTTCTGCTACTTCATCAGGGGTACCGAGTCTGCCCAGGGGCACCTCGTATTCAAGCTCAGCTTTATCAAAGCAGTCATTCATTCTGGTATCAATTATACCGGGACACACACAGTTAACTGTTATGCCGCTTGGTGCTAATTCCTGAGCCAATGCCTTAGTCAAACCGATAACCGCCGCTTTGCTCATTGAATATGCGACCTCACAGGATGCACCGGTCTGCCCCCACATGGATGAAACATTAATAATTGCACCGCTGTGATATTCAAGCATTCTCAGTGTAGCCTCTTTAGCACAGAAAAAATATGACCTCGCATTAACATTATGAATCAAATCATAATCACTTTCGGTGGTATCATTAATCTGTTTAATGAGACTCACACCGGCATTATTGACAAGCACATCAATACTGCCCATTCGGTAAAACACCTTTTTAATATCAACAACACTCTGCAAATCACATTTAATTGCAGTAACGCCGTCATAATCAGGCTCGGTTTTATTATAGGTTATATAAACATCATAACCCTTTTCCTTAAAAAGCAGTGCACAAGCTTTTCCGATTCCTGTTGCACCGCCTGTAATTAACACTTTTTTCATATAATCACCAAATATATTTTAACATAAGGCACAGCCTTTTTCAATGAATATACTGTTGTTTTTTTCTGCGATATAAGTTATAATTAATACATTCATATTTTAAGAGGTGCTTTATGGACAAGGATTTTTACACAATAAGTGTTTATGTTGATGAAAACGAAAATATGATTGGTATTCCCTGTGGTGAAAGTGATAAATACGGCATTGCCGATATCGACAAGGTCGTATTGCTTAAAGCTCCCTACAGTGACACCCAACTTGAGAATTTTATTGAGGAGGTTATCTCCTACTGCTACACAAAAAAGCACAACGATAACTCCCCTCTTTCAACTATTGAAAAATATACAAAAAAGAAGGGTTTTGTTAACGCAACTGCTGATTACACCCTGCTTTCAATCGTTAAAACAAAGGAAAGCTATTCACTGATGCCAACCTTTAACGATTACGAAAAAGGTCCACTTGCTATTGACGATGATGAACGAATTCTCCTTAACCCATACAAAAAGGGTGAAATGGCTGAAATAATCAGAGGATATATTGAGGTTTATGTTAAGGCTAATATGTTCTATAAGGAAATTCAGGAGCTTGAAGAAGAGAAAAAGCAAAGGAATAATAACCAATAAAAATTAATGAAAAGCTTTGTTATAACCGATAAGGATGCAGGCGGCAGGGTTGACAGATTCATAACAAAAACCTTTGACAGGCTGCCAAAATCCTTAATGTATAAGGAAATACGAAAAAAGAATATCAAGGTTAATAAAAAACGCTGCACACCTGAACAGGTGCTGAACAGCGGTGATTTGCTGGAGCTTTATTTAAAAGACGATGTACTTGAAATCAAAAAAAAGCATTATGACTTTTTAAATGCATCAACAGATTTGGATATAATTTATGAGGATGACAACATCATTTTGATTAACAAAAAGGTTGGTGTGCTCTGTCATCCTGATGGAAAGGATTATATTGACAACATTGTTGCAAGGCTTAAAAGATACCTTTATGACAAAAAGGAATGGGAGCCCGAAACCTCAACATTCACACCGTCACTTGCCAACAGAATTGACCGAAACACAGGCGGTATTGTAATTGCCGCAAAAAATTCACAGGCACTAAAAATCATCAATGATAAAATCAAAGCCCGTGAAATTGAAAAATATTACCTGACTGTTGTGCATGGTAAAATGAGCAGAAAAAACGAACTGCTCAGTGCTTACCTTACCAAAAATGAAAAGAAAAATATGGTTACTGTTACGGATAATCAAGTGCCAAATTCAAAAAAAATCATTACAGAATACACTGTTCTTGATTATTATTCGGATGCTTCACTGCTTGAGGTCAAGCTGCACACCGGCAGAACACATCAAATTAGGGCACACCTTGCCCACATCGGTCATCCCCTTTATGGTGACGGAAAATACGGTAACGAAAAAGGCAGATACAGGCAGGCACTTTACAGCTATAAGCTGCACTTTAATTTCAGTGATGAAAACAGCCTGAGCTATCTTAACAACAAAACCTTTAAAGCAACCAACATTGAGTTACTTAATGATTATAAGGAGAGAAAATTCAAATGAAAGACAAATTTTTAAGAATACTTTCACCAATCACTCTTACGGTGGTTGCAATACTTGACGCTGCTGTTATCGGCTATGGTATTTATGCAATTAAAAGACTGATAGCTGTGCAGAATGCAACCATTATTCTTTTTGCAATATGCGATTTGGCTGCACTGATTATAGCCGCACTTGTTACAAAAGAGGTGCTGTCAAACGGCGTTAAATTTTACAGTGACGAAATGGAGTTCACAGGGCTTGACAATGACAGTATTTTTGCATATGCTGATATTGAAAAGGTTGAAACCGAAAAAGACACCAAACCAAGCTTTGTAAAAAACTTTATTGACCGTCAGTCAAAAGTGATTTTAACCCTAAAGGATGAAAGAGTTGTTACAATTGATGTGGGATTGACCACAAAAAACGGACTCAAAAAAATCGAGGAAGAAATCAATAACAGAATAAATGGCTAAAACAATATACCAAAACAGCCTGTGCAGATTGCACAGGCTGTTTTTATTTTCAAATAATATTAGTTTTCTTTGTCACTGTTGGTCGGTGTAGCCTCATCAAGTAAATATTTACCATAATCGTCAATCATATTTCCATCCTTATCCCAACTTACAAAAGCAGCTTCAAAATATCTGTTACCATCCTTGTCAACATATCCGTCAAACTTTGCACTGTAATAAAGTGTACTGTTTGCCTCGTTTTCATATCCTGCAGCATCAAAATAGAAATATCCGTTTACATCAATATAGGAATAACCGGGCATATAAGTCTTTCCGTCACTGCCTACGAATTCAAAATTTTCATCATTAAAGGTATATGTATTATTCTGCTTATCATAATAAACTACAGCCATATCATCAGTGTAGCTTTTGCCTTCGCGGTCATAATAAACCTTTTCGCCGTTTACATCATATCCATAATGAAAGCTGTCATCATAATCATTATCATAATCATCATACCAGTCATCAGCGCCACCGATAATACTATCTTTAAGACTATCAATTCCGAAATCAAGCGTATTATCTACCATAGAAATGGCATTGAAAGCAAAACAAAACACACAAGCAACAGAAACAACATATGAAACTATAGAAACAATAAGACAGGTTTTGCTGTTACTTGAATATTTCTGCTTTTTCTCAACCTCACAAGGTGTGAACATATTACTGCTGCAGCCTGCACAATAATCGACTTTATCAACAAGAGTTGCACCACAGCCATTACACCTTTTGTAATTTTCCTTTTCCTCACCGTTTCGCACGCAAGCATAAATTATTGCAGCAGGCACAGGGAAAAGCAAAGTCAGAATCATCCACATTGCACGTCTTTTAATACCCTTTGCCTTGCAGTCGAAGCCAACAGCAAGCATCAGACAAATCTGAAAGCCATAAACAAAAATAACACTGACAATTAATGTTAGATAAAACAACATAAGATTTTGCATAATACCTGAAAACATATTCATAATATCTCCTCCTAAATATAATATATAAAATTGATAACAAATTGTCAATAAAAAAGAGTGGCAAAACACCACTCTTTTCGTTGCTGATTGTTAACAGCTATTATTTAATTTTCATCAAGGACTTTTGTGTTTTTCTTTTTCTTAACAATGCAGATTGCGGTAACAGCTATTGCGAGAATTGCTGCACCTGATACAGCAGTAATTATGATAATTTTGTTATTGTCAGTTGTAGGTGTAGCACCCCAAGCTCCGTCATAACCTGTTTGATACATTTCAATTTCACTATCTGCAATTGCTTTTATTTCATCGTAAGAATGTAAAACATTTTTATCAAGCGTGCTACCGCCGTCACCTTCTGTCTTACTTTCAAATTGCTTTATTATTTTAAACTGAACATCATCGAAATCATCAGAACAAATTAAAGCACCTATAGTAATAGTTTGTGTAAGTTCGTTTACAAAATAAATATGAGAGTTTTCTATATTGTTTTCTTCAAGTGCTTTTTGAACTTCACCCTTGTAATCGATTATATCAGATTTAACGCCCATAGATACAATATGCCATTTCCCTACATTCTTTTCAAGACTTTCAACTGTATCAGCAGAAAGCTTTTCTCTATCCTCATCGGTCAACTCTTCACCTTGTTGAAAGCATACCATAATGGTTTTTCCATTATATTCTATAGGAAGATAATATACATATTTACTGTGATTAATGGCTTCCTGCATTTGTTCATGATTTGGTTTTCCATTTTCATACAATTCTATATCTGTATAAAGTGTTATTATTTTACTGTAATCAATATTGTTGCTTTCAATATAGATATTCTTAGATACAAAAGTTGAATTAATTTCATTGATTAAATCTTCTTCCAGTGCTTTTATTTCTTCGATAGAATCCGCATCGACTATAACATTTGAACCGACATTGGTGTTTGCATAAACCGGAATGTAATTTAATAGAATTAAACAAGCTGTTAGAATTGCAAGTATTTTATTTTTCATAATTATTACCTCTACTTATTTATTCCTTCAATATATAAGTGTAAAAAAGCGAGTAAAGTGTTGCAAAGAATTAAAAAATTTTGAAATAAAAAACAGATATGCTGTTTAACGGCATATCTGTTTTTGGTATTTAGTTTTCGTCAAGGACTTTTGTGTTTTTCTTTTTCTTAACAATGCAGATTGCAGCAACAGCAATTGCCAGAACTGCTGCACCTGATATAGCAGTAATTATGATAATTTTGTTATTGTCGGTTGCAGGTGCGGCTGAGTTTGTTGAGGTTTGCACAGGAGCACCAAAACCGCCAACAGAATCTGCTGGAACATCCTTACGTGCCTCTTTGTCTGCATCAACAATTACTTTTATTTCGTCATAGGAGTATAACACATTTTTATCAAGCTTGCTGCCAACATTCTCTTTTTCACTTTCAAACTGCTCCAGTATCTTGATTTTTGTATCAGCAGGATTATCCGTACAAATTACAGCAGCCAAACTAATATTATGACAGATTGCTCCTAATAAATAAATATTAGCGTTCTCTATATTATTATCATTTAGTGCCTGCTCAATATCACCTTTATAATCGATTATTTCATCACCTATTCCTCCTGAACTTGCATCCCATTTACCAACAGTAGATTCATATTTCTTTATTTCTTCTTCAGAGAATAATTTTCTAGTTTCATCAGTTAGTTTTTCGTTTTTTGTTACTGTTATTAAAATTGTCTTGCCATTCTCGTAAATTGGAACTTCATATAAATATATTTCGTTTTTGAGAGAATTTTGCATAATTTCATTATTCATCTCAGTATTCTCAAATATTTTACTCATTCCTGGATAAACTTTATAAATTTTACTGTAATCAATATCGCTACCATCATACTGTTTTGTATCGTCTATAGGTACCACATCGTTTGCAAACACAAGTATGCCATCTTCTGCTTCCTTGATTTCATTAACAGTATCGTCACCTGAAAAAGTATTTGCAAATACTGGTGTGCAGTTTAAGATAATTAAACAGACTGTTAATATTGCAATTATTTTATTTTTCATAATTATTACCTCTACTTATTTATTCCTTCAATAAATAAGTGTAAAAAAACAAGTAAAGTGTTGCAAAAAATTAAAAAATTTTGAAACAAAAAACAGATATGCCGTTTAACAGCATATCTGTTTTTTGTTATTTAATTTTCATCAAGGACTTTTGTGCTTTTCTTTTTCTTAACAATGCAGATTGCAGCAACAGCAATTGCCAAGGCTGCTGCACCTGATATGGCAGAAATTATGATGATTTTGTTATTGTCGGCTGCAGGTGCGTCTGAGGTTGGAGTAGGGCTACCTATATAGCCAACTGATTCCTCTGTAAAACTATTCCTATTCTCCTTATCCTCATCTACTATTGCTTTTATTTCATCATATGTATAAAGAGTATCCTTATCAAGTATAATCTGACTGTCAAATGCATCTGCTTTATCTATAGCTCCCGTTTCAGCCTCATATTGCTCTAACACTAAAACTCTGGTATCGTCAGGATTATCATTACATATAATAGCAGCTAAGCCTATATGGCTGCAAACGCCACCTACAAAATATACTTCTGAATTTTCGATATTGTTTTTTACAAGAGCTTTTTCTACTATGTCTTTATAATAATCTACTGCTCTTGGACGGATTTCTGCAAAAGAAATATACCATTTACCCGTCTGATTTTCATAAAACTCGAGATTTTCAGAAGAAATCTTTTCTTTGGTCTCGTCTGAAAGAGGTTCCCTTATTTGCAAAGTTGATATAACAGTAACACCATCATGTTGTACAGGCAACAAATAAAACGTTTTCTGATTCTCTGTATATTCTTTCATTTTACTCTTAGTCAACTCATTGCCTTCAAATATATCTAATCCGATAAATTTCCTAATCATTTTGCTATAATCAACATCATTATTATCTATATGAATTTCTTTTTCACTTTCAAACAAATCGCTAATATAATCAAAAATATAATCTTTCCTTTCTAGTACTGTTTCATCAATCGTTTCTGAACCAACAATAATATTTGTACCAGTATCAGCAAATACAGGTGTGCAGTTTAATAGAATTAAACATGCTATTAAAATTGAAATTATTTTATTTTTCATACTTTCACTCCTTGACATACTTATGCATAACTATTTTCCATATTGTTCCTCAATCTATAGTACATTATTTTCACATTTTTGTCAAATTATTTCAATTAAATGTAAAAAAACAGATATGCCGTTTAACAGCATATCTGTTTTTGGTTATTTAATTTTCATCAAGGACTTTTGTGCTTTTCTTTTTCTTAACAATGCAGATTGCGGTAACAGCTATTGCAAGAATTGCTGCACCTGATACGGCAGTAATTATGATAATTTTGTTATTGTCAGTTGCAGGTGCGGATGATGTTGTTGAGGTTTGAAGAGGAATACCCATATATCCAACTGCATCTTCAGGAAGACTTTCTGCTGCTTTTTTATCTTCATCTACAATTTTCTTAATATCATCATATGTATAAAGTGTTTCCTTTTCAAATAATATTTGACCATCCAATGCTTTTGATTCTTCTATAAAACCGCATTCTGAATGATATTGTTCTAATACCAAAACTCTGGTATCATCAGGATTTTCATTACATATTATAGCTGCCAAGTCAATATGACTGCAAGGTGCACCAATAAAGTAAACTTTAGAATTTTGAATGTTATTTTTTTCAAGAACTCTTTCAACTATATCTTTAT
>CAYNGP010000064.1:0-10658 GCA_964396885.1 uncultured Bacteroides sp. | reverse complement strand
GTCAAAAGCTTTTATTTTGATTTATTGAATATGATAAATTCTTTATAATAAAAAAACTATAAGGAGAAAAAACATGAAAAAGTATTTAATCAATCCGAACCAGAAAATCAGTCATATCAGCAAGGATATTTATGGTCATTTCAGCGAGCATCTCGGCAGATGTATTTATGAGGGCTTGTTCGTTGGCAAGGAGTCAAAAATCCCAAATGTAAACGGAATGAGATGTGATGTAGTAAATGCGCTCAAAGAAATGGGCATTCCTGTTCTTCGTTGGCCGGGCGGATGCTTTGCGGATGAATACCATTGGAAGGACGGTATCGGTCCTAAGGAAAGCAGAAAGAAAATGATTAACACCCATTGGGGCGGCGTTGTTGAGGATAACTCCTTTGGTACGCACGAATATTTTGAGCTTTGCAGACAGCTTGGCTGTGATACATATATCAACGGCAATGTCGGCTCAGGTACAGTTCAGGAAATGAACGAATGGGTTGAATATATGACCTTTGACGGCGTTTCTCCTATGGCAGAGCTCCGTAAGGAAAACGGACAGGAACAGCCTTGGAGAGTAAACTATTTCGGTGTCGGCAATGAATCATGGGGCTGCGGCGGTCATATGCGCCCTGAATATTATGCAGATCTTTATCTTCGTTTTAATACCTATGTAAGAAATTATGATAAAAACAAAATGTGTTATCGTGTTGCCTGCGGTCCGAATGCTGAGGATTATGATTGGACAGATAAGGTAATGGAAATCGCACACAGCAAAATCGACGGCATTTCGCTTCATTACTATACAGATATCTGGGACTGCGAAACAAGAAACAAAAAATCTGCAACGGATTTTACTACACAGCAGTATTATCAGATTCTTGCACAGGCATATAAGATGGACGAAATAATCAACCGTCATATTGAGCGAATGAACCGCCACGATTACAAGCACAGGGTGGATTTGATCGTTGATGAATGGGGTACTTGGTTTGAAGTTGAGCCCGGTACAAACCCTGGATTTTTGTATCAGCAGAATACAATGCGTGATGCGATTGTTGCCGCATTGACTCTTAATATTTTTAATAAGCATAGTGACAGAATCAAGATGGCGAACATTGCGCAAACCGTAAATGTGCTTCAGGCAGTTGCACTTACGGACGGCGAAAAAATGGTGCTTACCCCAACCTATTATGTATTTAAAATGTTTAAAGAGCATCAGAATAACACACTTCTCGGCTCATTTATTACAACGGATGTCGATACAGTTTACAGCAGAAAGCATCCAACGGATGATGCCAATCTCAAGTTACCGCAGCTTATTGAATCCGCCTCTGTTGATGAAAACGGCGTGATTTATGCAACAATTGTCAATACATCAGCAACAAAATCTGCAAAGATAAAATGCCAGCTTGCCGATACTAAAGTAAATAGTATTAAGGCAGAAATTCTGACAGGCGATATGCACGATAAGAATGATTTTGATAACGCAAATGCTGTTAAAACACAGGCATTTACAGATTTCAGAAAGCTCAAGGATGGTTTTACTGCAACACTTCCAAAATGTTCTATCGTAAAATTTATTATTGAATAATAAAAATTCACATAATGATTTTATTATCCAAACTGATATAAAATCAAATAAAAACCAGCATAGTCAAGCTATGCTGGTTTTTTATTCATAGTATTAAAACAAGTGAAAAAGCTTTTGCAATTTTATTTTTAAATCTTTAAAAAAGGCTTTAGCCCCTTCTTCGCTTACCTCAGGTTCAAAAACAATATCATCGCCGCTGATGTCACTTATCTTACCATTTTCATCAACAGTCAACACCTTATAAGAAATATGTGTGCCCTTCCGGTCCTCATATAAAAGACCAATATTACCATCCGAAAGCTCTGTCAGACAGGAATACGCAAATGTGTCCTGATTAACGTGATATGTTTCAATCCAATTTATCGAATTATCAGCTTCAATCGTACCTACTCTTACAACACCGTTTGTACGTCCCTCAGGATTAGACGGATATGAGCCCATAATGACCTTTTTACCATCAATGGTTTTATTTGTGTTAACGAAGGAAAACATACAGTTTCCTCTGCCGGACAATTCTTCATCACATCTTGCTCTTGTCCAGGTAACACCGCCGTCGGTACTGTCACAGCTTGCAACAAAATCACTTTTATTACGGCAATACATTCTGAGAACACCGTCATTAAGCTCAACAATCTGGCTTTCACTGGTTTTGCCTGCTGCAAAGGAATGCTTAACACTTTCTCCCCTGCTCCATGTTTCACCATTATCATCACTATAAATAACAGCAGCATTCTCATCGCCATGCTCATTATGATCATAAACCACAAACATAATTCGCTCAGTACCGTTATATTCTGTAACAAGCATTCTGCCGGGTGCAACACCTAAAAAGCCTTCATTTTCACGCTTAACCTGTGCATTAAGCATAACAGGATCAGACCAGGTTTTGCCGTTATCATCGCTATATCTCAGCCACAGGTAAGAGGTGCAGAGTAATTTCAAATCAGCATCCCTGTAAAAAATATTCTGCTGAACGTTTTTGTCACTGCCAATCTGTTTCATTAAAACAGGCTCGCCGTTAAAATAAAGATTATATTCGCTGTCAACCATATACGCGGTTTCACTGCTGTCCTTAATTTGCAGAACCTTGGCATATTTATTATTAAACTCGCCTACATAATAACAGTAGTCTTCTGAGCCATTTTCAGCAAGAGCCAAATAATCATTGCCGTTAATATGAACATAGCCGCTGCCCTGTGCACTGTTATTCACACCGCCTGCTGCAGGGTATGCATCTGTAACAATAAAAACTCTGCCTGTTTTCTTAGACTGCCCAAGTGCTGAATCAATAAATGAAGCACTGTCAGCCTTTGTTACATCATCAGCATAATCATCAAAGTAATTGATTTTGTTATACTGCCATTCGTTATAGCCATTAGCTGAAACAGCAACAAGCGTGTCAAGATTATTAGGCGAATCACCGCCGTGATTATAGCGAATATCCGCAGCAGCCATAACCGAGCCATCATTCAGCGTCAGAATTGCAGGTATTCTGAAAAGCTCAGAATTTTTGGTATTCGCTTCAAATGGTGTTTCGTTCTTGATATCCGCAAATACAATTGTTGGGGTAAGCATAATTAACAGTGCCAGAATGAGTGACAAAAACTTTTTCATATATACTTCCCCTTATTTAAAAACAATTTTGACAGGATTCTTTTTATTGAATTTCTCGAGTTCTTCATTCAGCTGCTTAAGCTCATCATCGTTGATAAGCTCCTTTTCCTCGGGATAATCCCAGCGTTCAAAAGGATTTTTGCGTGTGCAAAGCATTTTGCCGTCGCTGATTACCCAAGGGAATGCAAGGATTTTACGCTTGTTTTTTACATAATATAAAATCCCTGTACTACCCTTTGATACATTTTTAAAATAAGCTAAGCCCTTAGCCTCTTTCATTAAAATTCTTATTTGCTGGTCAGGAGGAAGATTTCTGAAAGAACGGCGATTTATCAATGGAAAGATAATAACACCAAGAACAACTAAAACAACAGCTGTAATAATGATTTGCTGTACAGTCATTATTCCACTCCTATTGTAATAATTTCAAATGGTTTGTATTCAATAACATCTGTTTCGCCCTCAACCTCTTCAAGCATATTGAGAAGCTTAACCTTTTTATCAAGCTTGATTCTGCCGCGCTTTCCATCCTGCTCGCTAAGACGAATAACAGTCATATTGCTGTCCTCAGCCTTCTTCATCGCCTGAAGATAAAGAGGTGCAAAGGTACTGCCGTTATATTCTACATCAGCCTTAACAAGCGGTACATTATACTGGAATGCGATATTATTAATACCTGCCTTAACTGCATCATCACTATGCGGCATAATCATATAACAGAAATTGTGCATACCCATATCACTGGTAACATCAGGTCGGATTGTAGCACGAAGAAGTGACAAGGACATAACATGATTATCAAAACCGATACCGTATTTGCCGTCATTGATAATAGCAACGCCGCCGTCGGTTTCTGCCAAATCTGCCCACTTGTGGTGACAGGTTTCAAACCTTGCCTGCTGCCAGGTTGTATTTTTATGGGTATCACGTTCAATGAAGCCTGCAGATGTATCGCAGAGAGCCTTTCTGGTTAAAACATTGCAGCCGAATTCAGCCTTGGCAAGCTTGTGCTTTTCGTTCCAGTCAACAATATTTTCAACCTCAATTCCCCTGCTTCTTCTGAACAGACGAATAAGCATTGTCCATGTTGATTTTTCAGTTGAAAGTACAGTTTTGAATGTAGCACTTTCGCCGTCCTGTTCACAGAGAGCAAGAGGCTCTGTCACCTTAATTTCAATCTGCTTATCCTTATAGTTTGGAAGAATATCCCAAGCATCATAGTTACCCGGGTTGTCGGTATAAATTTTCAGCTTATTGAAATCACCATTGGTCCATTCTCTTTCAAGCTCCTTGTCAAAGAGTGAAGCTATTGAGCCGTCTTTATTAAACTGAACTGAATAGAAAGGCGTTTCAACAGTATCGCCCACTGTGAGCCACTGGTCCTTATAGGATGTTGCTCTCAATGAAGCTGATGAAAGTGCAGGGATGTTTGGAACAATCCAGTTACCCTTAACACCATAGCGTGTTGCAGTACCCTTTTTATTTGGCACAAAGGTTAATGCATCACGATTAAAGTTAAGTGTATTGAAATACTTTGAACCGGTGCCGATGATGGCATCAAGACGATTATTTATATCGGCATAATCAGCCATAGCATCCTCATAAACAGGATGAATATGAGAACCCGGAAGAATGTCGTGGAACTGATTAATAAGCAGTTTTTTATAAATATCTGTAAGCTCTGCGATATTATCCTCACCACGGAGAACAGACAGCATTTCAGCAGTTCTGAGCTTATATTCAAGCTGACGGTTAGCACGCTTCATATTTGACTTTGTGGTGAATGTGCCGCGGTGCATTTCTAAATAAAGCTCGCCGTCCCATGTTTCAAGCGTATCGTTATTCTTAAGATTCTTTTCTAAGAATTCAGCTCCGCCCATATGATCGCATTTTGGCATAACTGACAGCTTTTCAAAACGGTGCATAAGCTCAATCATTTCCTCAGTACAGCCTGAGCCACCGTCACCATAGCCAAACATATTCATAGTCTGTCCGCCGCTGTCCTTATCGATATAAGCCTCCCAGTTTTCCTGGATCTGTGATGGCATATTCCAAGTGATAAAATGAGTAGGAGGAACGCAGGCTAAAACGTCTGAACCGTCAATACCACGCCAGATAAAGTTGTTGTGAGGGAATCTGTTGGTATCGTTCCATGTGGACATTTTGTTTGAAACAAAATATTCAACACCGCTCTTTTTCAAAATCTGCGGTAAAATCCAGCTGTTGCCGAAAACGTCAGGCAGCCAAGCATTATTAACGGTTTTACCGAACATACGCTTATAGGTCTGCTGACCATAAAGGCACTGACGAATAAGGCTTTCGGCACTGGGAACATTACAGTCAGGCTCAACATACATTGCACCAACAGGCTCAAACTGACCGTTTGCAACCTTTTCCTTAAGCTCCTCAAACACATCCGGATAATATTTTTCCAGTGTTTCGTAAACATAAGGCTGTGTGTGTGTATATTTGAAATCAGGATATTTGTCCATTAATCTAAGCTGAATCAGCACTGTTCTTAAATTCTTCTGAACAGCGTGTATTCTGCGCCAGTAATAAGCAATATCAAGGTGTGAATGTGCAATAAGTGCCACATCACCGTTGCCCTTATAGTTATCATTAGCAAACACTACATCATTAAGATACTGCTGGCAATCCTCAACACCTGTTAACTCGTCGCTGTCAAAGTCGATTAAGTTCATTGCATTGTTAAGCTCTTTGTTGAGGAAATTGCGGTAATCCTCATTAAACAAATCACTTTTAGCAACATCAAGCAAAAGTTCAAAATCCCAAACCAAATCCTGCACTGCGTGATTAACGGTGCAGATATAAGCACCCTCAAATATCTGACGGCAGCCACGAACTGAAAGACTTTCAGGATTACGTTCATCATCAGGCTTTGAACGGTTATAGCCCATCATATCAAAATGAAGGGTTTCCTTATCATTGATATATGGTGAAAGGAGCATACGCTCTCTGTTCGGGTCAACACCGCCGACATATTTTCCGTTAACCTTAACACAAATTTCAGCAGCGGTTTTCAACGAGAACCAAAGCTCCTTGCCCTGAAACTCTGCAGGAATATCAACATCTGCTTTAATAAAAGCTGTGCCGTCAGGAGTAAAATACATATCACCCTTATTAAGCGGACGGTAATCATCACTATAGTAATCAAACTCCATTTCGCTGACCTGACGTGCGTCACGAATCTGAAGATTTTTAATCTCCCACTTATTATCATAAATATATCTTTTGAGCCAACCGAATCTTAAATCGGTCCACTCCTCAGGACGCATTGAGCGTCTAACAACCTTAATATGTGCCATAATTCACACCCCTTACATATCCTGAAAATAAGGCTTTTTGCGAATTGCAGTAACCTTAACAGTTTTATTTAAATCTTTCTTAATTTGCTCCTCAATCCAGGCAACACATCTGTCAAGAATTAAGCACTTTGAGCACTCACCTCTGAAAATGAGGGTGAGCACACTGCCATCAAGTGAAACAAATTCAACCCAGCCGCCGTCACCTTGGAGCTTTGGCTGTAAAATATTTTCTACATAAGTCTGAACCTTATTCATAACTCATTCTCCGTTTATATTAATCTTTATTTATTCTTTGATTTTACCCATAAGGCATTTGGTATTTTCCTTTTCAATAACCAGACCGCAGTAGTTGCACATAATGCACTTAGCCTCTGTCTGTGTGCCGTCCTTAAACTTTCTGACTAAATTCGGCTCACAGATAAATGGTCTGCACATGGAAACAAAATCAGCCTTGCCGCTTGTGACAATACTTTCCATATCACTCAGCTTATGTATTCCGCCCACAACAATAACGGGTATTGAAACTGCTGATTTTATTTTTTCAGCACTGTCCACATTGAAATTTTCAAGCGGTACAGGCTGTTTGATAAGCGGATTAACAAGATTAGCACCTGCAAGTGCAAATTTGCTAAAGGCTTCAGGAAAAGATGCACAAGGCTCTTTGTATTTAAACACCGCCTCCATAGGCATAAGACGGCTTCGCATTGTGTTCATTCCGTCCTCAACTGTGCCGCAGGAAACCTCAATACAGTCACATCCGCTTTCTTCAAAAAGCTTTGCTGCCTTAACACTTTCTTCTATATTCATACCGCCCTTGCGGTTATCGGTAGCTGAAAGTTTTATCCAAACAGGAAGGCTTGTTTCTGCCTTAATCTTTTTTACAATTTCACAAACTATTCTGCATCTGTTTTCGGTACATCCGCCCCACTTATCAGCTCGCTGATTGCCATATGGAGATATAAAATCGTGGAGCAGATAGCCATGACCGCAATGAAGCTGAACACCATCAAAGCCTGCCTTCTCAGCCCTTTTAGCCGCATTTAAGAAATCATAGATAATATCATAAATCTCTTTTTCATTCAGCTTTTTGGCTTTATCAGGATAGAACAGATGACGTTTTGCAGTAGGTGCGACCTTCTGCACACCTATAACCTTTGATGAGGTTTGTCGTCCGCAGTGGGCTAGCTGAAAAATAATCGGTGTTTCGTACTCGTGAACTGCATCGGTTAACTTCTTATATTCAGCAATAAGCTCATCACTGTCAGCCCTGAGCATTCTCGGATAAGGTGACATACCATTTGCACTGACACCCGCATAGCCTGTGATAATACAGCCAACGTCATTCTTAGCAAGATTGACATATTTACTGATATGCTTTTGGGTAGGCGCACCCTTTTCGTCAGCCAAGCCGTCGTGCGTAGCTGAACGGATTATTCTGTTTTTCAGCTTCACATTGCCGATTGCGGCAGCATCTAAAACTATATTAGCCATTGATTATTTCCTTAATTGTTTCTCTGATGTTTTCAAGTCTTATCTTAGCATTATCCTTAACAGGGTCAACAATTGAATAGTAAACCTTGATTTTAGGCTCTGTACCTGATGGTCTTACTGCCATCCATGAGCCGTCATTCCAGATATATTTAAGAACATTTTCCTTAGGCAAATCACGGATACCCTCAGAAAAGTCAATGATTTCATCAATGCCATCAAAGAGTGCCTTGCCCTTATTTCTGAAATAGGTCATAAGTGACTGAATTTTTTCAGCACCATCCTTGCCCTTTAATACAAAGCTGTCAAGGTAATCAAGGTAATAACCATATTCGTCATAGATTTCATTCAGTCCGTCAACAAGCGTTTTGCCCTGATTTTTATACCATGCTGCCATCTGACAAATAAGCATTGAGGAAACAACAGCGTCCTTATCTCTTGCGTGCGTACCTACAAGGTAGCCATAGCTTTCCTCATAGCCGATAACAAATTCCTGCTCGCCGCTTTCCTCGTACTTATTAATCTTGTCACCGATATACTTAAAGCCTGTCAGGGTTTCCTCAATCTGCAAACCGAACTTTTTGCCGATGTCTGCACCAAGCTCTGAGGTAACGATTGTTTTAACAAGTGTTGATTTTTCATTAAGCATTGCTTTCTTCATTGTAAGAACAAACTTAACGAGCAGTGCACCTGTCTGATTACCTGTGAAGAGAACATACTCATCACCATTTTTAACAGCAATACCTACTCTGTCGCAGTCAGGGTCAGTACCAAGAACAAGATCGGCACCGACTTCCTTAGCCTTTTCAATCGCAAGAGTCAACGCATCCTTTTCCTCCGGGTTAGGAGAGCGAACAGTTGAGAAATTGCCGTCAGGCAGCTCCTGCTCCTTAACGATTGTAACATCCATACCCTCTAACATTCTGCGAACAGGGATATTACCTGTACCGTGAAGCGGAGTATAAACAATTTTCAAATCACTCTTTTCTTCATAAAGTGACTGCTTTTTAACCTCAGCTAAAAATGCTGAAAGCTCCTTTTCACCGATATATGTAATAAGGTCGCTATCCTCCATAAATGGAATAGAGGAATAATCGGTAATATCATTAATAAAGCCGATTGCATTTTTTGCATCCTCAGTACAGAACTGACAGCCCTTACTGTCATAAACCTTATAGCCGTTATACTCCTTAGGATTATGAGAAGCAGTAAGCATAACACCTGCAGTGCAGTTCAAATAATGCGTAGTGAAAGAAAGCACCGGAACAGGCACAACCATTTCGTAAATGAAAACCTTTATACCCTGTGATGCAAAAACACCTGCTGCTGTCTTGGCAAAATACTGTGAATTGTTACGTGTATCATAAGCAATTGCAACAGAAATCTCACCGCTGTTTTTACTCTTTAAATATCTTGCAAGACCAAGGGTTGCCTTACCGACGGTGTATTTGTTCATACGGTTTGAGCCAGCACCCATAACACCACGGAGTCCGCCTGTGCCAAAGGCTAAATCCTTATAAAATCTGTCTTCAATTTCTTTTTCATCTGTCAGGGCTTCAAGCTCTGCTTTTGTAGCTTCATCTGCAAAATCAAGCCACTGATTGTATTTTTCTTTAAAATCCATAAAATCAACCTCCGAATTATTTAAAGTACATATAATACTGGCATTTAATCATACCATTATAAAGCTTTCTTCTTTTATCTGCCTTTCTGCCAAACACCTTTTCAAACTCCTCATCAGGAGAAATAATTCCGTATGACCAGCCTCTTTTAGCAACAAACTTTTCACCCATTATGCGATAAATCTTTTCTGCCTCTTTAATATCAAGCATTCTTTCGCCATAGGGTGGATTTGTTATCAGAGTGCCACGCTCAGTGGTAGGATTGAAAAATTTAATATCCTTTTCACTTAGGTTTAAGAATTTATCAACCTTAATTCTTTTGGCATTAATCATTGTGAGTTCTAACGCTTTAGCGTCAACATCACTGCCGAAGGCAACAAAATCAGTGTCTGTCTTTATAATATCGTGACAGCGTTCACGCTCCTGCTTCCAGGCACGCTCAGGAAGAAATCCCCATCTGTCACATTCAAAGTTACGATTGATACCCGGTGCAATATTATGAGCAAGCATTGCACCCTCAATCAATATTGTACCACTGCCGCAGCAAGGGTCATAAAGTGTGTGATAATGTCGGAGTCTTGAAAGACTGCACATTGCTGCTGCAAGCGTTTCTCTAATCGGAGCATCATTGCTTTCAGGTCTGTAGCCACGCTTATGAAGTCCCCTGCCTGTGGTATCAAGCATTATGGTAACTTCGTCCTTCATAATTGAAAACTGGATTTGATGAACAGGACCGCTCTCCTCAAACCAGGTCATATTATAATCAGCTTTAAGAGATTCAACAACTGCTTTTTTAATAATTTTCTGGCAATCCGGCACAGAATGCAAAACAGAATTGATACTGTAGCCTTTAACAGGGAATGTATCAGCTGAACCAATAAACTCGGACCAAGGGAGATTTTTAACGCCTTGGAACAATTCCTCAAAGGTCACAGCCTTGAATCTGTCAAGAACAATTAAAATTCTTTCAGCATAACGGCTGTTGATATTTGCACGAGCGAGCATATTTTCATCGCCCTCAAAAAA
>CAYNGP010000063.1:0-10857 GCA_964396885.1 uncultured Bacteroides sp. | reverse complement strand
TATGGATATATGTTTTATACATTCTTTACACAATCGTAGGCGGTGCAGTTGAAAACCCGCTTAACTGCTTTGGTGCTGTTTCAACACCAAACCCGGAGGAAAGAGGAAGCTTCCTTTCATTTGCAAGTATTTTAAAGGCTGTCGGCGGTCAGGGCGGTATGGTTGCCCTCCTTATTATTGGTATCATTTTCAAAACAAAGTACGGTCATCATATTGATAAGCAGGAATATACTATTGCAGCTATTTGCTGTGCATTTTTAGGTATTGTTTTGACGCTTCTTGCGTTCTTTAACAATCGTGAGCGTGTGCCTTATACAAATGAAAAAACAAATATTATTGAATCATTAAAGGTAGTATTTACAAACAAAAACCTTCTTATGGTTGCACTTACAAAGCTGACAGGCTTCGGCAGAGGCGTTTATTCAGCAGTTTCCATTTACATTGCTGTTTATCTTTTAGGCAGTAAGGATCTGAATATCGGCTTGATGCTGCCTATGGGTGTTGGTACAGCGGTAAGTATGCTTATTGTTAATTTCCTGCTCAAAAAGGTTTCAACAAAGAAAATTTATATCGGCTTTTGCTTATATGGTGCAACTGCACTTACAATTATGTTTATCTTTACAAAAATTGTTGGTTTCAAGGGCTTGCAGGAAAACATAATCTTTCTTGTAATTTTCTTGTTTATCAATTTCCTTATCGGCTTACAGCACGGCAATACAAATCTTACACCAAATATTATGATTGCCGACTGTATTGATGAAATTGAGCTGAAAACAGGAAAAAGAGTGGATGCGCTCTGCTATTCAGGTGTAAGCCTTTTCGCTAAGATTGCAGCAGCTTTAACGGATTCATTCGGCGTTCTTCTTATCGGATGGACAGGATACATCGCTGCAACAGGCAGTACATACGGCGCACAGTCTGACGATACATTAAATAAGTTCCTTATTATTTATACAATCATTCCGGCTGTATTCGTTGTTTTACAGGGTGCACCGATTGTATTCTACGATCTTGTTGGCGACAAGAAAAAGAAAGTTACCGAAGAGCTTCTTGCAAAGCGTGGAGTAAATGAAGAATAATGAATTGCTGAAATAACAGTAAAGAACCTGATTTGATAATAAATCAGGTTCTTTTTTATGAGGTGTTTAATTATAAAATTCAATTAATCTGTTATATTCTTCATCCGATATTTCTATTGCGTGGCCGTGCTTGAAGCCATAAGGAAAGGTAAACTCTTCTTTATCCATCTTAAAATCGGCATTTCCTACCTTTTCGGAAACAAATGGAACATAGCCCATTTTTTCTTTTTCACAACCGAAGAAATCCAGCATCATGCACCATCTTCCATCAGGTAATTCATATGTGGTAGGTGCTTCATATGCTCCGGCTTTCATCAAATGCTTCATTCTTGACTGAAAAGCATCATCATTTTTGTATTCACCGTAAAGATTATCTGATGTTGCGTGCATATTCATTGCAGGATGATCTCCGTTTTTATAAAACAGATGATATGTATCATTAACCTTTACAATATGTGAATCAAGAATACCATTATCCTTTGTAAAAAACAGTTTCGGCTCAGAAAATGTTTCAAAATCCTTTGTTGTTGAACAATAAATTGACATGTGAGAAAAACTATCCTCTGCAACAGTTGAGCTCCAATGAACTAAGTATTCATCGTTGATTTCATCATAAAACACCTCAGGTGCCCACAAGCAGCCAAAATCATTTCTGCCCATATGCATTAATTTCTGTTCAGTGAAATTTATCAAATCCTCACTGAACCACATGGAAAGGCACTTGCTTCCGTGATGATTAATGTTTTCCCAATCCACATTATAGTTTTCATCCATTCTGTTTACAATACACAAATCGGTTGTGATAACAGCAAAGCTGTTGTTTTTCAGCCTTACAATTTCAATATCACGGCAGCCCTTTTCGCCCTTATCGCAGGTAAGAATCGGCTTGCCGTTATTCAGCTGCTCCCAATCATATCCGTTTTTGCTTACAGCAAAATAAACCTGCTCACCGTCAATCGTTATTTTCTCTTTGAAATGCACAAATAAATAAGCCATATATCCTCCTGAAATTAATTATTTATTCGTTTGATTGTTGTTGATTTTTCAAATCCATTATAACACAAAACAGCAGTACACAAAATCGTTTTTACATGACTTAAATCTGCGTTTATGTCGTTTGGAAATCTTTTATTTTTGATTTGAAAACTATATTATTTAACTATATAGTTTTAATAGGAGATGTTTTAAGTTATGAATTCTTTATCCGTAATAGTTATATCTGACCCACATTATTATTCAAAGAAAAACTGGATAGATGGTGATCCATATAAATTTCCACCTGAAAGAGCACAGCAGTATAGACGAGGCAGTGAAGAAATCCTTAGATATGTGTTTGACGAAATTTGTAAAGAAGGTGAACCAGATATCGTTTTGATTAATGGTGATTTGACTAATAATGGTGAACTTACTTCTCACGAAGAAATGCGTGATCTTCTTCGCTCTTTAAAACAGCGAGGCAAGAGAGTGTATGTTACTACTGCAACACACGATTACGGAAATAACGGATTATCATACGGTTTTGATAAACATAACAATTATGTTGATGTTCCTGCTTTTAAAAGAGAAGATTTATATGAATACTATTTTGAATTCGGTATGAATGAAGCACTTGCAATTCATATGCCATCAATGTGCTATACCGTTCAGCTTGACGAGGGTTATCGTCTTCTGGCATTGAATGATGACCACGGGAACAACCACGCAGGCTTTACGGACGATTGCTTTGAATGGATAAAGGAGCAAGTTGAGCTTGCTCATAAAGACGGTCAGTTTATTGTTGCTATGACACATCATCCTATTTTAACTCCGTCTCCGTTTTACAAGTTGATTGCTCCAAACGATCTTCTTGAAGATGGAGAATTAGTTGCAAGACGACTAGCCGATATGGGCATACCTTGCATTTTCACAGGTCACAGCCATATTCAGAATATCTCAACTATTATAACAGAAAAAGGAAATATACTTTATGATGTTTCAACCTCTTCGATAGTGGGATATCCGCCCCTTTTCAGACATGCTGTTTTTGAACCCGATAATTCCAAAATAACAGTCACAAGTACACTTGTTGAAAATGTTCCATCGCTTGAAACTGAAGGTATGCCTTTATCGGATTATACAGAAAAATTGTTTTTAGGAGTTGTTGAGGACATTTTGTCCTTCGCAGAAACTGATTACGAAAAGTTTACAGATCTTGCAATCGGTTTTAGCCTGAAAAAAGAAAAGGCATATAAGCTGAAGCCCATCATTCAGCCTGTGGCAAAATATTTGAATAATTTAACCTTTGGAAGAGTTTGGAAAATTTCAAAAAAGCAAGGTAAAGTTTCAAAGTCAGAAATAACAAGAATTAAATCTGAACCGGTTGTGCCTTATGTTATATCTTGTGTTGCAAACTTATATAAGGGCGATGCTGCTATGGATAAAATTGATGGAGTTGATAATGAAAAGGAAATTGATGCTAATATTAAATTCAGAGTGGCAGTTGGATTATTGAAGAAGCTGGATAAGCTTGCAAAACCATTTTCAAAAAAACTGAAAAATATGGGTATTGAAAGTATTTATTCTGTTGCAATGCCGCTTTTAAAATCACAAAAGAATTTCGGTGATTCAAATGCTGTGTTGAACTATTAGAGTTGTTCAATGACGATTACAATACTTATTAAAGAAAAACACGGATATGAAAACATCATTGTTTTAAAAGCAAGCGAACTTAATTACCGTTATTTTTCTAAGCAAGGTGTTTTTATTTCTTTTTCAAAATAATTTCATTTTCAGTAATAATAATTATAGGAGCAGTTGATTGAGTTCAGCTGCTCCTTTGCTTGCTTTAAATATCTTTGCAAAAGCTTTATTTATATAAAAATTTTTTATTCAAAATACGGCATACCGTTTTTATCAAATTTTACAAATCTTATTCTTGCATGGCGGCAAGGGTCATAAAGAGAGCTTTCAGAATATGTTCCGCAGTCTCCTGTAAGGTGGCTTGCAGGTCTGGCGTGATAAACAAGCAGTTGATTTCCGTTTTCATCAACCACAAAGCTGTTATGACCCGGACCGACTTCGCCGATTAAATCTTCTGTTGAAAGAACAGGCTTTGAAAGCTTATGCCATGAATTAATATCCATAAGATCACTGTCTTTATCAGTCCAGAGCAAGCCGATGCAATACTCTGCACCTGTGCCGGATGCTGAATAGGCTATGTAAATCTTATCATCTGTTTTAAGAACACTCGGACCTTCGTTAACCTTTTCTATAATCATTTCCCAGTCATACTCTGGCTCTGATAAAAGAATAGCTTTGCTTGTGAGCTTCCAAGGCGCATTGGGATTAATTGTTGCCATATATAGGCGTGATTTATCTGCCTTTTCAGCCCAGATAACATAGTACATAGCATTATGCTCAAAGTATGTCATATCGAGTGAAAAGTCAGTAAATGATGTTTCATCACCATCACTTGCCTGAACTCTGCCAAGCTCGATCCAGCCGTCTGTGATAGGATTCTTACCATCACATACAAGCATATATGGGCGAATGTGCCACTTGTTGTCGCTGTCGCCTGCCGCAAACAGAATATACCATTTGCCGCCGATAAAATGAATTTCAGGTGCCCAGATATGCTTTGCCATATTGCCTTCATGATGTGCTGTCCAGATAGTATGCTCTTCTGCATCAGCAAGACCAATAACGGTTTTGCTTCTTCTCAGAATGATTCTGTCGTATCCGTGATCAACATCATAAAATGCAGGATATGAGGCAGTAAAATAATAGTAATCATCAGGTCCTTTGAAAATATAAGGATCTGCTCGCTGAATAATAAATGGATTTGGATAATTCAAAATTATATCCTCCTAAATTTTACTGATTAAATACATCTTAACCTGATGTGGTTTTAGTGTTTCGCTTATATTAAATGCGTTGATTTTGCTTGTTTCAACTTTAGGCTTGCTTGCTATTTTAAGCGCATTGATTTGCTTTACAGTCGGATATTCAGGTGCACCCATTTTAATCCAATTGTGCAGAGCAGATGTGCTTTCATCAAGAATATAAATAGTCTGCTTGTATCTACTGTTAAGCGCAATACTCAAATCAATTGTAATATCCTTGTTTTTGAATACATTATCTCTGCTTGTTTCGGTTAATTCGCTTCTGTCCCCATTTGCGAAATTATCCTTGTAGTAGCAGTAATTCCAAATGATAACCTGATAATCATTATCGCTTTTTGTGATGATATGATTATCCGATTGTTCCACAATTTCGTCACCTAATTTATTAAGCAGCCAATATGCCCAATAAGCAGGCTTTTTGATACCGTCAGCATTGATTAAACCAAAACCGCCGTGAAAAGGACTTTTTCCGGGACCGTTTTCTTCAAATATATCCGTAAAGGTCCAAAAGCCTAAACTGTCAATCTTACCGAAATTCTGTGTGATATTATACAGAATGAACGGAGCCATAAAAGGTGTATCGTGAATTAAATCTCTCGGACTTGGCGAGGAATTCCATTCTGTTAAATGAATTTCTGCATTCGGATAAGGTGAATTGTCAACAATGCTTTTGATGTTATCCAGGAACTCAATGCAAATTTCCTTGCTGATATATCCCATATGCTCTGTGCCTTCTTCATCAAGTGCCCAGCAGGTAGGGTAGGGGTGAGCGGAAAAAAAGTCAACAGGTAATTTTTTGTTCTCGCAAAAATCTATAAACGCTTTTAGATAGCCTAAGCCCTCTCTGAAATCTGCACCGCTTGTTGACGGACCGCCGACACGATAATCATTACATACGGACTTAACAGCATCAACCGATACCTCATAAAGTCTGAAATATTCTTCCTGCGTTCCTCTGAAAAACGAGCCTAAATTCGGCTCATTCCACACCTCGAAATACCAACTCTTAACCTCGTCTGCACCGTATCTATCGGTTAAATGGTTAACCGTTTCACTTACAAGGTAATGCCACTTGTCATAATCGGTTGGCGGACAGCCATTCGCCTGCCACCAAAAAACTGTGTTCGGAACAGTTGCTATCTTAACAGGCATAAAACCGAGCTCAACAAATGGCTTTATGTTTACAGACAGAAGAAAATCAAACAATTTGTCTATGTAGCCAAACCACAAGACAGGATTGCCGTTTTCATCCTCGTCATACACTGCCATATCATCGTGAAACAAGCCGTGAAAACGTATATATTCAAAGCCTATCTCACTTTGCAATTCCTTTAACTGCTTCTGAAAATCAGCACGCAATCCCTCTGCCGCTCTGCCGAAGGTTATGCATTTGTTATAATATTTATTGTTAATCATAGTCAACTCACTTCTTAAAATTCAAATGGTAATTCGTTCGGATAAGGAATACTTGCAGGCTGGTTATATGCAATGTCCTGAACACCTAAATATCTGAATACCTCTGAAAGTGTTTTACCATAGTGACCGAATGCAACTGCACCGTGATGCGGATAACGCTTTGCAATCAGCACATTACGATAGAATCTGCCCATTTCAGAAATAGCGAAAACACCAATACCGCCGAAGGATTTTGTGCGAACATCAAGCACTTCACCCTCTGCGATATATGAGCGAAGCTTGCCTTCACTGTCACACTGCAATCTATAGAATGTAATATCACTCGGTGCAATATCTCCCTCAAGTGTTCCACGGCTGATGTCAGGCTCACTGCCTGCCGGCTCAAGAACTCTGTGCTGAATAAGCTGATATTTAATTGCTCTGTCACTGCACATTTTACAGCTTGGTGTGTTTCCGCAATGGAAGCCCATAAAGGTATCTGTCAGCTTGTAATCCGTTGACGGCTTAATGTAACTCTCATACATATCCTTTGGAACTGAATTATTTATATCAAGAATTGTAACTGCATCAAGGCTTGCACAAGCACCTATGTATTCACTTAATGCACCGTAAATGTCTACCTCACAGGCAACAGGAATCCCTTTTGATGCAAGGCGGGAATTCACATAGCAAGGCTCAAAGCCGAACTGACTCGGAAATGCGGGCCAGCACTTATTTGCAAAAGCAACATATTTTCTGCTGCCCTTATGCTGTTCTGCCCAATCAAGCAAGGTCAGCTCATACTGTGCCATTCTTTCGTTAAGGTCGGGATAGAATTTACCTTCACCCATTTCCTCTGCCATTTCTTTCATTATATCAGGAATTCTCGGATCGTCCTTATGCTCTTTATATGAAACAAGCAGATCAAGCTCGCTGTTTTCCTCAATCTCGACACCTAACTCGTAAAGTCCCTTGATAGGTGCATTGCAGGCAAAGAAATCCTGCGGTCTTGGACCGAATGTGATAATTTTAAGATTTTTAACGCCGATAACGGCTCTTGCAATCGGCACAAAATTTTTTATCATCTGCGCAATTTCATCTGCTGTACCTACAGGATAATCCGGAATATACGCATTGAGATGACGCATACCTAAATTATATGAGCAGTTGAGCATACCGCAATATGCATCGCCTCTGCCGTTTATCAGATCGTTTTCGCTTTCTTCTGCAGCAGCAACAAACATACAAGGTCCGTCAAAATGCTTTGCAATAAGTGTTTCGGGTGTTTCAGGACCAAAGTTGCCGAGAAATACAACGAGTGCATTACACTCTGCTTTGTTGACATCCTCAACTGCCTTTTGCATATCCATTTCGTTTTCGACTGTGACAGGGCATTCATAAAGTTCTCCGTCATATGCTTCAACAATTGCCTTACGGCGTTTCTCGCTTAATTCAATCGGAAAGCAATCACGCGATACGGCAACAATGCCGAGTTTAACATTTGGAATATTCATTTAGTTTTCCTCCTTGTAAAAATCCTTTAATGCAGGATATAATGTTTTGAATTTCTTGTATTTGCTCTTGTAAATTTCAACAAGCTCTTCATTCTGTTTTACTGTATATAAAATATCATTTTTAATCTGTGGATTAAGACCTGTTGCCTGTGCTGAAAGGATTGCTCCGCCAAGCGCAGGCCCTTCATTATTGATAATGCTTATCTCAATTCCAAGAACATTTGAAAGAATATCCATCCAAAGCCTGCTCTTTGTTCCGCCGCCGCAAACGGTGGCTTTTTCTATTTCATTCGGTATAAGCTCTATACAATCTTTGATTGCAAATGACACACCCTCAAAGAGTGCTGTCTGCAAATCAGCCTTTGTAGTATCGTGCGACAAACCAATAAAAGCGCCACGAATATCTGCATCATTGTGAGGGCATCTTTCACCTGCAAGATAAGGCATAAAATAAATCTGATTGCCTGCTGTATCTGCGTTTAACTCAACAATATTTTTGCTGTAATCATCTGTATCAAAAACCTCTTCAATAAGCCATTTGTTTGCACTTGCGGCAGAAAGAATACAACCCATTAAATGATACTTGCCGTTTGCGTGGCAGAAGGAATGGAGTGCAGGATTATCTGTTTTTACATACTTATCACTCGGAATAAATACAGTTCCGCTTGTACCAAGTGAAATATTGCATTGACCATTCTTGATTGTATTTGTTCCGATAGCAGCGGCTGCATTATCTCCCGCCCCTGCACAAACTGTAATGTTATCACCAAAACCAAGCTCAGCTTTAACCTTGCCGATAATATCATAGCTTTCATAAACTGTCGGCAGCATATCCTTTGTGATGCCGCATATTTCAAGCATTTCATCAGACCAACAGCGATTTTTAACATCAAACAACAACATGCCTGATGCGTCACTGACATCTGTTGCAAAAACATCTGTAAGCATATAATTTATATAATCCTTTGGCAGACATATTTTCGTGCATTTTGCAAAGTTTTCAGGTTCATTTTCCTTAACCCAAAGAATTTTAGGAGCAGTAAAGCCTGCAAAAGCAATATTGCCTGTCAAATCTTGCAGCTTTTCTTTGCCAATAACATTGTTCAGATAATCAGTCTGCTTTCCTGTTCTTGTATCGTTCCAAAGAATTGCAGGACGGATAATCGTATCATTTTCATCAAGCATAACAAGTCCATGCATCTGACCGCCGACACCGATACCTGCAATATTGTTTTTATCAATATTTTCAGTTATCTCATCAAGCCCTGCTTTTACTGCGTTCCACCAATCAATAGGATTTTGCTCGCTCTTGCCGTCAGCAGAAAAATCAAGAGGATATTCTTTTGAAATAGTATTTATAATATTCATTTTTTCATCAGTTAAAATCATTTTAACTGCCGATGTTCCCAAATCTATTCCGATGTAACTCATATTGCACCCTAATATCATATAAAAATCTTTATTTCAATTATATTTGCAAATTAAAAAATCCACAAGGATTATTATAATATCACATTACGACAATCTTGCGATTTTGCTGTTTTTATGCTATTATGCTTGAGGGAGTGATTGGATGAACAACGAATACGAAATTGTACCTCATTCAAAATTAAGGCATATCAATGCTTTTGTGATAGAAATCAATTATAGAAATTTCCATATGCACAGTGATTTTGAGTTAATTATTGTCATGGACGGAAATGGCTGCATTAAACTCAAAAATGATAATCTTGCTCTAAGCGTAGGAGATGCCATACTAATTAATCCTAATGAGGTTCACGAAATCAATTCGAGCGACAATAATGATTTAAAATTAATTATCATTCAGTTTTCACGCCATTTTTGCCACGATTATTTTTCACTGTTGAGAAATACAGATTTTAAAACAGCAAATATCAAATCTGTTTTAGAAGATGATTACGCAAAATTTATAAACCTTTCGATAAATCTTGCTGTTACATATATTCATTCAAATGCCTACTTTGAGCTTAAATGTGTCAAGATGCTCACAGACATTCTTATGATACTTTATAAACATATGAATTATCAAGTTATCGGCGAGGACAAATATGCTGAACAGAAGAAGAAATACGGACGAATGAATCGCATATCATCATTCATTGATGCGAATTATCAGTATCCTATAAGGCTTGCAGATATTGCAAAAGAAGAAAAAATCACAGTTACACATTTATCTCACTTTTTTACAGAAAATTTCGGCGTTACCTTTCAGGAATACCTGAATTCAAAACGGCTTGAACAGGCTCTGAGACTTGCTGAAAATCAAGACCTATCATTGTCTGCCATATCACAAATGAGCGGATTTTCAGACCCAAAATATTTACTTAAAGCCTTTAAAAACAGATTTGGCTATAGTTTTAATGAATACAAAAACTCCGCCAATTTCAAAATTGACGGAGAGAACGAAGCTGATTCAATTGCTTTGCAAAAGTATTATTCAAATGAGGAAAGTTTAAAGCTGATAAATGACTTTGAGAAGCAATTCAGAACACTTTGACTATATTTCATTAATTATCTGTTTATATACAATTTCTTTTACTTGATTGGAAAGATTATTGATTTTCTGCGCCCATAGCATTTGATTTTCTGCTTTGAGTTTTTCTGTAATACCTTGACTTTCAGCAAACTGTTTAACAAGTAAATCGTATTGCTCTTTTGCTCTAATATCAATGCTGTGCAGATATGAATTAAGCTTGCCTTGAGTAACTAAATTGTAATATATTACTCTATGATTTTCTTTCAAATATTCCTTATGCCTTTGTCCCCAAAAGCCTATTTCATAATTTGTTTCAGTTGATTCAAGTGCAGGAATCTGAACATCTCCAACCTCAATATAACTTCCGTTTAATTCTTCATATAATGATTTCATTGTAAATCCTCCGATTCAATTTAGTTATTTAACCTACAATCAAATCATTTGGCTGTTTACAAAGTTTAAGGACACCCTCTTTATCAAGGGTGTCCTTA
>CAYNGP010000062.1:0-10862 GCA_964396885.1 uncultured Bacteroides sp. | reverse complement strand
TTAATCTTTTCACGGCTTACCTGAACAAATGGTGCAAGGTGTGACAACGAAATAGACTGACCGCCATACTGACTTGATGCAACCTGTGCGATAATCTGTGTTGCAATGTTGCAGGCAGTGGAGAAAGAATGCGGCTTTTCAATCATTGTTTCGCTGATAACAGTACCATTCTGGAGCATATCCTCCAGATTAACAAGGTCGCAGTTATGCATATGCTGTGCAAAATAGTCAGCATCGTGGAAATGAATAATGCCCTGCTCGTGAGCATCAACAATATCCTGGGGCAAAAGAATTCTCTTAGTAATATCCTTTGAAACCTCACCGGCCATATAGTCACGCTGAACGGAGTTAACAGTTGGATTTTTGTTTGAATTTTCCTGCTTAACCTCTTCGTTATTACACTCAATCAATGACAAAATCTGGTTGTCGGTAGTATTCGCCTTTCTGATAAGAGAACGGTTATAACGATATTTAACATAGAGTCTTGCTACCTCAAAGGCACCCTGTGCCATAATCTGATTTTCAACAATATCCTGAATTTCTTCAACAGAAAAAGCTCTGTTGGCTTTAAGTGTTTTAAATTCAACATATTCAGCAATTTCATTAATCTGACTTTTCGAAAGCTCTTCCTTCTTGCAGGCAGCATTTGCCTTTGATACGGCTACTATAATTTTGTTTATGTCAAAATCTGCTTCAGAGCCGTTTCTCTTGATAATCTTCATTAATTTTTACCCCATATAAATTCTGTTACAAAATTGTTACATCTAAAATAGCGACTGAAATAATAATACCAAATAAATAGTATACTGTCAATAGCAAATATCAAAAATAATACAATATCTTGTGTTAAAAAATAGCAGTGTACACAATAATACATATATGTAGGTAATTAGACTATTGTTCATTATCGTTGAAAACCCTTGTAATATCAAGGGTTTAAAAGGTTACAAAACATAAAAATGGACCGATGCGGTCATCGGTCCATAGAATAAACAACATTATTTTTCTTCCGGAAGCTGGTCAACACCATTGACTGCCTCCTTTAAACCAAGATCATTTTTAATCATTGTTGTTGAAACACCCGGCGTTCTGTCAAGGAAAACAAGCTCACAGTGTTCCTTTAAATAATCGAACTTATCACTGCCTGCCCAGTCACCGCCCATAACTACGGTGTCAATATGATATTCCTTAACATCATCAAGCTTCTGCTCCCAGCAATTTTCAGGAATAACAAGATCAACATAGCGGATTGCTTCAAGCATCTTTTTTCTTGTTTCATATGAATGATAAGCCTTTTTGCCTTTTCCGGCATTGAACTCATCTGTTGAAAGTGCTACAACAAGATAGTCACCCATTGCCTTTGCTCTTTTTAAAAGTCGGATATGACCGTAATGCAGCAAATCAAAAGTGCCATATGTTAAAATTCTTTTCATATCAAATCTCCGAATAAAAATATTTCATATTATATATTTTAATTAAAGCATAATATACATTATATGTCAAGTATGTCCTTTATTACCTCGCCTGCAATAATAAGACCCACAACCGACGGAACAAAAGCATTACTGGCAGGAATTGAACGTCTGCCCTGCTGAACCTCATCGCACTGCTCCACAGGTTTAATCGGCTCTTCTTTAGAATAAACAACCTTAAGCCTTTTTATACCTCTATTCTTAAGTTCTCTTCTCATAACCTTGGCAAGTGGACAAACCGAAGTTTTATAAATATCACTTACCTCAAAGCGTGTGGGGTCAAGCTTATTACCTGCACCCATTGAGCTGATAAGCGGTGTGCCTGCTTTATTACACTGTACTGCAAGCTCGATTTTACCTGCAACAGTATCAATAGCATCAACCACATAATCATATGCGCTAAAATCAAATTTATCTGCTGTTTCAGCAGTGAAAAATGTCTGATAACAGTTCACATTACAATTGGGATTGATTTCTAAAATTCTTTCCCTTGCCGCATCAACCTTTACCTGACCTACTGTTTTGTGCGTAGCAATAATCTGCCTGTTGATATTTGAAAGGCTGACTGTATCATTGTCAATCAAATCAATTGTTCCAACACCTGTTCTTGCCAGTGCTTCAACAGTGTAACCGCCTACACCGCCAACCCCAAACACTGCAACACGTGCATTATTCAATTTTTCCATACCATCGCTGCCGAACATCATACAGCTTCGTGAAAACTGGTCTGCCATACTAAATATAATACTCGTCTGTTTTTCTTGCTCTGTCACTGTCCATAATATCCTGCAAAGTGATAGAATCAAGATAATCTGTTATTGTTTTATAAAGTCCCTGCCAAACAGGAAGTGTTGCACAGGTTTCACACTTTTCACAGGTGTTTGGCTCATAATCAAGGCAAGCAACAGGAGCCAGGCTGCCCTCTGTAATTCTGAGTATATCACCTACAGTATATTTATCAGGTGCTTTCGCAAGCATATATCCGCCCTGAAAGCCTCGTGATGTCCTAAGAACACCTGATTTATTAAGCATAGGAACAATTTGTTCTAAATATTTTTTAGAAATATCCTGCCTGTCGGCAATGTCCTTTAACGCAACATATCCGTCCTTTTGGTTTTCTGCCAGATCAAGCATCAATCTTAAAGCATATCTGCCCTTAGTTGATATTTTCAAAATAATCACCTCTGTAATACCTATTATAACATAGGTTTTATATGTTTTCAACAAATTGCTTTAAAGAACTGTTCCCTCCAAAATGTTAAACTTGAACTCCTCGTTTTCAGTACAGATGGTTGCAATATGATCAACAATTTCAGCACTGATAATTTTTGCCTTATCACAGCGGATTGTATCCATAAAAATCTTCATCTGTTCATCGGAATAGGTTGACACATCGTCACTGACAAACAACAGATTACCCAGCAGGCTGTTGACCTTTGCTACAATTTTTCTTTTGCTCAGCGGCATTTTTATATTATTGTCACGAAGAAGAAATACATCAGGGTCATTGAGCCATGCTCTGCCGTCAAGATGTCGGCGATAAATGGTATTCGTTAAGGTATTCTGTGTTGAAACATCCTCACGTGAAAACGCTTTATTTTCCCAGCAAAGTCCCACATCTGCACCAATTCGGCAAAAGTCGACCTTACCGAAAGCAGGAGCAAGAGGCACACCACAGCCGAGAATAATTTTGTCACCGCACCATTCTCTGATTAAATCCATAGCGTCACACATAATTTCACCACGGGTTTTGTTGTGAATCGGTCTTTGACAGCAGGCATAGAGGAAATCCAGCTTAACCATATCATAGCCCCATTTATTCAAAACAGTATCAAACACATTTTTAAGATGTGCTCTTACCTCTTTATTATAAATATCAAGAGCATAAAAGCCACCCCAGTTGTGTGATGAAAAATGATATTTGCCCTTTTCATCGGTAACAAGCCAGTCCTTGTGCGTCTTGAAAATATGCGATTTAGGCGTTACGCCGAAGGGAGCAAGCCATAAGCCTGCAAGCATATTGTTTTTATGGATACTGTCTGCAACCACCTTCATACCCTCGGGGAATTTTACAGGGTCTGTTTCGAGCCAGTCACCTACTGTGCGCTCATAGCCGTCGTCAATCTGAAAAATATCTATATCCGTATCAAGCTTAGAGATTGCTTTAAGGTCACGCTTAACAATATCGTGGGTAACATTTGTGTAGTAATTATACCAGGTTGTATAACCACAGCTTCTGTCAACTCTCGGCTTTGCAATATTCATCAGACTGAAATATCTGTTAAAAGCAGACTCATAATCATCCTTGATTACCGCTAAATCAAGCACTCTTTTTTCCTTGTCAAAGCAAGCACCCTCTAAATCCTTTGCAATCGTCAGGGTGTTGTTATTGGTATCAAAGGTAAAAACAGTATAACCTGCTCTTTCACTGAGTGAACCGAAAAGTGTAAGCTTATTATCATTTCTGATATAAGCATAGGAATAGCCGTAAAATACACCCTGTTTTTCAGGGTAATCGTGCCACATCAGATCACCTGCACCCCAGATACCGATGGGATTGAACTTTGACTTTTTAATGCCCAAGAATCTGGGATTGAATTCATCCATTGACTCATTTGGCGAATACTCTCTGCTGACAGTCCAGCTTTGGTATCCGTTGGTATAAATGCGTTCATCGGAATGAACCTTATAATCAACTATAAGCTCAAATTTTTTAAACTCAATTTTTCTCTTTGGCAATACTGCAACAGACAATCTGACATCATCTTGAGCAACCTTGAGCATAAAATCGTTATTACTGCCAATATTGGTTTTTATCAGTTTTCCATCTACAACGTATTCAAAGCTATATTTTAAATCCATATTATACCCCTTATATTTGATAATTATATAGTATCATATTCTATTTAATATTGCAATGAAGAAGCTTATTTGTTATTATTAAGTCAGTGAGGTGGTAATATGATAAATTTAATTCCAAAACCATTATACGTAAACATTATAAACAAAAACACATATTTATTTAATCATATCACACTTGGTGATAACAGTTTAAGTGATGCTGCCAAGGATGATTTTTTAACCTTCTGCAATATGCCGAGCGGTGACGTAAATATTATATTTGAAGAAGATGCAAGCCTTGAAGCGGAAGAATACTGCATAAAAACAAATGAAAAAATCACGATAACTGCATCAGGAATGGCAGGTCAGCTTTATGCCCTGCAAACACTGAAGCAAATTCTTTTTCAGTATCATTTTAATATTCCTCAAATTGAAATAAAGGATAAGCCAAAACATAAAATCCGTGGCTTTATGCTTGATGTGGGAAGATACTTTTTCTCTGTAAACGATGTCAAAAAAATGCTCAGAAGAATGGCAGCACACAAGCTTAACTTTTTTCATTTTCATTTAACTGAAGATCAGGGCTGGCGTATTGAAATAAAAAAATATCCTCTGCTGACAGAAATCGGTTCAAAAAGAGCAAAAACAAATTTTAACAGAACACCCCACGGCGGATTTTATACGCAGCAGGAAATTAGAGAAATTGTTGAGTATGCACACGATTTCAACATTAAGGTTATGCCTGAATATGACATACCAGGTCACAGCCGTTCTGCCATAGCCTGCTATAAGGATTTAACCTGTTTTCCACGTGATTTGCCTGTTGCCGACCATTGGGGCGTTAAGCACGATGTTCTTTGTGTTGGTAAGGAAAGCACGATTCAGTTTGTCAAAGATATTATTGATGAGATGTGTGAATTATTCCCTGACGGTTATTTTCATATTGGCGGTGACGAGGTACCAAAGCACAGATGGAATTTATGCCCACACTGCCAGGCAAAAATCAAAGAGCTTGGATTGAAAGACAGTGAAGAGCTGCAGTGCTGGTTTATGAACACAATAAAGGATTACTGCAAAGCAAAGGGCAAGCAGACCTTTATGTGGAGCTGGGAGCTCAAGGACGAAGGAACTTTGGACACCGACCTTGGTTTCACAAAGTGCGATGAGATGAACACAGGCGACAGACCATTTATTGATACAAGCACAAAGGCATATTACATAGACCTGCCCTATGGTTATATCAGTCTTAAGGACAGTGCGGACCATAAGCCCTTTAACGGTAACGGCCTTGGTGTTGAAGCAACACTCTGGACTGAATATGTACCTGATATGAAAAAAGCGGATTTAATGACCTACCCACGTCTTGGTGCAATCTGTGAAACTGCGTGGTGCGGAGAATGCGGCTGGGCAAACTTTGAGCCAAAGCTGAATTTTTATTATTCATACCTTGATAAAATCGGATGTGGCTATGCTAAACCGGATATGGCAAACCCAAACAAGCTCAGAGGCAAAGCACAGGTGCTTTGGTTTGAACGCCGTCAGCTTGCATGGGAGGGCTTGACAAGTATTCTTAATGATAAGAAAATTGAAAAAATGGCAAAGCAATGAACGGATTGTTTTAATTGAATATTGTAGGGATGGGACTTGCGCCATCCGCATTAAAGGGCAGGAGTAAACCACTGCCCTACGATAAAAAGATACATGAAAAAAGCGAAGGTATTTAACCTTCGCTTTTCGTGTTATATATGTGTTAGAAAATCTGAATCTATAATCTTAGTTAATTTCCTCCTTTAATGTTTCAACGATGCTATCGTTTTTGATTTTATGCACTGAATACAGCATAGTAATTCCGACTACAACAAATACAGCCATAATTACTGCCAGATACATAAGCCAATTAATTTCAAATGGTATCATTTCCTCACCAAGTGCCTTGTTGATACCAAAACTAATGAGTGCACTGATTGGCAATGAGAATACCAAAGCCTTTATGCCATAGAAGGCACTTTCAAGCACAATCATTTTATTAAATCCGCTTGGTGTGATACCAACTGATTTGAACATTGCAAATTCCTTTTTGCGAAGCATTGTGCTGTTTGAAATCGTGTTGATAATATTAAACAGCGTGATAAGTGTAATCAGTGCAATGAAGCCGTATACAAATACCTGCATAACAAACACAATTGTGTTCATCATCTGGAACTGTCGAACAATATCGGTGACAAATGAATTACCAAAATCATTTGTAGCAAAAATATCTCTGACATCATCACAAGTCTGTTCATGCTGCTTGGTTTCAATACCTAAAGAGTAAATGAATTCACTTTTATCAGTGTCAGCATATATAATATCTCTATAAACACTGATAGGTACATAACAGGAAACACAGTTTGCAGGATTTAAACCAAGAACATAATTATCTTTATCATAATCAACAAAGCCTGCTATCTCCACATCACATATATGCTCGTCAAGACCATTAAAGAAATCAAACTTTGTGCCGAGAATTTTATCTGTAAATACCTTAGCCGTATTTTCCTTATGATTGGTATTATTCATAATAAGTGCTTTTGCCTCACCGTTATAAAACGGCTTGTAATCCATATTATTATTTTGGCAAAGCTTATTGAATTCCTCATCCTCAATAGCATTAATTGCAAAATATCTTTTATTTTTAAACAAGTCACTGTATTTATCGGTAAGATATTCTTTTTTACAAACAGCATCACTGATTGAAGCTGAGACTAATGCATTATCTTTGTCTTCAGAAAGATAGAAAATTGCACAATTGGTGCTGTAATAATCATCAACATTATTAACCTTTTTAAGTTCATTTTTAAAATCATCTAAATACTGTTCATAAACATTAACCTCAATCTGATAAGGAACATTCGTGCTCATATCACTCGCCTGTATAAATACCGAGCAAAAATAGTTACTGCATAAGAATAATACTACAGACAGTGCGATTGAAGCAGTGATAACTCTTGCTTTTCTGCCGTTTCTCTTAAGATTTTTGTTGGCAAGCTCACCCTCATAACCAAAAATGGTTCTGATAATCTTCGGTGATTTAAGGCTTTTTGCCTTAACCTTTATCTCCTGCCTTTGTCTGATTGCATCGATTGGGGTAACTGATGACGCTTTTTTGGAGGGAATAAAGGAGGAGATAAAGATTGTAAGCACACTGAATAAAATAATACCGGCAATTGCCCAAAGCGGCACAACAACATCGAATGCGGTATTCGTTTCATTAATACCTGACATCATTCCTGTTGAAATAATTTTGCCGCCCACTGCTTTAAGCGTAATACCAATACCTGCTATACCGGACAGAATACCCACAGGGATTCCGATTGTACCAAGGATAATACCTTCATAATATGCAGACATTTTCTTTTGACTTTTGGTTGCACCAACGCTTGCCAGCATACCAAGATAGCGTACACGCTCATTGATTGACATTGCAAAGGAATTGTAAATAAGCACAACCGATGCAATCATAATGATAACCAGAATAATTGCCACTATCGGCAAAAGGCTGAATACTGAGCTGTTTGGATCAATTGCCAGCTTTGAAGCAAGGTATTCACTGTTTTTATTCCATTCTTCAATACCATAATCCTCAATAATGTCATTGATAACATCAACTGATTTATAGTCAACCTTTGCCAGATTTACTGTAGCAGTAACTACATCATCTTCTGACAACACAAGCTCAGACTGTTCAAGTCCGCGTAAAATACTGTAGCTATCTGTTGCAGGATTTTCATCCAAAATAGCTGTAATTTTATATTCATCTATATTTTCAACCGAAAACTGCTCGTCACCTGCAAAATAACCGCCTCTGACCTCCATCATTTCACCGTTTTCAATGGTATAACGAACACCTGTAGGTATTGAAACAGTATCACCGATTTTCCAGTCAAGCTTATTTTGTTCAATAAGTGCCTTTTCAACAGCAATTTCCTTACTGTTTTTTGGAATCTCACCCTCATAATTGCCCGTTAACTTTTGCTTAAGATTAACCGAATCACCGCAGTAAATTTCGCCTGTTCCTGTGCGGATGGTTGCTTTGTCATCAAGCTGGAACGATGGGTCAAAAAGCTCATAATTCACACCAACCGCACTTAATCTGTCGTCAGACTTAAGTTTTTCGAGCTGCTGTGAATCAACAGCAAATAATGCCTCTATATGACCCATCTGTGTTTGTGCAATTTTACCTTCAAGATTTAAAAATGATGCTATTGCCACAAAGACTGCGGTAATCATTGCAACAGAAACAATAATACCAAGTGTTGTAACTACTGATCTTCCCTTGTTTTCCTTAAGATGACGAAGGGTTAATTTGTTAACAATATTCACCCATCCTCACCTCATCTCTCTTAATTTTACCATCCTCAATGGCAATCACTCTGTCAGCTGCCAGTGCAATCTTTTCATCGTGTGTGATGATGATAACCGTCTGCTTCTGCTCTTTATTGAACTTTCTGAGCAGTGTGATAATCTCCTTGCTGTTTTCACTGTCAAGGTTACCTGTCGGCTCATCAGCTAAAAGAAGAGCAGGATTGTTAACAAGTGCTCTGCCTATGGATACTCTCTGCTGCTGACCGCCTGAAAGCTGGCTTGGTAAATGCGTAAGTCTTGCTGCAAGACCCAGCTTGTCAATCAGACTGTCTGTAATTCTTTTATCAGGCTTTCTGCCGTCAAGAAGTAACGGAAGTGTTAAATTCTCCTCCACTGTTAAAATGGGGATTAAGTTATAGAACTGATAAATAAGTCCTATCTGTCTGCGTCTGAAAATAGCAAGTGCAGTTTCATTAAGAGTTGATATGTCTGTACCGTTAATAACAACCTGACCGCTTGTTGGTGTATCAACACCGCCAAGGATATGCAGCATAGTTGACTTACCTGAGCCTGATGGGCCGATGATAGCCACAAACTCCCCCTGCTCAACGCTGAATGATACATTGTCAAGGGCTTTAACCATTGTGTCGCCCTTACCATAGGTTTTAGATAAATTTTTAACTTCAAGTATTTTCATATTAATTTATCTCCTTTCGTTCTTCGTATAATAAAGAGTAACCGTTTATGTGATTTCCCTTTCTGTCTATCATTCTAATCAGTCAATATTACAGTCAGGTGACTTTTAAATTACAATTTTGTCACTTACATTTTAAATCTATCATAGCACAAAAAGTCAAGTATTTCACTATTCACTGTGCTATAATAACCACGCAATGTAAAAATTTTACTTGCAAAAAGCATTTTGCTGTGTTATGCTGAGTTTATTGTAAAATCAAATTTCAGGAGGTGAACATAATTATGACAAATCTTAGAGTCTATTCAACAGTCCAGCATACTACCCATAGACCCGCTAAATATAACCCATTATATCAATTTGCCGAAAATGTTCACCTGCTTTCTGTGTGAGCGTTCAATTTGTTTTATTTTGACTCGGTGAATTGCCGAGTCTTTTTTTATTTTTATCATATTTATATAACGAATGAGGTGACTGAATGAGAATTGTAAATCTAAAGGACCACAAAAAGGTTCCTGTATTCAAAAACATAAAATATGCCGTAAAAATGGTATGGCAGGCGGATAAGCTATTGCTTTCAGGCTACATATTAGGCAGAACTGCTGAAAATATTTTTTCACTGTTCATACAAAACATACTGTTTTTAAAGGTGCTTTTAACTGCAATTGACGGCGAACGTGATTTTAAGGTATACGTTAAATACCTTGTGATGTTTTTAATCGCATCTGTCATTGCCAAGATTGCCAGCTGGACGGGCAACTACCTACACCAGTACGCAACAAAAAGAGTTCTGAAAAGACTTAACAACAAAATATTTGACAAAGCAGGCAAGCTTGACATCAGCTGTTATGAAGACCCTGCCTTTTATGACAAATATCAAAGGGCAACCCTTGTTTTGCAGTATGGATATTTTGACATACTTTGCTATGACATTGCTTATGTCATCGGCTGTCTGCTGTCCTTTGCCTTTGTTGTAGCAACAGTAACAATCATTGACCCGATGTACCTGTTATTCCTTTTGCCTGTTGTATTGGTTTTTGCCATTGAAATGTCAAAGAGCCGCTGTGTTTATGAGCGTGATTTGGAAATGACAACAAACAACAGAATAAAAGCATATATCCAAAGAACCGTATTTTTAAAGGACTTTTCAAAGGATATGCGTACATCAAACATTTTTGCAGTACTGATGAAACGCTTTGACAATGCAATAAAATCCAACATTGAAATACTGAAAAAATATGGCATAAAGCTTTTTATGTACAGTATGGTCAGCTCGCTTTTCAGCGAGTTCATACCGATTATAGGCACTTATGCCTTTGCAGGCTATCAGTTCATTCACACAAATAAAATGACGATATCCGGCTTTTCCGTTGTATTATCATCCATCAACTCAGTAAGGAATGCCACAATGGATATTGCCGAATGCTTTGACGAGCTGAGCCAGATGGCACTCTATTTTCAAAACTTAAAAGACTTTTTTGAATACGAGCCGAAAATTGTTTCCGGCACAA
>CAYNGP010000061.1:0-10959 GCA_964396885.1 uncultured Bacteroides sp. | reverse complement strand
CTCAACCTCACATTTTGCTGCAAGTCCTGATGCAACGATATTCTTAGCTACCCAACGAGCAGCATATGCAGCAGAACGGTCAACCTTTGTAGGGTCTTTACCGCTGAATGCACCGCCGCCGTGACGTGCATATCCGCCATATGTATCAACAATGATTTTTCTGCCGGTTAAGCCGGAGTCACCATTCGGACCACCGATAACAAATCTGCCGGTGGGATTAACATAATATGTAGTATCATCATCAATCAGCTCGGCAGGAACAGTAGTCTTGATAACCTTTTCAATGATATCTTCTCTGAGTTGAGCAAGTTCAACATCTGCACTGTGCTGACTTGAAACAACAACAGTTGTAATTTTAACAGGCTTGTTATCCTCATACTTAACAGTAACCTGAGTTTTACCATCAGCATAGAGATATGGCAATGTGCCATCTTCTCTAACTTCAGTAAGTTTTAAAGCAAGCTTGTGAGCAAGGCTGATTGGAAGCGGCATAAGTTCATCAGTTTCATCACACGCAAAGCCGAACATCATACCCTGATCGCCTGCTCCATTAAGGTTATATTCATCGTTTTCATCGTTCTTAAGCTCATAAGATTTATCAACACCCATAGCAATATCTGCAGATTGCTTATCAAGTGCAGTCAAAACAGCACAGGTATTTCCATTAAAGCCTTTTTTATCGTCATCATATCCGATTTCACACACAGTTTTGCGAACAATTGCAGGAATATCAACCTGAGCATTAGTGGTAATTTCACCCATAACAAGAACCTGACCTGTTGTGCAAGTGGTTTCACAAGCCACACGGCTCATTGGATCCTGTTTAATCATTTCATCAAGAATTGCATCTGAAATCTGGTCACAGATTTTATCCGGGTGACCCTTTGTAACAGATTCACTTGTAAATAAAAATGTAGACATATAACATCCTCCTAACAAAACAAAAACACATACCTGAGGTATGTGCAACAATAACCTCATCATTCGGTCTACGCAGGTATTAGCACCTTACTTAAAGCAGGTTGCTGTGGTGTCAGCGGGCCTGTCCCTCAACCACTCTTGATAAGTATATTAACTTTAAATATATAATACACCAGTTATTTGATAATGTCAACATAAATTTGTTTTGTTAATATTGCACAACAAACAAAGAAAATTTTTGTTACTGTTGAAATGATTATTTTGGTTTCAATGTTGAAATTTGTTTATAATTAGTTTATAATTTATTTGTATATATTTGCTTATCTAAGGAGGATAATTTATGGCAAAGAAAACAGTATTTATTACTGGTGGTACCGGTAATATGGGTTGGGCTGCTGTTCAGGAAATGATTAAGCACCCAAGCGACATTAATATAAAAATGCTCGCAAGAAAAAGCCCTAAGAACGAAGAGAAGCTCAAGGGTCTTATGGCTAAGCCAAACGTAAAAATCGTTTGGGGTGACCTTGGTGACTACGATTCAATCCTTGAGGGTGTAACCGGTTCTGACTATGTTCTTCACGTTGGCGGTATGGTATCACCTACTGCAGACTGGAAGCCTTACAGAACTCAGGCTACAAACATCGGTGCTGCAGAAAATATCTGCAAGGCTGTTCTTGCTCAGCCGGATCCTGATGCAGTTAAGGTTTGCTACATCGGTACAGTTGCTGAAACCGGCGGACGTAACTATCCTATCCATTGGGGACGCTGCGGTGACCCAATTAAAATTTCAATTTATGACAACTATGCTATTTCAAAGACTGTTGCTGAACGCACATTCGTTGAAAGTGGTATCAAAAACTGGGTTGTAATGCGTCAGTCAGGTATTCTTTATCCAAACATCTTAAAGAATATGGACCCTATTATGTTCCATGTTCCTGTAAATGGTGTTCTTGAGTGGTGTACTGTTGAGGACTCAGGCCGTCTTATGTGCAACCTTGTTCTTGAAGATAAGAAAGGCAACCTTGGTTCTGATTTCTGGAATCACTTCTTCAACATCGGTTCAGGTAAAGAATACAGAATTTCTAACTACGAGTTCGAGTGTCTGCTTCTTGGTACACTTGGTCTTGCCGGTCCTGAAAAGCTCTTCGAGCCTAACTGGTTCATTACAAAGAACTTCCACGGTCAGTTCTATGCTGATGGTGACAAGCTTGAAGATTTCTTACACTTCCGTGAAAATCTCCCTGTACAGGATTATTTCAACCGTCTTGCTAATCAGGTAGAATTCTACTTCAAAATACCAAGATACCTTCCAAAGAACCTTGTAGCTGCTTGTGCTAAGCCATTTATGAAGAAGATTGCTGAAACCAAGGACTTCGGTACTCTTGACTGGGTTAAGACAGAGGATCCTGTAAGAATTTCTGCTTACTACGGTTCAATGGATGATTACAGAAAGATTCCTTCAAAGTGGGAAGATTTTGAAATCATTAAGTTTGATAAAGATAATGCTGCTTCAGAGCAGTTTAAGCTTGATCACGGTTATGATGAGTCAAAGCCTGAAAGCGAGCTTGATATTGAAGATATGAAGGCTGCTGCTAAGTTCCGTGGCGGTGAGTGCCTGTCAGAAACTATGACTAAGGGTGATATGGCTACTAAGCTTAAGTGGAAATGTGGTCTTTGTGGTGCTGAGTTTGAGGCATCACCTGCTCTTATTCTTCTTGGCGGTCACTGGTGTCCAGAGTGCTACATTCCTCAGAAGGAATGGAACTACGATGCTGTTGCAAAGACAAACCCATTCTTTGCTCAGGTATGGTACCCAAGCCACACTAAGGAAGAAAGCAATGTTTATAAGTTTGATGATTTATTCCAGATTGACGGCGTTAAATGGGATGACATTAAAAGATAATACATAACATTAAAATCCTGCAGTAGAAATACTGCAGGATTTTCTATGATAATAAATTTTAAAAGCACTTAATGACATTAAATCATTAAGTGCTTTTGCTGTGCTAAATTATTTTATTAATAATATGAACGAGTTGTATAATTGCAACTGCCACCAACATATCTTTTGAGTGTAAAGTTTTTGCCTGATCTTGTAACATCAAGATTTACAGTAGGTACTTTTGCCGCACTGCAAGTGTAAAATTCACAAGTAATCTCTCCATTTTGAACAGTCATAACTATTTTAATCGGATGAGATGAGGTATTCTTAAATTTGAAATCCTGTGAACCCCAAGAGATAGCAGCATCTCTGCCAAGCGGAACATAGCTTACTCTCTGACTATGCTGGCTTCTTTCAACAATTTGGAAATTAGCATAAAGTGCTGTATTGAACATTGTTGAAGCAACCTGACAAATGCCACCGCCAACGCCATTTTCAACATTTTCTGAGCCAGGTCCTGTAAATACAGGTGCGTCCTTATAGCCTTTTGAATAGGTTCGTTGACCAACAACTTTATTAAATGAGAAGGTTTCACCGGGTAAAACAACAGTACCATTAATAGCCTGTGAAGCAAGCTTTAAATTCGTTGTTCGGTTAGCATTATTTACATAATATGAGCTATACATAGCATAGCGTTTCGAGTAATCCGTGCTAATGTAATTACTCTTTCCACTAAAATACTTTTGACCATTCAATGTTGTAAAAGGACATACTTTGACATAATAAGACTTATTTCTATTAATGTTTTTTACAGTATATGAACCGGTTCTGCTATCATTTATATAAATTTCTTTAACATCTGTGAAACGGCTGTTTGTTGAATAAATAAGCACATAACCTGCACCGCGCACAGTGTTCCAGCTTGCATATAAATTATTACCATTAACAGCTACATATCGCATAGTAGTATTAGCTGATCTTGTTCTCGTCATAAGCTCTTTGGTAAATACACCGTAGTATGTTGTATTGCCAATTTCTCTGTAAGCTCTGATATTATATTTATATAAACAGCTTGAATCAAGACCTTTGATTGTGTAGCTTGTTGTAGCAGCAGAAACAAATTTTACAGTCTTATACGCTTTCTTACTGTAATCATATTCCATTATCTGATAACCTGTTACGTTGCTCACTTTATTCCATGACAAGGTAATCGAGTTAGCTGTTGGTGAGAATTTTAAACCCTTAACCTCAGACGGAACGATTTTGAAAGTAAAGGTTTTATTAAATGAAAAGTTGCCGATACCTTTAACTGTCATTTTAGCTGTGCCGATATTTATATTTGAAGTATAGGAAAGTTTATAATCTTTATTCTTAGTAAGCGTATTATTCTTATATGTAATAACAATGCCAGGTGTTTTAGCCTTGCCTGTATAGGCTACAATAGTGCTTTTAGGTGAGAATTTTAAATCCTTTGATTCACTGACGGGTACTATTTTATAAGTTTTTTCATAAGTACCGCTATACGCACCGATACCTGTAATTTTAGCCTTGGCTGTTCCTGCATTGATATTGGATGAATACTTAACAGTATAATCAACATCTTTAACAAGCTTTTTGCCATTATACTTTACTGTAAGTGCAGGGGTAATAGCCTTACCAACATATTGGTATTCACTATAATATGTAGATGCTGTTGTGTTGTTCTTATTAAGCACCTTGGCTTCGGTAGTTTCCTCGGCAAATGCAGAAAAAGAGAATAAACATATGCATATTAAAACCAAAGCTGAAAGTGACAATGATAATTTCTTCTTCATTTTTTGCTCCTCCTAAAATTATTTTTGTCCGTAATAAGCATTTGCACCATGTTTGCGCTGATAATGCTTATCCAGTAAATACTGCTCAATTCCAATATTAGAGTTATCACATAATCCTGCAATTGACTCTGTTCTGTAAGCCATTTTTGCTACTTCCTCTAATATAAGAGCATTTTCAACAGCTCTGAAAGCATCCTTGCCCCAAGTGAATGGTCCATGCCTGTGAATGAGAACAGCAGGACATTCATTGGGATTTATTCCCCTACTGTTAAATTCTTCAACAATGACTTTACCTGTATTAAGTTCGTACTCACCTTCAACCTCAGCCTGTGTCAGTCCCCTTGCACAAGGGATTGCACCATTTGAATAGTCAGCATGAGTTGTACCGTATGCCGGAACATCTCTGCCAGCCTGTGCCCACGAACAAGCCCAGGATGAATGTGTATGAACAATACCGCCAATATCTTTAAACTGACGATAAAGCTCAAGGTGCGTAGGCGTATCAGAAGACGGATTCAAGTCCCCTTCTACCTTATTGCCATCTAAATCCATAACAACCATATCTTCTGCTTTCATAGTATCATATGGAACACCTGAGGGCTTTATTACAAATAATCCTTTTTCTCTGTCAATAGCAGAAACATTTCCCCAAGTAAGCACAACTAAATTATACTTAACAAGCTGAAGATTTGCTTCAAATACTTTTTGCTTTAACTCCTCTAACATTACTTACCTCTTACATTCCAAGCTTATAAGCCACATCGTTATAGAAAAGTTCTTTCCTAAACGAATTAATTTCAGTATCTTTATTGATGTGAATAAATTCAATGCCCATAATTTCAGCAAAATCACGCATATGATCAGCTGTCAAAGTGTAAGAAAGTACTGAATGGTGAGCACCACCGGCATAAATCCAAGCTTCAGCAGAAGTCTGAAGACAAGGCAGCGGTTTCCATAAAACACCGGCTACAGGGAGCTTAGGCATATCATTTTCCTGCTCTTTACATTCAACATCATTAACAATCATTCTGAGTCTGTCGCCCATATCAACAAGGGTAACAACAATGGCATCACCTGTCTGAGCCTTAAAAACAAGTCTTGCTGGATCTTCTCTGTCACCGATACCAAGCGGATGAACCTGAATCTTAGGCTTTGTACCTGCTATAGTAGGACAAACCTCAAGCATATGTGAACCGAGCAGCATTTCATTACCTGGCTCAAAATGATATGTATAGTCCTCCATAAAAGCAGTACCGCCGTTCATACCATCTGCCATAAGCTTCATAACTCTTGTCATTGCAGCAACCTTCCAGTCACCCTCAGCACCAAAGCCGTAGCCCTGACGCATTAAATCCTGTGATGCCAAACCAGGCAGCTGTTTTAATTCCTGTAAATCCTCAAAGTTAGTATGGAAAGCACCAAATCCACCCTCATCAAGGAACTTTTTGATGGCTACCTCTTCCCTTGCCTGGTAACGAACTGCATCAACATTATCAGTGTCCATATCGTAGTTCTTTTCATACTCGGTCATCTGTGCATCAATTTCTTCTTCAGTCACAGCATTGACGTACTTTATAATATCACCAACACCATAGTGATCAACCTGCCAGCCAAGTTTAATCTGTGCTTCAATTTTATCACCATCTGTTACTGCAACATTTCTCATATTATCAGAAATACGAAGAACTCTGAGTTTGCGTGACTCAGCAGCACCTACTGCAGCACGCATCCAGATACCGATTTTATTCTGAAATTCCTCGTCTTTCCAATAACCGGCAACAACCTTAACCTTTTTTCTCATTCTTGCGTGAATATAGCCGTGCTCTCTGTCACCGTGAGCCGACTGATTCAGATTCATAAAATCCATATCAATACTGCCCCAAGGGATATCACGGTTATACTGTGTATTAACGTGGAGATATGGCTTGTTAAGTGCATTCAAGCCTGCAATCCACATTTTTGATGGTGAAAATGTATGCATCCAAGTAATAACACCTGCACACGCAGGGGTATTATTAGCCTCCTGCATAATATCTAAAATCTCAGCTGCGGTTTTTACACATGGCTTTGCAACAACCTTGCAAGGAAGTTTTGCAGTTAATTCCTCTGCCATTTCCGCAGAATGTGAATTAATTTCTTCAAAAATTTCTGTTCCGTATAAATGCTGTGTTCCCACAACAAACCAAAATTCATAATCCTTAATTGCCATAATACTTCTCCTTATATATTCTCAACAGCTGATTTTTCAACTGCCAAAGCATTTTTATATAATTTCATATATTCATTAAAGCCCTGAACATCCTTTTCATCAGGCTCTATTGTTGTGCTCCTATATCTGCTGAATATTTTATTATTAAGATAATCTTCAAGTGTACTATTTTCTGTGTCATAGGCATATCTTGCTAAAACAGCAATACCCCAGGCACCACCCTCGCCGGCAGTTTCCATTACAGAAACAGGAGAATTCATAGCAGCTGCCATAAGCCTTTGACCAACCACAGGTGTTTTGAATAATCCGCCGTGAGCTGTCAGACAATCAATTTTAACCTGCTCATTCTCTAAAATCTCCATACCGATTTTGAGAGTAGCCATTGTTGAATATATCTGAGTTCTGATAAAATTAGCTAAATTAAAATTACTGTTTTCACTGCGTAAAAATAAAGGTCTGCCGCTTGAAAGATTGGTAACCGGCTCACCTGAAAAATAGTTAAATGACACCAAGCCGCCGCAGTTGCTGTCGCCCTCAAGTGCAGTATTATAAAGCAAGTCATAAATCTGTGGCTTTGTTAACGCATTGCCGCTAAGCTTTGAAAACTCAATAAATAAGTTAAACCAATAATCAAGGTCTGTGCAGCAATTATTACAGTGAACCATTGCAACTGATTTTCCTGTCGGCGTTGTGACAACATCAATTTCCTCATGAACATTTTTCAAAGGAGAATCAAGTACCACCATTGAAAAAATTGATGTACCTGCTGATACATTACCTGTTCTTACAGTAATACTGTTTGTTGCCACCATACCTGTGCCAGCATCACCCTCAGGAGGGCACATCAGTGCACCTGACTTTAGCAGTCCGCTTGGATCAAGCAGCCTTGCTCCTTCCTCAGTCAAAGAACCTGCACGCTCACCTGCTACAAGGACTTTTGGCAAAATATCTTCAATTTTCCAAGAGCGTGTCTTAACCTCGTCAAGCTGTGAAAATTTTGAAAGCATTTCAGCGTTATAATTGTTTGTGTCACTGTCGATAGGAAACATACCTGATGCTTCACCAACACCTAACACCTTTTCACCGCTTAACTTCCAATGAACATAACCAGCCAAAGTTGTAAAATATGTAATATCATCAATATGCTCTTCATTATTGAGAATTGCCTGATATAAATGTGCAATACTCCAGCGCTGAGGGATATTAAATTCAAATAAATCAGTCAGCTTTTTGGCTGCATCACCTGTTATTGTATTTCGCCATGTTCTGAAAGGCACAAGCAAATTATCATTTTTGTCAAAGGGCAAGTAGCCGTGCATCATTGCTGAAAAGCCAATCGAAGAAAGCTTTTCAATTTTTTCACCGAACTTACTGCTGACATTATCATTCAGATTTGCATAAGCACACTGCATTCCCTGCCAAATCTCGTCAGTGTGATATGTCCATATACCATCCTCAAGCTTGTTTTCCCAATCAAAGCTGCCTGTTGCAATCGGATTGCAGTTTTCATCAATCAAAACAGCTTTAATTCTGGTTGAACCAAACTCTATACCGAGTGATTCTTTACCTGTTAATTTAGAAATTTTCATCCTTTTACCTCAAAAGATATATTAATATTCATATTATATTGTATATTATAATATAGTTATTTTCAATATTAAATATGTTACAAATTAGTTACACGTGCTTGAAAAAATATGTGTATTTTTCAGAACAAACCTTTAGTATAACAATTAAAGCACCTCTGCAATTAGCTATACAGAAGTGCTTTCTATGAACTATAATTTGTAGTTTATAAAATTATCAAATAACGGTAAGTATTTTGACTTTTCCCTGTTTAGCTCTGCAAAATCCTTAGCGTTAATATATCCGTCATTATTAACATCACAAGTGACTAAAACAAGATTATTTTCTGAATTGGGAGTTACAAATATTTTTGAAGTTTTTCCATTAAGTGTTATATCGACCGAAGCAGGGTTTTCTTCAAAATGAAGAGTTGTCCCCTTCCCGATTTCACTGCCATTAATCAATAATTCATCAATTGCTATATCGCTTGCTGCACCGCTTGGGTCAGCCATTGCATAGGCTGAAACTTTGTAATCAAAGCTGTCAACATTAACACTTACATTATAAGTACCCCTATCTCCGGTACTCCACATAAACGCATCAAAATAATAGGTTTTACCGGCTTCAAATGAATAGGTTATTTTAAAATTATAATTAGCTCCACTGTTATCGTCCGTTGCAAGTCTTTTGAAACTATCGTCATAAATAAAGCATTTTGTGTCATAATTGCCTGCTGACTCAAAGGTTACTGTGCAGTTATGATTTGTTTCAATAGGATAATAAGCATGCATTCCGAAATTAGAAATTTTGGTTTTAATATCAGAAAAATCAATCGCATCACAGTCAAAACCAACATTATTTTTATGTAGATAATACAATCCATACGAGCCGGCTGTAACATTTGCTTTAAAATCGTTTTTATCAAATGCAAAGGATGTATCGGCAATGCTGATAATATTGGGAGAAAGTGTAAGCGCTTTCAAATTAGGACAAGAAGCAAATGCAGAATTACCGATTGATTTTACACTGTCAGAAAGAACAACTTCATTAAGATAATAAAATCCTGCAAATGAATTTGAACCGACTGATGTAACACCCTCCTCAATAACAACTCTTTTAGCAGCCTGTGAATATGTACGCCAAGGTGCAGAAAATTCATTTTCAAAATTTTCCATATCGCCATTTCCTGTGATATGGAGTGTTGATGTTTTTTCATCAAAATAATAATCAACATCATTAGCATAAACAGCAGCAGTTACAGATAATGATACAACTATTAATATGAATGCTAAGACTACAGGATAATATTTTTTAAATATTTTCATAAAATCACCTATTTATAAATCTTAAGTATTGCCTTTGCTCGTTTTTTTACCATATCAGCAAGCTGTTTTGGTTCAAGCACCATAATATCGTCACCATACTGCATCAACCACGATACAAAGCCTTCACTTATTGTTGCATCAACAGTTGTTTCAAAATGTGTCAGCTCATTAGCCGTCAGACGAATTGATGAACCGAAGCGGTCAATCATTTCCTCCTGCAGGTGCAAAGCACAGCGCAGCTTAACACTGCATTTTTCACCTGAGAACATATTGAACATACGTGAGCTGTAATCCTGTGAATCGAAAGAGTCAGTATAACTACTAACCTCATGAACAGGTCTTGCATTTTCGTCAAGAATATTAAGCCTTTTCATTCTGTCAATTCTGAGATTCATTAAATTATCGTACTTTTCATTATTGCAGACAAGGTAATAATGATCATCTTTCCAGATGAGTGCATACGGTGAAACCCTGAAAGTTTTTTCTGTATACTTTTTCTTATTTTCAATATCAACACAACGGCGTTTGTAAACAAATTTAACCTTTTTACCCTCACTTATTGCTTCGTGAAGGCGATCAATGGTGATATAAATTTCTTCATTATCACACTTTGCACTATTTGTTTCAACATAAACTCGGCTTATCAGTGAATCTGCCTGCCCGCTTGATACAAGGCTTTTCAGCTTTTCAACAAGTGATTTCGTCTTTTTTGGTGTAATAAAGCCTGCACTTGTAACAGCATCAATCAAAAGCATAACCTCAGGTATTTCAAAACGCCTGTTCGCTAAGAAATAGCCTCTCTTAGGCTTAAACACTTTGATAATGTCGCAGCCAAGCTCATTCAGAGCATCTACCTGTGTATAAACAGATTTACGTTCACAATCAATGCCATATTCAGCTAATCCCTCAATAATATCATTCGTTGACAAGGGATTATCTTCATCACTGCGTTCTTCAAGCATTCTGTAAATTAAGAACGCTTTAAGTTTATTTTTTTGCATAATATCACCATCGACATTATACTACATTTTATCAAGCTTTTCAACTATTGTTCTAAAAACAGGACAGCAATCTCCTGCTCCGCTGTCACCATCCTCAAGCATAACGATAATTGTATATTTAGGTGAATTAGTAGGATAAAATCCTGCAAACCAGGTATTTAATATTTCACGCTTATTATCATAAATACCTGACTGTGCAGTAGCTGTTTTACCGGCTGTTTTATTCTCATAATCAGCAATT
>CAYNGP010000060.1:0-10966 GCA_964396885.1 uncultured Bacteroides sp. | reverse complement strand
TATTATCAAGCACAGGTATTGCGTGATATATTTTCTCACCGCTTGTTTTGTCATAACCGATAAGCTCATACAGTCGCATTTTAACAAATGAATCACGAGAATAATCGATAGCTGTAGCGAGCCCCCAACTCTGTCCAAATACTCCAAGCTCCATATGATCTGTTAGTGGTATTTCCTGAAATACGTTGCCTTTATTCACACCATCCCACAGCACATCACCGTTATCATCATTATACAGTATTGTATGTCGCTCTGTATCTGCTGCCATTTTATTAACCAAAACTGAGCCATTACCTACACCCATACTGTATATCTGAAATACATCTTTTTCTATTCTCAAAGGTCTGTACTTATGATTTTCTGCAATATGTGAGCAACACCATCTGTTAGAATTATCATACACTGTCTGTAACAATGCAAAATCCATATATACAGTGAGATTGTTTGACGTCTGCATACTTGTTACAATAAGTTGTTTTCCTGTGCTTTCTAAATACGCAAGCCTCTGATAGATTGGCTTTGCTGACAGCATAGCCCTTAATTTATTCCTCAGCATACGGCACACCTCTTGAAACGGCATTGACGTTTATTCCGTCATACCAGAATATTACGTTATATGTTGTATTTGCCTTCGGCACAAGTACATTGTCTACAACATCATCACCTGTGAAAATAATTTCATGGGGATAGCTGAGTGTTATGGGAGTTACTCCGCTGTTAAACACAAGACTTGATATGTAATCTTTTGGAATATCCTGTGGCAAAAGTAATTGCAGCCAAGTGCTGCCGAACAGCTTAGGCTCAGTTCTGCGATACTCACAATTGTGCTCTAATGTAAAACTACGATCCTGCTTTTCATCAATAATTGACTGCAAGGCTTTTATTTCCTTTTCCAGTGGATTAACCTCGGCAGAAACCATCTGCCGGATTACCTCTGTTGTAAAACCGTCATAAAATTCAAGGTTATCATTTTCCTTAACAATAGTTGAAATGGCAGTCATTCTTTCGCCGTCACCTAAGTCACAATCAAGGGTAAATAACAGAACATAATCACCCTCCTGCATACTCTCAATAAGGCTTGTGAGGTTTTCCTCATTTTCAAAATAACTCTCATATTCCTCTATTGTTTTTATGACGACTATATCCCTGAGTTTGCTGTCAGGTCTATCCTCACCTACACTGCAGCCTAAAGACTTAATTAAATCTTTAATTCTCTGATAATAATCTTCGAGTGCACCGGGGGAAGGATGTGTGTCCACTGCTCTGCTATGGTCAAAGCTGCCTTTTGTCAGACAGAGCGTGCAGGGCTTTGGTGATGATAACAGCTTGTAACCGTCATTTTCAATTGCATAGGCTACAACACCCACAGTGCACTCACCTGCTGCAATATGAGGAGCAGAGCAGACACCATTAACCAATACCCTTCTTTCACCATTGAACACAGCTTCTACAATTAAATCATCATAGGCAGGCGGAAGGTCAAAGTGGCACTCAATATAATTGATATTACCTGCTGCAGGGGTATCGTTTTTCTTTGTAGCATCTAACTTAACCCTTTCCTCCGTTACATTAAAATGAAGTTTGAGCATATACCCTCCCTAATAGCCAACAACGGCAAAAAGGTAATACCTTTTGTTGTTATATGTAATGCCGTTTTTAGTTCCGCTTGCGTTATTCTGTTCAGAGCCTTTGATTGTTGTGTCAGTGATATAAACATATTTCATACCAATACTGGTAAAATTGCCGCCAAACAAAGGACAAGCAAAGCCATGACTGCTCATAAGCTTAACCGCATTTTTATCAATGTCAGTTATCTGCACATCATAATTTGCATGGTCCTTATCATCACCGCTTGCCCACAAAAGCTTAATGCCGTTACGCTGAGCACTGACCTTTTCGGATAAAGTTAATGTTGTCGTTTCAGCCATAGACCAGCCATAAGACCCCTGCCACAAAATCTTGCTGCCTCTTGCCTTTTCTGTATTGATTGCATTTGTTAAGGCAGTATCTCTGTTTTTCAGGCTTTCAATATCCGTTTTGCTCTGTGCGATATCTGTTGCGGCAGTAATAAGATTTGTGGGCAGCTTAAACAACTGCTTAACATTTGATACGCTTATACCTACGCTTTTGATAAGATACAAAGGAAAATCAACGATTTCGTCACCATTAAGAATATTGCAGGTGCTGTATTCTGTTTTACCTGTGCTTGGTGCATCATTGAGAATATATGTGCCGCAGTCCTCAACACCAGTTTCGCTGTTCTTGGTGTAACGGAAATACACCACAGCATAGGTTGTAGCACCCTGTTCACCGTTTTCAATAACCAAATCCTCATAAGTATTCGGTTCAATACGTACATGCCTGCCGTTAATGACAGCGTCACCGCTGTGTATACGCACAAGGTTATTGCTCACAAGCTCCGCCTCAAACTGACGCTCTGTGGGAAGCACATATTTACCTGTGCCGAACACACCGGAAAACAGTGACCCGAAATCTGCTGAGGTTATATGATTTTCATTCCTGTATCCTGTTACTAAATTTGTGTTATTCATACTAACACCCCCGTTTCAATTTTTAGCTGTTACCGATTTTGTATGATATTGAAAGCCTGTTTTTCTCATACTTCACAATTTTATTTGTAACAGGCTGAGCAACTGACAAACCTGTTATATAATCCCTGCCACCGACAATATCACCAAGTTCTAAACCCATATTGTCATTGACTGTGATTTTCTGACTGTCACTGCCGTTAAGCTCGGTGAATTTTTTTGTTGCATCGGCAACCAGTGTTTCCTCATTTTCGGAATTGTTATTGTCATAGATATAGACCCTTATATCGTCACCCTTGGGAATACTTGACACACGGCTGATTTTGCCCTTTGAATTTTGATGAAGATATACAACCGTTCTGTCCTTCAATTCGCCCTTACCAAGGCAAATCATATAGTTATAGCGGTTGGTTATCTTTTTAATTTCAAACTGAATATTGCCGTCCTGTGAAAACTCAATGCTATCTGAATAATCTGTAACAGGCTTTGCCGATAGCTGAACTTCAAATTTATCACCAAGAATAATTTTTATATCAAGACGATAGCCTACAGAAGCGAGCATAGAATCAAGCCCCTCACACAAGGTGACATATCTGTTGAATTTATAGTTAGAAAGCTTAATTCCTGTATTTTCGGCTGAAACTGTAAACATATCAGTGAAATGCTCTTTAACAAGCTGACTGATGCAATTATTAAGCTCACCGCTGATTGTTTTATAATCCTGACCCTTAGGAGGCTCAATGCACTTTTTATGAAGCAAGCCTCTGAAGGTATCACCATAAAAATAAATCATCTTTTCACCGGTTATAACCTCAGGGTCAGCAAGAATTCCACCGTATTCCGTATCAGGGCATATTAAGAAATATTCAGGTGCATACATATCACTTGAAAAATCATCAAGCTTGATTTTTAGCTCAAAGTCATTTTCACCGCCTATATCCATATCAAGGTAAGAAGCCTGGTCAATAAAACCGAGCTCCCTTCTATCTGAATCTGTAATTATAAAATCCACGCTGCCTCCTCAACTTCCTTCTGCTGTTCTTCAATTTCTTTGACAGCAGTCACATCCTCACTGTCCTCAGGCACTGCCCACTTAGGCTCAGACCTTCGGTCAACAATAACCAAATCAAAACCGAACTCACCATTCCACACAATACTGTTAATACCGCTTTTTATCGGTGCAAAAACAGAACTTTTCTTGCTTCTGTATTCAAAATAATTCTTTTCCTTACCGAATTTGTCAATACATTTTATATTTCTTTCACCGTTTAGCAGTGAAATAACAACTCGTTCATCCTTTTTGATTTCACAGTTGATGCCGTAATTATTTTCACCTATGGTAATACTTGGATTTAATACTCTGCCGTAAATCGTCAGAATAAAATCTGAAGGCAAAAAGTTATCGGTATCAATATGAGTCTTGCCCACAGAGGGAGGACTGAGGTCAAATGGAAAATCAAAGGGAAAAGAAATCCCGCTATTTTCAATTTGTGACAGCGGAAAATATTCATACTTTGTTTCTTTCAGCCAGAAATCCATTTGAGTAATGAGCTTGAACTCCTGAAACATATAGGGAACACCGTCAAGCCAATTGGATTTGCTTGACGATACAATTTTGCAAAGCAGATAATAGCCTGTTTCACTGTAAAGCCTGCCGTAGGCATCATTGCAAACATCATACTCAAACACCTCAAATACCCTGTTAGCCGCCTGCTGCAACAACTTTTTTCGTTCCCTAAGCATAAGCTGTACATCCGGCAGTAAAGCAAGCTTAAAGGAGCGTTCACCGGGCTCTTTGTGCAGGTTGGTTATTTTAAGATTGTCATTATCATACTGCCAGCTGTAGTCAAGTATATTACCCTCCTGAAACAAGTAGGGATATTCATAAAAATTAATACGCTCACCTGCTGAATTTACATAATAGAATTTCATATATCCCCCCTATATCAAGCCTGAATTGAAGCAATCCATCTTGCCGCATCTCTGTTATTCGGCACAAGCTTCATTTCTGCCACACCATCCTTAAGTGCTCTTGCCAATATGTCGGACTGACTGAGCACTGCAGTAACGATATAATCACCCAAGCCGTCAACATCTAAGGAACTGCCGCCTGTATTCGCTGACATAGCAGACATACCATAGTTAAGAGAAACATCCTCTATCATATGCGTTGTAACGCTTGACATATTGCTTGTATCCACAGTGGACACCATTGCAAGAGAGTTATCGTTAACCCTGCTGATTGCCTTTGACACACCGTTAGTCATAGATTTAACAGGCAGATTTTTCACAAAGCCGATACCAAGACCGACACTCATCATTTTACCAACCTGATCTCTGAAAACTCTTGACGGTGAATGAATACCAAGCTTTTTCTTGATACCGTCAAGTGCTGCACCGCCTGCATTCTTTGCAGCATCCACAAGACTTGAAGCAACGGATATTAAACCATTCTTGATACCTTCAATAATGTTTTTACCGATAGAGCCCCAGTCAAAGTCAGAAAAAGAACTTTTCAATTCAGTTATTATTTTCGGAACAGCTTTGATAAGCTCAGGTATAGCCTGAATTAAACCAACAGCAAGCTGTGTAATAAGGGTAATACCTGTGGTCATAATCTGCGGAAGCATATTGCAAATTGATGTTATCAGGTTAGTTATCAGTGTTGGAGCTGCCGCAATCAGCTTAGGTATAGCTTTTATCAATCCTTGCACTAAGCCAACAATTAAGTTTAAACCTGCTGTCACAATTTTAGGTAGATTATTAATCAGTCCATTAGCTAATGTAATAATTAACTCCAAGGCTGTAGGAATCAGCTTTGGCATTTGATTGCCTATTGATGTAACAAGGCTTGTTAATATCTTTGTTCCGCCAGTCATTATTGCAGGCAGATTAGAAATTATTGCATTCAACAGATTATTTATTAGCGTACCGCCTTGATCAATCAAATTCGGTAACTTTGATGAAATGCCGTTACAGAGATTTGTTATAATCTGTGGTCCTTTTTCTGTAACCATATTAAGCACACTGTCAATCTGTTCACCAAAGCCCTGCTGCAGCAAGCCTAATCCTGCAAACACAACACCAAGCCCTGCAGCAATGCTAAAACCTTTTAAGAACACAGGAGCAAAGCCTGCTGCTCTTCCAAGTATTGATGAAATACTGCCACCGATTTTTGAAAACATACCCGAAGAATTATTTTCAAAGGATGCAATAATTCCTGTTAGTGCAGGGAATTTTATTCCGAGATTTCCGATTAAATTTCCTGCACCATTTTTGATAAAAGCAAATCCGTTTTTAAAGGGTGTTGAAATGGCTGTGCCTACTTTTCCAAAAGCACCATTTACAATTTTAGATACTTTAGAAAGCAATGGCGAAATCGGTTGTATCAGTCCACTGCCTAAGCTTTTAAAATCTCCAACAAAACCACCGATGCTTTTCTTTGCAGAAGAGAACACACCGGGCAACGACTGAAAGGATGATTGAACATTCTTTACAAATGACGAAGCACCGTCACTGAATTTGGCAGTCATTATAAGACCTTTACCCACTGCGGCAATACCGGGACCCAAACCAACTGCCATAGCAGAGCCTACACCTGCAGTTTTGAGCGTTGCTGCTTGTGATTCAGCTGTAAGTCCTTTGAAATATTCTCTGCCCCGCTGCACCTTATCGACAATCGTTTTAAAGCTGCTGCCGAATTTCTCACCCAGAGCAGATGCCTTTTCCTCAACAACACCCAAATCATTTGTAAAATCGGTTATAAGCGGCTTTAAGGTTGTGAAGAAACCTGCACCGTTTCCCCCTGCATCAAGGAAATTCGCCCCTATTCTGCCGATTGACGCACCCACATTGGCAATGGAAGCCTTGAAGGAATTTTCACCAACAATTTTTGCCGCACCGCCGATATTCTTTTCAATAGCCTTAAGGAACATATCAGAGGAAATTTCGCCATCCTTTGCCATATCCTTAACTGCCGCCGCAGTAGTACCTGCTTCGTCAGCAAGCCACTGGTATATAGGCAAGCCTCTGTCAGCTAACATATTGAGGTTATCAGTATAAGCAACCTGTGAGGTCTGCACCTTATTGATTATTGAGCCCATATCACTCATTGATGCACCTGCTTCGGCAGCAGCATCGGCAGTCAGTGACAAATATCTTGTGAGCTCCTTACCCTGTTTGACACCTGCTGCAACTGCACCTGCGGCAGTAGTAGCGGCTTCATCCAAACCGTAGGATGTACCTTTAACGGAAGCCAAGGCAGAGTTCATAATATCCTTAACACTGTCGGCACTGTGACCCAAACCCAAAAGCTTTGCTTTTGCATCATCAATACCTGTTAAACGGTCAAAGCCTTTTACAAGGGTAATGCCTGTTAAAGCAGATACAGCGCCTATAGCCGGCTTAGTGACATATTTTGTGAGTTTTCCGCCCACTTTGGTTAATGAGCCGCCTACGGTTTGCAGTCCGCCTGTGACATTACTCAAAACCACGTCAAAATTTTCAGCAGTTCTACTTGCTTCTTCAAATCCTTTTTCAAAACTTGAAACATATTTTGTAAGGTTTTTACTTGATTTTGTAAAATTATTACTTGATGTGGTCAATGAACTTCCCAATGTTTTCAGTCTGTCTATGACACCTTTAAATCTTGAATCAAAATCTGCAACGGCTCTGTTGGCGGTTTCAAATGCCTTTTCAAAGCTTTTTGAATCACCTACAATTTTTGCAGATATTTTATAATCAGGCATTAGCCGCTGACCTCCTTTTATACGGAAAACCGTTAGCCTTGTAGATTTTTGCTACCCAGTCACCATCATTTTTATTTGCCTGCATAATAACCGCCCTGTTTTCGGTTAACACATTTTCATCAACCCTCTGCCTTTTGCCCTTAAGAAGCTTAATGGGTCTTTGCCTTTTTGAACGGTTGGCATTAAAGAAAGCAGTAAAGCAGGCGTTATATGTGCTGCACATATCTGAAACCTTTTTGTTTTCCCATGCTTTATAAATAAAAGCCTTTTCTCTAAGAGTAAGAGCCTCATAATCAGCCTTTGAATAGCCGAAGTTAACAACAAAAAAAGCAAAGTCCATATCTTTGCGATACGGACCTGCTATTTTCTGATATTCAGAATTGTTATTGTCATCAGCAAAATATTCAAAGCTGATTAGTTGCTCTGGAAGAAAAAAGGACAGTCACGCTCCAAAGCCTCAAGCACTGAAGCACAGGCATCCTTATAATCCTTTTCAATAAGTGCCTCTGCAATCTTTTCGGCTGGTCTTGGCATAACAAACACATCTGCACCCTTTTCCTTTAAGCCCATTGAAAGATAGACCTTAAGGTCACTGATACCGAAATAACCGCCTGTACGGCTGATTTGTGCCATTGTGGGCAATGATGTGTTACCCTCAATCATTTCAATTCTTTTAAGATTGTATTTGAGTTCATACTCTTTTCCATCATAAATAAGTGTTGCCATTATTCTTCATCCCCCTCTGCTACTTCTGTCTGTGTGCTTTCATCAGACACTATGCTTTTTGGCATTGCCTCATTTTCAATCGGATTTTCTGTAAGATCAACAAGCCTGCCTGCACCCTCTAAGGTAAGGCTGTAGGTTACTGCATCGTCATAAGGTGCTTCAATGGGATAATCGGTAATTGCAGCAAGGCCGCCAAACATACCCCTTTGCTCCTTTTTGTTAATAACCTTAACACAAACATAATCACCCTCTTCAAAGGCTTCTGACAAACGCTTGTGGGCAGCATCACCATTGATATAAAGTCCATCGGTGTCAATACTCCACTCCTTCATACCTGCAAGCTTGCTCTTCCAGCCTCCGTCAGTGTCCTTTGAATTAATCTCGATAGAATCGGCAGAGCGGTTGATTGTCAGCCCCTGCTGTCCACCAATAACAAGCAGATTTTCGCCTGTTCTGTCCCATATGGTCAGAAGCAGGTTCTTGCCTGCAACTGCCTTGGTAATGTTCTCGTTATAATACGCTCTGTTGTCAAATTCATTCATAATAAATTATCCTTTCACTTCATTTTGTAGCCGTAGCACACATCAAAAACAAATTCCGATACTGCGTGCTTTTCGTTGGTTTCATCCGTCTTGATATTAAGCACACCATTGTTCATTTGTCTTACAAGTTCAAATTCACCCGGCAACTTAACATCCTCGCTGAGTGCCTCATCCAGCTGCTGAATTAATTTATAAATTCCAACAGAGGAATCGGCAGGCTCTGCAATGGAATGAATATAAAACGAAAAGCTTTCACGAAACATTGTTTTTGTGTCATTCGGCTGTTTGCCTGTAAACTCAATAAAATAAAAAGGACTTGGTGTATTCTTCTCAACAAAGTCATAACACCTAAGTCCTGTTTTATTTGTTATCTGTGACTGTATTGCCTGCTGCAAATCAATCACACTTATTTTTTTGTACACTATTTATCACCTATTGCCTTAATCAAATCCGCCCTGTAAATCGGCGCCTGTGCTTCAACGTTCTTTTGCAAATAACGCTGACCCTTAACAAAACCGCCGTCACGTGTTCTGTGACCGTATTCAACATGTGCGGCATAATCCTTTGTATATCCCATTGCATGCTCGTCCTTGGCTGATGACTTCTGCAATTCTCTTGTATCGACAGGAGTTCCGCCGGGCTGTCTTGCCCTGTTCAGCATTTGGGTCAGTTGCTTTGTTTCAATCGCATCAAAAGAAATCACACTTTTGGCTTTGAGCACTCTTTCAAGGGGCTCAGTGCCTGTTACAGACACTTTATAATTTGCCATTAGACTTTTCCTTTCTTTTCACAAAAAGCAGCGAAAAAGCGACCTGCTGGCTTTGTTTCAATTACACTGAGCATTGCACCATTGAATTTTACAAAATCACAGGCTCTTATATCATCAGCCGAACACCTAAGCAAAAGCTTAACCGTTTTGTCTGTCACAGTTCTTCCATATATTGCTAAATCTTTGTCTGTAATGGATACAGTTCGGGCAAGGGGTGTTTTTAGCACCTTTTCAGTCTTAAGCAAATTTCCCAGTTCGTCAACGGAATTACCATTGACCCTTGCAATAAGCTCGCATTTTTCCCATTTCAATAAAAACGCACCTTCTTTTTGTTCGTACGATTATACTGAGCAATTTCCGCCTCATACTCATTCAGAATATCATCCACAAAGGAAACGGAAGCACCACCGTCATTTTCACTCTGAATACCCTCATAAAAAGAACGTCGGTGCATTTTTATAACCGCATCAACTGCAATGGATTGAAAGGACTTTGGGAGCTTTCTTACACCAAGGCGAATACACAGGCGATCAACAACAGTGCTGATATATTCTTTTATAAGCGTTTCCTTAAAGCTTTCATCATCCAGCAGCCTTCTTTCTACTCTTTCAAAAATAGTGTTAAGCACAGCTTTACTCCTTAGATGTTTCGTCTGCAGGTGTTTCATCAACCTTGGCAATATCGGAAATAACAACACCGTCAAGTCTTTCAACCCAGAAAAGAACACCACCTACAAGCAATGTTTCAAGTGTTGCATTGTCAGTCTTTGCACTGTGCAGCATACCGATATAGCCTGTTTCATCTGTGGTGAAGGTGAATGCCTTTGAAATCTCTCCTGTTGCAACATCAATATAAGCACCATTGATATTTTCCTTTGCAGTAGCCTTAATACTTCCCTTTTTAACGGAAGGTGAAACAATAACTGTGCCAAGGCTAAGGAAATTCTTAATATAGGTGAAGCCTGCTGCACTTTCTGTTGTAATATCCTTCTGACCGAGATAATCGGCAAGGTCAAGGGAATTAACAAAGTATACAGCCTCAACGCTTTCATCCTCATAGATTTCTGAAAGCTTGCCCCAAGCCTGTGCAATGGCATCCTGGAAGCTTTTACCCGAAGTAGATGCAGTACCATCCTCTAAAAGTTCAAAGAAGGTTTTTTTGTAGCCCTTCTGGAGCTGCTGAACAAGTGCCTTGTCGGTTTTATTAACAGCACCCTCATAGCCCCTTTTCTGGATGCTTTCAATAGACGTAGCCTTGCGATACTTTTCCATATCGATTGTAATCGTCTTGGCAAGCTTGGTGGTTGCCTTGCTGAGTGGGATTGTTTCACCCTCACCAACCTGTGAGCCGATTTTTGTTACCTCAGTCTTATAAATCTTAATCTGGTCACCTGATCTCATAGAAATCATATTTGTAATACCGAGAATTTCATTGAGTTCGTCGATATTCTGCTGAAAGCGTGTTGCAAAATCAAGTGAAATTGCAGGCTCAATATCAGCAGTAACAGTTAATCCATTTTCAGCTGCGAAACGCTGAAGATTAATTTTTTTAATTTCCTTTTTTAAGTTCATAATATAATCACTCCTCGTATAATAAAATAGTAGTTATTAAAGTCCCTCTCCAAGGACAAAT
>CAYNGP010000059.1:0-11433 GCA_964396885.1 uncultured Bacteroides sp. | reverse complement strand
GGCAGTATTATACTACAGACAAAGACAAGAATACAACAGAAAAATTTGATTTTTATCGTATTTTTTTGCAAATTTCAAACCAACAGCAATCACTGCATATTTCTTCAGGCAGCAAGGCTTCCTTATTCTCTAATTTTTCTTTTACAAGTGCATCATATCTGCTTACCTTTTCTTCAGCATTACACACACCGTTATGGTTATTCGGGCAAAAAAGGCACACATCGTCGCAGCTGTTAACTAAAACATAATTATGATTTTTTAGATTCTCTTTAACTCTTTGCAGATTTTCGCAGAACGCAGTACTATAACCCTCACCCTTATAGCGAGGAATACACATTAAATGGTGATACCTTATTTTTATCATTTAACAAACCTCTTAAGCCTGTTCGTTAAAACTGCGGCAATTACAATTTTAACAATATCGGGAATTAAAAATGGAATAACACACCAGCCGAGGATTGTGCCAAGTGCAGCAGGCGTGCCCTGTTTTGCATAAACCAAAGCAAACCAGCCGGTACCGAAAGCGTAACAAACGAGAATACCAATTACCATTGAGATAATCAGCGGCACAAGCTTGCCCTTAAATTTATCAGAAACAAAACCAACAATAAGTGCGGTAAATATAAAACCTATAATATAACCGCCTGTGGGACCGCCGATAATACTAACACCTGCTGTAAAGCCTTGAAAAACAGGCACACCCACTGCACCAAGTATTATAAAAATAACCGTTGCCAGTGTTCCTCTTTTCATTCCAAACAGTGACGCAACAAGACAAACACCCATCGTCTGCAGCGTAATAGGCACAGTAAGCGGAATGGAAATCCAGGAACAAATTGCAAGCAACGCCGCAGATAAACCGATATAAACAATATCAATCGTTTTAAATTTTTTCTTTTTACTGTTTTCTTCGTTCATAATAAGTTTCCTCCTTTTTTCAAGATTATTCCACTAAGCAAGCTTATTGTCAACCTTAATTTTGATTTAGGTTTACAATCAAAGCAATTGTTTTCAACATAATCTGACAAATAAGTTGATTTATCTGTTTATATATTATATAATAATATTGAATAAGTTTATATAGCGGGGCAATGACTATGAAAAAATCGAAAAAAGTATTATCATTAGTTTTAAGCTTAGTTATTGTTATAACATCCTTAGTTGGTTTTACAACAATAAGCTATGCTGCAACAAGAAGCTTCACCAGCGGTGATTTAAGCTGTACACTTGATCAAGACACCGGTGTTTTCACCGTAAAAGGATCAGGCAGAGGTGCAGGTTATGCCAACAGTCTTACTAAAAGAGCACCATGGTACACCACATATCGCAGTCAGATTAAAAGCGTAATTATTGAAAACGGTGTAATCGAAATCGGTGCGTATTGGTTTTATAACTGTACAAATCTTCAATCCGTCACCATTGCTGACTCAGTTGACACTATAGGTGATGACTGCTTCAGAAGCTGTACAGCACTGCAGAATATTACTCTGCCTAAAAACTGCTCATGGTATTACAAGGAATTATTCCTTGACTGCACAAGCTTAAAATGGGCAATTATGCCGGAAAACAACAATACTTCAGGCTATAGCGGCAAGCTGCCTGATGGTACATTCAGCGGATGTACCTCACTTGAAGAGGTTTATGTCGGCTCAGGTCACACAGCAATTGACAACAAGGCATTTTATAACTGCCGTAATCTGCATGGTGTAATCTGGAACAGTGGCAGTATAACAAGCGTTGGAACAGATGCTCTTAACAGTGTTCCAAACAGCTGTGTGTTCTTTTCTCAGAACAATGCTCTCAGTTCTTGGGCAACAAGCTATAATAAATCTGCAAATGCGCTGAACGGCACTTGTTCAAATGGCGGCAGCCTTTCCTATTCATTTGATACAAATGACAGAGCATTCAGATTGAATTTCAGCGGTAACGGAACTATGACCTCCACACCATGGACAAACTTCCACTATCTGATTAAAGACATCAGCTTTGCAGGTACTGACAATTCATACACTATTGCATATAATGCATTTAATGGCTGTGAGAATCTTTCAACAGTTGTGTTCAACAACGACTGCCCGGGCACACTGACAATCGGTGACAATGCTTTCTATAACTGCAAAGCCTCCACCTTCTGGCTCGATATTCCTAAAAACTGCACAAGCATAGGCAATAATGCCTTTAACAATACTAATTTTAACTGGGTTAAAATTTATTCACCTAAAATCACAATCCCTGCCAACGCATTTGGAACAGGTTATGCAAGATTTTACGGACTGCATGACAGCGGTGCCTTTGATTTCTATAAAGCAGGCAAGGCAAACGGAAGCAACTGGGAATACCACTGCCTTGTGGATGCTGACGGAAGTGTAACAGATACAAATGCAAAGCACGAATACATTACCGAAACAACAGCACCAACCTGCACAGAGCAAGGTTATGATTCCTATTACTGCCCATACTGTGACAGTGGTGTTTTAACCAGAAACTTTACACCGGCAAAAGATCATACTTATGTATACAATGATGTTAAATCTTCCGGAAGTATTTTATATTCCTGCTCTGACTGCGGCGAATCCAAGCTGGAACTCAGTCCGTTCTATCTGATTTCAAATTTCCAGCAGCATATCAGCCACGACAACGATAACCCTGCTTACAGTCAGTCAAACTACAATTCAGCCTTTGATTTGTATAAGGACGGCTATGTAAACGCAAATGACTTTTCAATACTGAACAATGTTGCAGAAAATTATGTAAAACAGAACGCACTCACCCTTTATAACAAACGCACAACGTTTGATATGACAAAAACCTACCAAACCATTGACGGCTTTGGTGCATCAGGTGCTTGGTGGGCACAGGATATAGGAAGATGGAACGATGAACAGATAGACAGGGTAACCGAGCTCCTTTACGGCGAAAGCGGTGCAGGCCTTGACATTTACCGCTACAACCTCGGCGGCGGCTCTGAAAACGATACACACATCGGTGACTGGAGAAGAAGAGCAGAGGATTTCCTCTCACCTTCAAGCAATATTAACAACGCATCAACCTATGACTGGAACGCTGATGCAGCAGCACAAAAGGTGCTTGCTTCTGTTAAAAAGGCTAATCCTGACTTTAAACTGACACTTTTCTCTAACTCAGCACCTGTTTCAATAACAGATAACGGCAAGGCTTACTGCAGCAATGGTGTAAATCAGAATTTAAGCGAAAGCAATTATCAGTCCTTTGCAAACTATGTAGTAAACTGTGCAGAGCACTTTATTGATGAGGGATATAACGTTACAAGCGTTTCTCCTATCAATGAGCCGGAATGGGATTGGGCAGCAGATGCCAACGGCAACACCTCACAGGAGGGCTGTCATTTCACGGCAGAGGCTGCAAGAACCTTCTATAATAACTATATGGTACCTTCTCTTCAGGCAAGCTCTAAGCTGAACGGCAAGGTTAATCTTTCTGTATGGGAGTGTGCTCAGCTCAATCACTCAAGCAGTGACCTTTATAAAAAATTCCTGCCGAATATGTTCTCATCTCAGTCATCAACCTGGGGCACTAACTATGCAAATAATAACGCCAATATCCGTGCATACTGCAACAGCCTTGACACCCACTCCTACTGGGCAAGCACAAGCGACAGAGAGCAGGTTGCAAAGGACATCAGCGGCAGCTACTATTCCGCTATCGAAGAGGTACGCTGCACAGAATACTGCCAGATGACAAATGACGGCAGCTCAGGTTGCTACAACCACTACCAGCAGGTTGGTCAGTACACCGACGGCAATGGTATGAGTATGTATTACGGTCTTGCTCTGGCTGACATTATTCACCAGGATTTAACCATTTTAAATGCGGTTGAATGGGATTGGTGGACAGCCTGCAGCGGCGGTGTTTACCCTGACGGACTTGTTTATGTTGACTATAATGACCCTGATAATATCCAGACAGCAAAAAGACTCTGGGTAATGGGTAACTACGCAAGGTTCATCCAGGAGGGTGCAAAGCGTATTGAGGTTACAACAGGCTCAAGCTTCGGTGCAAATCTTACTACTGCAGAAACCTACGGCAGCGACAAGAGCAACTACATTGAGGAGTCTGCTTACCTGAATCCTGACGGTTCAGTTGTTATTGTTTACATCAACAATTCAGACACTGACGAGCTTACACTCATCGCATCAGGACCGGATAACGCTACACACATTGAATCCTACGTAACTGACGAATCACGCAACCTTGAAAAGTATCAGTCACAGACACTTAACGCAAACAAGCTTTCAAGTGCTGTTATGCAGATTCCTGCAAAATCAGTTACAACAGTTATCATTAAATAATGAACCTTTAGCAGGGCTTGGTAAACAAGCCCTGCTTTTTGACTATAAATATTTGTAGAAATTGATGCCCCCACCAACCTGTTATGCAGCTTTTTCAATTAATTTTATTTTCCTCTTGCATTTGGCAGGCAGGTCTGTTATAATAGCACTAATCCACTTTAAAGCGTTGGGGCTTTAAAGCAATAAAGTAAGTGAGGTTTTTATTATGGAAAGCAGAAAAGGTAATCTGATGTCTGTTCGTAAGGACATCAAGGTACTTGACGCAACAATTCGTGACGGCGGTCTTTGTAACAACTTTGAATTTACTGATGAATTTGTTACAGAGCTTTATAAATCAAATATCAAATCAGGCGTTGACTATATGGAGTTCGGTTATCGTGCTTCAAAAAATCTGTTTGACCCAAAGGATTTCGGCAAATGGAAATTCTGTGACGAGGCTGACATCCGTTCAATCGTTGGTGACAATATCAGCGATATGAAAATTGCAGTTATGGCAGACGTTGGCAGATGCGATTATAAAGAGGACTTTGTGCCAAAGAGCGAAAGTGTTATCGATATGATTCGTGTAGCCTGCTACATTCACCAAATCCCTGCTGCTATTGAAATGATTGAGCATTTCCACAGCCTTGGTTATGAAACCACCTGTAATATCATGGCAATCAGCCAGGCAAACAGCGAACAGGTTGAGGCTGCTCTTGAAATGCTTGGTGACAGCAATGTTGATGTAATTTACCTTGTTGACAGCTATGGCTCACTCTACCCTGAAAGTGCAGGCAAGCTTGCAAAGCAGTATCTTGAAATTGGTGAAAAATATGGCAAGGCAATCGGCTTCCACGCTCATAACAACCAAAATCTTGCCTTTGCAAATACGATTGAAACTATGTCATTCGGTGTTTCTTATCTTGATGCTACAGCTTCAGGTATGGGCAGAGGTGCAGGTAACTGCGCTATGGAGCTTCTTTTAGGCTTCCTTAAAAATCCAAAGTACAATCTTTACAGCCTGCTCACCTTCCTTGAAAAATATATCAATCCTCTTAAGGAAAGCGGCGTTGTATGGGGCTATGATGTTCAGTATATGCTCACAGGCCAGCTCAACCGCCACCCTCGTGAGGCAATGGCTTTCACAGCAGAGAAGAGAGAAGATTACTGCGAATTCTACAAGGGTCTTCTTGACAACGATTAATAATTACGAAAATCCTTGCTTTTGCAAGGATTTTTTTATTTTGTTGAAACGAATATGATTTATTGTTATAATTTTAATATATCATAGTTACGGAGGTTATTTATGGATAAATTCAGATGGGCATATATCGGCAGCGGCAATATTGCAAATTCAACTGCAAGAGAAATTGTTAAGGGTAATCACCTTATAACCTCTGTTTACAGCAGAAATTTTGAAAAAGCAATTGATTTTGCCAAAAAATACAATGCACAGGCTTTTGACAATTTTGACAAAGCAGTTAACAGGGATGATGTTGATGGTGTATATATTGCAACGCCTCACACATCACACGTGAATTACGCCGTCAGAACAATGGAGCTTGGCAAACCCGTACTCTGCGAAAAGCCTGTTGGTGTAACAACCAAGGATGTCGACATTTTAATTGATGCCGCAAAAAGAACACAGGTGTATTTTTGTGAAGCAATGTGGACCTGGTTCTCTGACGTGGCACTAAAAGTCAAGGAATGGGTAGACGCAAAAGCAATCGGTGATATTAAAAGTGTAACCATTAACTATGCTTTCCCCGGTATACTTATGTCCAAAACCTCAAGAGTGTTAACCCCATCAACTGCAGGCGGCGCACTGCTTGACATCGGCATTTACCCTATAACCTATTGCTATAACCTTTTCGGCATACCAAAAAATATCATCTGTAAGGGTACGCTGAAAAACGGAATTGATATTAAAGAAACGGTTGTCCTTGAATATGATAATTTCAAGTGCACACTGAATATGTCACTTTGTACGCTAAAGGAAAACTGCTTGATTAAAGGCAGTGAGGGTGAAATAAGCTTGCCTGTATTTTTCCATATGGCATCAAAGGCAATCCTTAAAACTAAAAATGGCAAAACAGTATTTAACGGCAAGACGGATTACCTCACCGAATTTACAAGAGCCGCAGAGGAAATAACGACAGGTAAAACCGAGTCGAAATATATTCCATTCTCTGCAACAAGAGCTTGTATGGAAATTATGGACGAATGCCGCAGACAGCTTAACTTGGTGTATCCTTTTGAAAAGTGACAAAATCAATCCTTAAAAAGTCGGGCACATAACAACAATACCTGCTAAAATGATTTTAAGAGGTGAGGTTATGGATATATTAGTTCAGTTAAACAACGCTGTTGATTATATTGAAACGCATTTAGATACTGATATAAACATTTGTAAAGCGGCAAAAATTGCCTGTGAAAGTGAAGATGGTTTCAAACGAATTTTTCGTTCTTTAACAGGAATGACTGTCAAGGAATACATAAGAAAAAGGCGTTTGTCACTTGCAGTTGATGATCTGCACCGTGGTGAAAAAGCAATTGACATTGCAATAAAATACGGCTATGACAGTACAGATTCTTTCCGCCGTGCATTTATGGCACAGCATGGTGTTACCCCAACAATTGTGCGTAATTCGTCAGTATCGGTTAACATATATCCTCCTGTATCCTTTCACATTAAAATCAAAGGAGCAGAAAAAATGAATTATAAAATTGTTGAAAAAGAAGAAACGATTGTTCACGGCTTTTCAAGAAAATTAGATGTTACTGCCGACAACAGATGGAACGATGAACACATTATGTGGTCTGAGGACAGCGAGCACATTCCTGAAAAAATTTGCAGCGGCTATGACGGAATTTGGTATGGAATATGGAACAACGGCAGTTATACTATCGCAAGGGATAAAGAGAATGTGCAATCGGTTAACACTGAACAGCACATAATCCCTGCAGGCAAATACGCAGTATTCACAACCGACAAGGGCGGATACGCAGGTGATGAACTGCCAAAACTTCGTGATTTAATTTTCAACGCATGGCTGCCAAGCAGTGATTATAAACAAAAAGCTGATTATGAATTAGAGGTTTTTCACCTTTGGACTAATCGTGCCGAACGCAGACAAAAAAGATATTATGAAATATGGATACCCATTGAAAACAAGGCTTAATAACAAATAACAATTGACAAAGAAAAAAATCAGTATTATAATGAAGCTAACTTAATAAGTCAGGGGTGCTGCTTTTGTTACAAAAAGCGGCTGAGATTATACCCTCTAAGCCGAGCATTAGTATGGACGGTGTTAGACGAGATATATGACATTACTGCACCCCTATCTATATAGGGGTGTTTTTATTTTTTGATTTATTAAGAATCTTTAGAAAGGAAGGAAAGATTATGAAAGCAAGTATAGCAATTCAGGTTTTACCACAGGTTGACAGTGAGGATGAGCTTATCAGAATTGTTGATGAGGTTATTGCCTACATCAAAAGCTCCGGCTTAAACTGTTATGTTGGACCATTTGAAACAACTATTGAGGGTGACAGCTACGACCAGCTTATGGAGATTGTTGCAAACTGCCAAAAGGTTGCAATCAATGCAGGCTGTGAAAGCGTAAGTGCTTATGTAAAAGTAGTATACACACCTGACGGCGAGGTTTTAACAATTGACAAAAAAGTATCAAAGCATCACGAATAAGCTTGCACCGGTTATTGCAATTGCCGTAATTATTTTAATTTGGTTTTTATGCAATAACTTTGAGATTGTTCCTGCTTATATGCTGCCGTCACCACTGGATGTGGCAAAGGCATTTGCCCATAATTTTACGGTAATGCTTAAACAGGCAGCTGTTACACTGCAGGAGGCAATCTACGGGCTTGGCATTGGAATTGTGCTGGCATTTATCGTTGCTGCTTTAATGGACAGATTCAGCTTTCTCAGAAAGGCAATTTATCCTATACTGGTTATAACACAAACGATACCCACCATTGCAATAGCCCCACTGCTTGTTTTGTGGATGGGCTTTGGAATGGCACCCAAAATCACACTTGTTGTAATCACCACCTTTTTCCCCATATCAATCGGTCTTTTGAATGGCTTTGATAATGCCGACAGGGATGAGATTAATATGATGCGTTCAATGGGTGCAAACAGATTACAGATATTCAGACATATCAAGCTGCCGTCTGCTGCAGATGCATTCTTTTCGGGTCTTAAAATATCTGCCTCCTACGCAATTGTAGGTGCAGTCATTTCCGAATGGCTGGGTGGCTTTGAGGGTCTGGGTGTTTATATGACCAGAGTAAAAAAAGCATATGCCTTTGATAAAATGTTTGCAGTAATCGTGTTTATTTCAGCAATCAGCCTTTTACTTATTGCAATAGTTTCTTTAATACAGCACATTGCGATGCCGTGGGAACGAAAAAAAGTGAAAGGAAAACAGATATGAAAAAAAGAATAATTTGTCTTGTTCTTGCAGCAGCATTAATTTTCAGCTTTGCTGCCTGCAGCAAAACAGACAAGGATAATAATAGTGATAATAAAGAAAAAACAGCGATAACCGTTTGCCTTGACTGGACACCGAACACAAATCACACCGGTATGTTTGTTGCTCTTGAAAAGGGATATTATGAAGAAGCCGGACTTGATGTAACAATTGTCCAGCCGCCTGAAAATGGTGCAACACAAGCCTGTGCTGCCGGTCAGGCACAGTTTGCAGTAGATTTTCAGGATATTCTTGCTGCTGCATTAACATCAGACACACCCCTTGACGTTACTGCTGTTGCTGCACTTGTTCAGCACAACACATCAGGTATAATGTCCTTAAAGGGTCAGGGTATGGATAAGCCTGCAGGCTTAACAGGCAAAACCTACTTAACCTGGGATTCACCCATTGAACTTGCAACAATGGAGTCTGTTGTTACAAAAGACGGTGGTGACTGGAGCAAGGTTAAAAAAATTCCTAATACAGTTACAGATGATGCACAGGATGTTAAGCAGAATCCTGACCACGCTATCTGGGTATTTTACGGCTGGGGCGGAATTAACGCAAAGGTTAACAGTGTCGACACTGATTTCTTCTTCTTTAAGGATATTGATGAAGTATTTGACTATTACACCCCTGTTTTGGTTGCAAACAATGACTTTTTAAATACGAACCCTGATGCTGCAAAGGCATTCCTTGATGCCACGAAGAAGGGCTACGAATTTGCAGTAGCCAATCCAAAGGAGGCTGCCGATATTCTCATTAATTCAGATGATACCCAATCACTTGTAGGCAGTGAGAATTTAGTTTACGAAAGTCAGGAATGGATTTCAGAACAGTACATTGCTGATGCTGAAAAATGGGGATACATTGACCCTGTACGCTGGAACGGTTTTTACAGATGGCTTTATGAAAACAAGCTGATTGAAAAGGACATCAGCAACAACGTTGGTTTTTCAAACGATTATTTATCATAATTATGGAAATTTTATCAGTTAAACATATTTGCAAAAGCTTTGGCGAAAATAAAATAATTGAGGATATCAGCCTTACGCTAAACAAGGGCGAGCTTGTTTCGCTGCTTGGTGTCAGCGGTGCAGGAAAAACAACACTGTTTAACTGTATCTCAGGTATTGACAAGGCTGACAGCGGTCAGATTATCCTGCAGGGTGAGGACATCAGCGGCAAACCCGGTCAGATAAGCTATATGCTGCAAAAGGATTTGCTTTTGCCCTATAAGAAAATAGTTGATAATGTGTCGCTTCCTCTTCTGCTTTCCGGTAAAAAGAAAGCAGAGGCAAGGGAAATTGCTTTGTCGCATTTTGCTGAATTCGGCATTGACGGCACCGAAAATTATTACCCTGCACAGCTTTCAGGCGGTATGCGGCAGAGGGCGGCACTTTTAAGAACATATCTTGCATCAAAGGGTGTTGCACTCCTTGATGAGCCGTTCAGCGCACTTGACACAATCACAAAAAGTGCAATGCACGCATGGTACTTATCTGTAATGGAAAAGATTGATTTGTCAACCATTTTCATTACTCACGATATTGACGAGGCAGTGCTCCTTTCTGACAGAATTTTAATCCTGTCAGGCAAGCCGGGAAAAATAACCGATGAAATCATCATTGACCAGCCAAAGCCAAGGCGCAGTGACTTTAATTTAACACCTGAATTTTTAAATTATAAAAAGCAGGTAATTCATGCACTGGGCAGTATTTAAAATTAAATCAACACAAACAAAGCCACGGAAAAAAATCCGTGGCTTTTTACTTGCAATAATATTTATCCTCTTGCCATTTTGCAGTCTTAAAACTAAATTTATAATTCACTAATCATTTTTACTTTTAAGGAACGCTTTGTTAAAAACTCAGTATTTTCATCCATTGTTGTTCTTGGATGCCGGTATATATCATTCTGAAAGTCAATAGGTTCGTCAATGATATACAAATAACCTTTTTCCACCCCATTATGACTAATCACACCATTGTCATCATATTCCAACATACTTGGCTGGTGTGAAAATGCCTCTGCGAGTTCTTTCCATTGTGTAATTGTACTATTGGTTCTTAACTCTGAAAAAAGTACATTAGAACCATGATACCAAACTCCATTGGACTTTATTTCTATTTCCATATTTTCACACTTTCCGAAAAGAGAGTAAATTATTTATGACTTGTTTAATCTTTCCCGAATAACAGCTTTATTGATTATTGAATAATCCTTTGCATTTATAAATCCGTCATTACTTACATCAAATACATATCCGAGTGTTGTATCAGCTGTTCCTGTATTAACATAATTTATAAATATGCTTGCAACTGCCGATGCAGTTCTTGAATTTTCATTACCGCAATTAGCACATTTATATACAAGCTTACCTGTATTATCAGTTCTTGTATATGAATAGCTGTGACCCGGTGCAGGAACAGTAACAATTTCCGAGTTTTGACCGCATATAGTGCATTTGTTTCTCGAGGTCTGTGCAACTGTACAGGAGCCTTGTGTAATTACGATTTTTTCGGTATATTCATCAATCCATTAAAGATGAACCATTTCTCCTGTTGAGGTGTAATTACACCCTGTACATTCAGGTGTGGAAATAGCGTGACCCGGCTTATCGGGAATGT
>CAYNGP010000058.1:0-11492 GCA_964396885.1 uncultured Bacteroides sp. | reverse complement strand
GCTCCTTAAATTAGCATTTCTTCCGGTGGTTATGGGTGTTGGCTACGAATTTATTAAATATGCAGGCAGGCATGATAATCTGATTGTAAAGATTGTTTCTGCTCCCGGTTTGTGGATGCAGCGATTAACCACAAAGGAGCCTACTGATGATATTATTGAGGTAGGTATTGAATCACTGAAAGCAGTAATTACCGATAATCCGGAGGACGACGAAATCAAATGACATTAAAAGAGGCTTACAATTACGGCTCTTACTTTTTGTCCTGTAATGGTGTGGACGAGGCAGAGTTTAAATCCCTTTGTCTTGTGTGCCATCTGGCAGGTATCAGAAATAATCAGTTTGAGCAGCACATTCAGGATGATATTATTATGAAACGCTTCGCTGATTTGCTTTGGCGTGTTAAAAGCGGTGAGCCGCTGCAGTATGTTATCGGCAAATGGGATTTTTATGAAAGTGAGTTCTTTGTGGGCAAGGGTGTGCTTATTCCAAGACCTGAAACAGAGGAATTGGTTGAGCTTGCTATTAGGCATATTAAGACACTTGGCAATTGTGTTGTTTATGACCTTTGCGCAGGTTCAGGTGCAATCGGTGTCAGTGTTGCTAAGGCTTGTCCTACTGCGACAGTATATCTGGTTGAAAAAAGTGCAGACGCAATGTTTTACCTTTTAAAAAATGCCGATGGTGTTGATAATGCAAAAGTGATTTGCGGTGACATTGCAAATGATTTTGATTTGCCGAATGCGGATGTTATCATATCAAATCCGCCTTATATCAAAAGTGACGAAATTGCAGCTTTGCAAAGTGAGGTACAGTTTGAGCCGTCTATGGCACTTGACGGTGGTAGTGACGGACTTGATTTCTATAGAATTATAAATGATAAATGGTCACAAAAGCTTATGCCTGATGGTGTTCTTTTCCTTGAAATAGGCAATGAGCAGGGTGAAAGTATTTTAACCGTGCTTGATAATTTTAAAGATGTTAAAGTATTAAAGGATATGTACGGCAATGACCGAATGGTTACTGCTATAAGAAAGGATAATTGATATGTTTTCACTTATAACATATATACGAGAGGGAATGTATTTTGAGGCAGTTATTTCTGTTATCTCAAAGTGCTTTGTAGTTTTCTGCTGTCTGCCTATTCACGAACTTGCTCATGGCTTAGTTGCCAATAAGTGCGGCGACCACACAGCAAAAGCAAAGGGCAGATTAACAATAAATCCCTTTGTACATCTTGACCCGATAGGTACAATTATGATATTCTTATTTGGTATTGGTTATGCTAATCCCATTCCTGTTAACCCTGCAAGGCTTAAGCATCCACGCAGGGATATGGCATTGATTGCCTTAGCAGGACCGGTTACTAATTTCCTTATGGGTTTTGTGTGCATATTTATTTACTACGCGTTATTAAGATTTTTACCACAGGGTATTACTGCTGATGCTATCTGTTATTTTTTCAGCTTTGCTGCAACTGTAAATGTTTCGCTGGCAGTGTTTAATATGCTGCCGATTCCACCACTTGACGGAGCAAAGGTTTTAGGCTCAGTTCTTCCTGATAAAATTTATTTCAAAATAATGCGTTATGAACGATATATTATGATTGGATTGATGGTGCTGTTATTCCTTGGTGTATTCAGTAGAATAATCAGTGTTGTTTCCGGCTTTATGATTAGTATTATTTCAATTATTCCTGAGTTGATTTTTGGTGTTTATTAAATGGAAAAGTTAAGCTATAAAATTGATGTGTTTGAAGGACCTATGGATCTTCTTTTGCACCTCATTTCAAAGCATAAACTGAATATAAACGATATTCCTATTGTCGAGCTTGTTAACCAGTATGTTGACTATGTTCGTCAAATGCAGGAGCAGGATTTTGATGTTGCAGGCGAGTTCCTTGAAATGGCTGCAAGGCTGATTTATATCAAAACCGTTTCGCTTCTGCCAAAGCACGAGGAAGCAGAAATTCTTAAAAAAGAGCTTACAGGCGAGCTTATTGAATATCGTGACTGTAAGCTGATGGCTGAAAAGCTTTCACACCAGACGGAGGGCTTTAATCGTTTTGTCCGCCCTGCCGGTGAAGGTTATGTTAACTACGACTACGAACGTTTTCATGAGGGTGAAGAGCTGCTCAATGCATATATCAGCGCCGCAGGCAGGGGTAAACGCAGACTGCCGCCTCCGCTTGATAGCTTTAAGGTCATTGTAGCTAAAAAATTTGTTGCCGTTGCCACTAAGGTAAGCACGGTAATGCGTAAGCTTTGGAGCGGTAAAAAGGTTAAATTCTTAAATCTTTTCACCGATGCTCAGACCAAGAGCGATATGGTTGCAACCTTTCTTGCCGTGCTTGAGCTTGCAAAAACAAAAAAAATTACCATTGAGGGCGAAATGCAAAACCCCACAGTACAAATTGTGAATGAGGTAAATGATGTTGAACAGTAATAAGGTTTTGGCATCACTGGAGGCAATGCTCTTTGCTGCCGGTGATCCGGTTGAACCGGCAAAGCTTGCCGAGGTGCTGGATATAGATGTTGAAAATATAATAAAAATGCTGGGTCATCTTGAAGCAGATTATGATGAGCGTGCAAGCGGAATCAGATTAATCCGTGTTGACGGCAAATATCAGCTTTGCACAAGAGAGGAATACAGCGAAGAGGTTAGGGGACTCCTTGAAATTAAAAAGAACACTCCGCTGAGCCAGGCTGCCTTTGAGGTGCTTGCAATCGTTGCTTATAATAAAACGGTTACACGCTCCTTTATTGAGCAAATCCGTGGTGTTGACTGCAGCGGTCCTGTATCTAATCTGATTCAAAAAGGACTTATTGAGGAAAAGGGCAGACTTGATTTACCCGGCAGACCGCTTGTTTATGGTACTACAGACAGATTTTTACGCTGCTTTTCACTGAACAGCCTTGAGGATTTACCTGATTTGCCTGAGAATACAGAGCCAAATGACGATAACCAGACATCACTTTTCAGTGATGATAATGACAAGGTTTTACAACAGACTCAGTCAACTGAGCAAAAGGATGGTGAAGTATGAAGGTATTTTTAATCATTGTTGCTGTTCTTGCGTTGATTATTATCGGTATCTGCTCCGTTTCTGCAACAGTTACACTTGTCTATGACAAGGGCTGGAATACACGAGTTAAGGTTTTGTTTTTTGATAAGGAAATAGTTCTTTCGGAAGTGTTGTCTTTTATCCTGTTCCCACAGAAAAAAGCACAGGAGGTTTCCGATAAAAAGAAAGCCGAAAAAGCTAAAAAAGCAGAGAAAACGACTGAGGCTAAGGCTGATTCAGTTGCTGATTCTGAAGAGGGTCAGACAAATAAACCGGTATCAAAGCCTGAAACAAAAAAAGACGAGAAACCTAAAAAATCAAATCCTATTAAAAAGCTTTGGGATGATGAAGGCATAGTCGGTATTCTCTCATTACTTTCAAATGTGCTTGAAACTGCAAATTCTGCAATTTTAACCTTAATTAGGGGTTTACATATTTACTCACTTTATGTTATGATAATAGTAGGCGGCGGCGATGCTGCTGATATTGCTCAGTCTTACGGAACACTGTGCAAGTATTATTATCCTGTTAAGGGTATGATTTTAAGCGGTATGAAGGTTGATAATTATGATGATTACATTCAACCTGATTTTATCGCTCCGTCAACTGAGTTCGGTTTTCAACTTATCGCCAGCATTAATGTCGGCTTGCTGTTAAAGGTTGCTCTTAAAGCAGGCTTTGTTTTCTTAAAGAATTTAATTAAAAATAAAAATGAAAAATAATAAAGGGGACTATTAATTATGAAAGAAACTCCGGTTAATAAGATTATGGAAAACACACTGGAAAAAATGCGTCAGATGGTTGACACTTCAACAATCATCGGCGATCCTATTGTAACAGGTAACACCACACTCATTCCTGTTTCAAAGGTTTCCTATGGTTTTACATCAGGCGGTACTGATTTGCCATCAAAGTCAAACGCTGAGCTCTTCGGCGGCGGTGGCGGCGGCGGAATCACAATTCAGCCTGTTGCATTTATCGTTATTGAAAATGGCAAGTGCAGAATGATGCAGATTAATAACTACACTTCATCTGCTGACCGTGCTATTGCTATGATTCCTGAGCTTGTTGATAAGGTTACAGAGCTCTTAAAGTCAGATAAGGCAGAAGAGCCAAAAGCTGAGGAAACTGCAGAATAATTATGATATAATAATGCCTGATCACCTGCATATATTTTATGTGGGTGATTATTTTGTTAAAAAGATTTGCTTTTGTTTTATGCTTATTATTTTTAATTCCGTTTAATTGCTATGGTGCTGATAACAGTGCTACATCTGCTGTTGTAATTGATGCCGATACAAAAACGATTTTGTACGAGAAGAATGCTTATGAATGCAGGTCAATGGCATCAACCACAAAAATTATGACAGCTCTGCTGGCTGTTGAGAGCAATAAGCTTGATAACCTTGTTGTTATTACTGCCGAGATGCTTGATACAGAGGGTTCCTCATTAGGGCTGAGCGTTGACGATAATATTACGCTTTATGATTTGACAGTTGGAATGATGATGACATCCGGCAATGATTCAGCCAATGCTGTCGCCTATTTTCTTGGTGGCAGTCTTGAAGGCTTTGCCAAAATGATGAATGCAAAGGCTAAAGAAATCGGTATGAACTCAACTGTCTTTGTTACTCCGTCAGGACTTGACGAGGGCAATCATCACTCAACGGCTTATGATATGGCTTTGCTCGGTGCTTATGCAGTGAAAAATGATACCTTTGCAAAAATATCTGCAATGCAAAGTGCCGATATAACCATCAGCGATAAAAAAATAACGGTTTATAATCATAATAAGCTGCTTTCTATGGATAAAGATTTTTATGGTGTTAAAACGGGCTATACCTCAAAGGCAGGCAGGTGCCTTGTTTCCGCTAAAAAATGTAATGGCAACAGCCTTATTTGTGTTACAATGAATGCACCCGATGACTGGAATGACCACTTAAATCTAATGAAAGCGTGCAGTGAAAAATATAAAAAGCAGACGGTTAAGTCTAAAATAGAAATACCTGTAGTGGGCAGTGATAAAAGCAGTGTTTTGTGCAGATATAGCGGCGAATACTATGCACTTGGTGAGATAACGGTTAAGCTCTATTATCATCCATTTGCTTATGCACCTGTTAAAAAAGGTGATGCACTTGGTACTGCCTGTGTTTATAAAAATAATGAATTAATTGAAAGACTGCCGTTGAAGGCAGACGAGGATTTAAATTATGCCAAACAAGAATGATGTCAGGTTACAAAAATTCATGGCTGAATGTGGTGTAGCATCCCGCCGTAAGAGTGAAGAACTCATCGAAATGGGTAAGGTCAAGGTTAATGGTCACGTTGCCCATATTGGGGATAAAATCAATCCTAAAAAGGATTTGGTGACTGTTCGTGGTAAAAGGATAAATAAGATTGACAGAATGTATTACATTATGCTCAACAAACCCCGTGGCTATGTAACTACGGTCAGTGATGAGCTCGGCAGAAAAACAGTAATGGATTTAGTTGACTGTAAGGCTCGTATTTATCCTGTGGGCAGACTTGATAAGGACAGCGAGGGCCTGCTTATTTTGACGAATGACGGCTCATTTGCAAATGCCTTAACCCATCCAAAGCATAATTATGCTAAGGTTTATCGAGTAACCGTTCGTCCTTCAGTCAATGATGAAATACTTGAAAAACTCAGAAATGGTATTGAAATTGATGGCAGAAAAACAGCCCCTTGTGATGTTAATATTATAACTGAGGAAGAGGGCAGAGTCGTTCTTGAGTTTATTTTAAGAGAGGGCAGAAACCGCCAGATTAGAAAAATGTGTGAAGCCGTTGATTTGGAGGTTGCACGTTTAAAACGTATTTCAATCGGTCCCGTTAAACTCGGTATGCTCCAGACAGGTAAGTCAAGAGAGCTTACAGATAATGAGGTCAAAAAGCTTCTTCGTTCCTCAAACCCATCAACAGAGGATTAAAATAATCTCTGTTTAGTCCATGAAATTATTTTAGTGTGAAAAATATGTCAACTTTTTTACCATTTCAGGGACTACTGTATGGGAGATACTATTTTATTCTTATATTTAAAATAGTAAAAACGTTTGGAGGTTAAAATATGAGAAGATTTTCGGCATTTGTATTATCTATAGTTCTGCTTGCTTCCGGTGTGCTTTTTGCATTTGACAGATTAAAACCTTCAGAGCTTGAAGAGGTCGTTACATACAGTCAAGCACAAAGCTTTGCCAATAGTCTTAAAGAGATGGAAGCGAATGATGCAGCACCTTATCGATTGATTGTTTCGGCAGAGAATAAAATTGATTATCAAAATGCAGTAGCAGTTGCCGATGGAATTAATGGTCTATATGTTCTCTCCTATTCAAATGAGGAAGATTATAGTGCGGCAAAGGCGTATTATTCCGCTCTCGATTATGTAAATAGTGTTGAGAGTGATGAACAGGTCAAGGTTAGCTTGTGCGGTTATAATGATGATTCCGTTAATGATTATAGTATGGTTGAATCAAACCTGGATGATGCTTTTAAGCTGATGAAGAAGGAATTTAATTATGATAAGAAGTTAAAGGTTGCCGTTCTTGATTCCGGAAGTATTAAAAATAGTTATACCGAAAATCGAATAACAAAGGGCTATTCCTTTATTGAGGGTTATAAAGAGGATGGTACTGATGACAGGCATTCTCATGGCAGTATGGTTGCCTCAGTTGTTCTTCTTAACACCCCTGACTCTGTCACGGTATCTCCTTATCAGATTTTTGATGAAAAGGGAAACTCTCGTGTTTCTTATGCAGTCAGTGCAATTTATATGGCTGTTGCAGACGGCTGCAAGGTTATCAATTGTTCTTTTGGTTATAGTGGCTTTTCAAGTGAGCCTCAAACACTGAAAGCGGCGGTTGAATATGCTCGAAATCAGAACGTTACAATAGTTGCTGCTGCAGGTAATGAGGGCAGCAATATGTTTAATGCTGTTCAGTATCCTGCATCATTTAAGGATGTTATTACCGTTGGTGCGACTAATGCGGCAGAAGCCCTTGCATCTTTTACGAATTGGGGAGGGAACATTGATTTTTATGCGCCCGGCAGTTCCATTGCAGCTTACGATATAAATGGTGATTTAACAACCTTCAGCGGAACTTCAGCATCTTCACCGCTTGTCGCTGCAATCTGTGCAAATCTTTTTTACACAGATGATCATATCACAACGACTGAAATGGAACAGCTTTTGATTGATACTGCCGATCCGGTACCAATGTATAATATGCAAATACAGTTTCATCTGAAAAACAGAGATGATGAAGACTACTTCTTAACCAAATTACCCGGTGCACAATATTCTGCCAATCTTGTTATGGTAGATGCCTATGAGGCTATGTGCGAGCTTACGGGCAAATCGTTGCTACAAGCAGATTTTGATTATCATATTGCCGAAAACAGTGATAATGCATTTGCGGATCTTTCTTTTGAATGTGATGAAGATACCTCAGTCTATTACAGCATATTCCAATCATCCATTCCGGCACAGGAATTCGATATTCCCACATTAATTCATAAGCCTTTTAAGGAGGATGATGCAACAAAAAGCTTTGCTTATCAGAACGGAAGTATTGTTAATTTTGGAAAGTATAAAATCGTTACAGCATGTGCTTTTGCACCGGACAAGGCAAAGAGTAAAAGTGTCTATATTTCCGTACCAAAGTATGGCATTGAAAATGGCTTTGTTGTTGCCAAGGCTAATTTTGCTGAAACGTCTTACAAACCTTTAAACAGATTATATAATTCCTGCCTGAATGATAAAACTGTTACCATTCCCGAAACAATTAATGATTTAACTGTTGAGTGTATCGGAAGATATTGCTTTGCCGGCAATGAAAATATTGAAACCATTATATTGCCCGAAAGTGTTACGCATATAGATGCTTATGCTTTTGCAAACTGCAAAAAACTTAAAACCATTATTGCCCCCGGTGTTACTTATTGCGGTCAGAGTGCCTTTGAAAACTGTACCGCTCTTGAAAAAGTAGTAATGCCCAAGATTCTTTGTGCCGATGTTATGACCTTTAAAAATTGCTCATCACTCAAAACGCTGGAGTGTGATGTGCTGAATGTTGTATCAAACGGTGCATTTGAGAATTGCAGCTCACTGGAATTTTTAAGGGTGAGTCAGGAGTATCAGCATTTTTCAAATTCAACCTTTAAAAATTGTACAAGTCTTGTTGTTGATACACCAAAGGATTCTATGTTTTATAAGTATTGTAAACAGAATAATATCCCGATATTTGAAGAGGTGTCATCATATAATTGCAGTCATGACAGTGTAAGCTGTATTAACTCATGGTGGGGCGATTGCGATATTGATGGTTATGCCAATCTCTATGTTTACGGCTGTGACAATTGTGATTATAAATACATTGAATATGAGAAGCATATTTTTAAGTATTACGGAACAAGCTATGCGAGCTGTGCAGAGGATGCTGCAAAAGGCTATAAATGCACTATTTGTGACTATACATATTGGGAACCTATTCCGGGAACAAAGTTCGATCATGAATTGTATGAAACGGAATATCTTAAGCCTACAGTTGAAAAAACAGGCAGAGCAGCCGTAAAATGTTATAATTGTGACACAGAGTTCAGTGACAGAATCATTCCTGCACTTGCACCTTATACTGTAAAAGGCAAAATAGCAGTTGCAGAGGATAGAGATTTGAATGCACCAAACGGCTATTCACTTGAAGGAGCAAGTATAACCGTTAATGATGATTTGGTTGCAGTAACCGGCAGTGACGGTTGCTTCTCGGCAAATTTTGATAACGGAGTCTACACGGCTTATGTAACGCATCCAAACGGATTGGCTCGTACTTTTACATTTACCGTCGATAATGAAGGTATCACAATTGACCGACCGATAGCTGTTGTTGCTTGTGACTGGCAGAAAGATGGCTATATTAATGCAAAAGACTTTGCGTTGTTTAATAACCGTAAGGATATAGAGGGCTACGATCTTAACGGCGACGAAATTGTTGACAGCATTGATGAACGTATTTTCAACAACTGTATCTCGTTACCTTAAATTTAAATGCACACAAACCACCGGGCTTGTGTGCATTTCATATTATATATAAAATTTCTTTTAAATATTTAAAAATAGTTATTGATATTATTTTATCAAAGTGGTATTATCTATAATAGGCAAATTTGGTAATTTTTAAAATGACCGTTTGCGTTCTTATTCATAAGGAGGATTATATAGTGAGTAATTCTAAGGATTCTAAAGCACTTGACAGGCTTGTTTCACTGTTTGATGACGGCTCCTTTACCCAGCTTGATGCATTTGCAAAATCTGCTGACGGTGATGTAGAAGTTGTTGCAGGCTTTGGTACTGTTAATGAGTGCCCTGTATATGCATTTTCACAGGACGTTACTGCATGTGACGGTGCTGTCAGTGTAGCACATTGTGCAAAAATAAAAAAAATATATGATCTTGCAGCTAAGACAGGCTGCCCTGTTGTTTCAATATTTGATTCAAACGGCGTTAAGCTGACAGAGGGCTTTGAGGTTCTCAGCGCTTATGGTGAGCTTGTTAAGGCTTCTACTTCAATCAGCGGTGTTTGTCCTCAAATCGCTGTTATTGCAGGTGCCTGCCTTGGCACATCTGCTTTAATTGCAAATATGGCAGATGTTGTTGTTGCAGTAAAGGATGCTGATTTCTATATTTCAGCACCAAGTGATATTACTGCTGAAACCTCATATAAAGAGGGAACAGTTGATGTTCTTGTTGATGATTTCGACGCTGCAGTCGAGGCTGTTGGTGACATCGTTTCACTGCTTCCAAGCAATAACCTTTCATCAGCACCAATCTTTGATTTTGCTGCTCCTTCTGTTCTGGCTAATGAGGGTGACGATGCACTTTCAATCATCAAGGCAGTAGCTGACGATACATCAGTTGTTGAGCTTAAGGGTGGTTATGCTTCATCAAACTGTAAAACTGCTCTTGCAACAGTTATGGGCACAACAGTTGGCTTTGTTGCATTTGAAGGCAATGCGCTTTGTCCTGCTTGTTCATATAAGGCAGAGGCGATGATTAAGCTTTGCGACGCTTACTCAATCCCTGTTGTTACACTTGTCAATGCTGACGGTGTTATTAATGAGAAAGAAAATCAGATGCTTACTGCACTTACCAAGCTTACATCAGCTTATGCTACTGCAACCTGTCCTAAGATTTCTGTTATCACAGGTAAGGCTGTCGGTGCGGCTTATATCACACTTGCAGGCAAGGGTGCTAATGCAGATTTAACTATCGCTTGGGATTGTTCAGTTGCTTCACCGCTTAATGCTGATTCAGCAGTTGCTTTCCTGTATAATGACAGGCTTGCAAAGGGTGAGGACAGAGAGGCTCTTAAGAAAGAGTATATTGATACCATCGCATCACCATTCACAGCAGCTGCTTGCGGTGCAGTTGATGATATTTGTGCTCCTGCCGATACAAGAGCAAGAGTTGTTACTGCTCTTGATATGCTTGCAGGTAAAAGAGAAAATACACTTCCCAGAAAACATTCTGTTAAATAATGGAGGATAATACAATGAAAAATTATACAATTACAGTTAACGGAACACCATACGTTGTAACAGTTGAAGAAAATGCAGGCTCTGGCTCTGCTGCTCCTGTTCAGGCTGCAGCACCTGCACCGGTTGCAGCTGCTCCTGCTCCGGCACCAAAGGCAGCACCTGCTCCAACAGGCGCTGGCAGTGTTAAGGTTGAGGCTCCTATGCCCGGTACAATCCTTGATATCAAAGCTTCTGCAGGTTCAGCAGTTAAAAAGGGCGATGTTCTCTGCATCTTAGAGGCTATGAAAATGGAGAATGATATTGTTGCTCCTGCTGACGGCACAGTTGCATCTGTTAATGTAAATAAGGGTGACAGCGTAGAAGCAGGTCAGGTACTCATTACTTTAAACTAAGAGGTATTGCAAATGGCTAAAATTGGTATTACTGAAACTGTCCTGCGAGATGCGCACCAGTCATTGATTGCGACTCGTATGACAACCGAGGAATTTTCTGAAATATTAGAAAAGATGGATAAGATTGGCTACCACTCTCTTGAATGCTGGGGTGGTGCTACCTTTGATTCATGCTTAAGATTTTTAAACGAAGACCCATGGGATAGACTTCGTCTTATTCGTGAAAAATGTCCGAACACAAAGCTTCAGATGCTTTTCAGAGGTCAGAATATGCTTGGCTATCGTCACTATTCTGATGAGCTTGTTGATTATTTTGTAAAGAAGAGTATTGATAATGGTATTGATATTTTAAGAATTTTTGATGCGCTCAATGACGTTCGTAATCTTCAGACAGCTATCAACGCTGCTAAAAAATACGGCGGTCACGTACAGGCCGCAATTTCTTACACAACAGGTCCTGTATTTGATATTGAGTATTACTGCAATT
>CAYNGP010000057.1:0-11892 GCA_964396885.1 uncultured Bacteroides sp. | reverse complement strand
AATTTGTGAAGTTTTCGCTGTTGCCTTGCGTCAGCAAGGCTGCCATCTCAAAAATCAAAATTCATCTTTACTCCAAGTGCTTTGGGTCTGCGAGTTTAAATTGTGGTGATTTGTTCTTAATCAAGGCATAAAAACGCAGGAATACTTTCGTATTCCGAGTATTTTTAACACAGAGTAAGGGCAAATCACCCAATTTAAACCACGGTTCGGATTTCTACTCATTGCCTAATATTTTATATAGGGTATCCCTTAAACAATTATTTTATTACATTAATAAATGAGCTATAGATATTTTTAATATCATCACCAGTGAAAGAAACAGGATGATTTGAAAGCCTGTTCACATTAACACCGTTGATTGTTTCATCAAACTGCTCAGCAGTCATTGTCAAATCATCAAGCAGACCGAGTTCTGACAACAGTCCCTCCAGCTTTTCAGGCGTATAACCTGAAACAATTTCAGTTTCAGCAAGAAGGAGTTCAAGCTCAATATCATCATTATTCTTTTCGAGCATATATTGCCATATGTATACAAGGCAGATTGCCACAGCCTGACCGTGATAAAAGCCTTTAAGCTTATGGAGCTTATAGCTGAAGGCATGGCAGGCAGTAGTCTGAGCAATATTAATTGCACGTCCTGCAAGCTCACTGCACCTCATCATAGGCTCATATGTACTTTTATCATCAGTTAAATACTTTTTAAAATTATCGTTAAAAAGGTCAAGTGCCTCAGCTGAATATGCTCGGCTTTCGTCTGTTGCATCCTTTGACCAATAAGCCTCAACAGCATGGGTAAAAGCATCAAGACCTGTTACAACTCTTTGAATATAAGGCAGACTTTCAAGCGTGGTATAATCAAAAACCTGATATTCGGGTATAATATCCCAGCTGCGGACAGAATCCTTATCGCCTTTATTATAGAGAACAGAAAAGCGTGTCACCTCGGCACCGGTTCCGGCAGTTGTGGGAACTGCAAGAATTTCCACATCACTTTCTGCAAAAAGCTTGATTGCTTTAGCGACATCAATTGCACTGCCGCCGCCAACTGCAACAATAAAATCACAGTCATTCTGTTTAAAAATCTCTACTCCGTTTTTAACAGATGATACCTCCGGACATGGCTCAAAGTTTGTAAAAGCAACTGACAAAGTATCGAGCTCGTCAAGTGCTTTTCTGTAACCATAGCGGTCATAATCTGCACTGCACACAAAAAGTATTTTGCTTGGATGAACCTTTTTAATTAACTCTTTAAATTCATTTATAAACTTTTCATTATTATAATTCATAACGTCACTTCACAATTCTGCAGCCCTTTGATACAGGCTGGGTTACTGCAATATCCTTGGCAAGGGATTTAAGCTCAAGGGCACATTTTTCGGCATTTTCTTTATTATCAAATAGTCCGAACACGGTAGGACCGCTGCCGCTCATACAAACACCGAGAGCATCGTTGCTTCGCATAACCTCTTTAATCTCAACCTTATTGTCAACAGCAATAAACTGCTCAAAAACATTTTCCATTTTAGAGGAAATTTCCTTTAAATCCCTACCCTGCATTGCATAAAGCATACCGAGTTTATCAGGTGTATGCTCCTTGCCGCACGCATCAAACTGCTTATAAGCATAGGCAGTATTAACAGAACAGTCGGGTTTTGCGATAACAATATGGCACTTTCTGAGAGGTTTAACTTTATTAAGCACATCCCCTATTCCCTGAGCAAGGAGTGTGCCGCCTTTAATACAGAATGGAACATCTGCACCGATTTTAACACCGATAGCGCAAAGCTCATCGTCGGTAAGACCTGCACCTGTTAATTCATTAAGTGCAACAAGAACACCGGCACCATCTGCACTGCCGCCAGCCATACCGGCAGCGTGAGGGATTCTTTTCACAATATCAATATGAATTCCCTTATTTTTAATTTTGGTACTGTCAAAAAACGCCGATGCTGCTTTATGCGCAATATTATGCTCATCAAGCGGAATATCATCGATATTACAGGTAATGGTTATTTTTTTGCTTTTAGTTTCACGAACGGTTACAGTATCATAAATACCAATGCTCTGCATAATCATAAAAAGATCATGATAACCATCTGTTCTTTTATAAATAATATCGAGCATCAGATTTATCTTTGCATATGCTTTAACCTTAATTTCCATTATCTGCTCCAATTTCTTTAACAAATTCACCTATGCGGCTGATTGCTTCTTTAATGTTTTCAATAGAATAACAATACGATACACGGATAAAGCCCTCACCGCAGTCACCAAATGCACTGCCGGGAACTACTGCTACTTTTTTAGACATAATCAGTCTTTCACAAAATTCATCTGAGCTCAGACCTGTCGATTTAATACAAGGGAACACATAAAATGCACCCTCAGGCTCAAAGCAATCAAGACCAATTTCTCTGAAAGCATTTACAGTAAAACGTCGACGCATATCATAATCGGCAATCATACGTTTTATATCATCATCACCATTTTTTAATGCATCAATAGCTGCCCACTGTGAATTAGTAGGAGCAGACATAATTGCAAACTGATGGAGCTTTGTCATTTGTTCAATAATCGGCTTAGGTCCGACAGCATAACCGAGTCGCCAGCCTGTCATTGAATAAGTTTTTGAAAAACCATTAATAACAATTGTACGCTCTTTCATTCCTGATATAGAGGCAATTGAAATATGGTTTTGGTCACCATAAGTCAGCTCTGCATAAATTTCGTCAGATAAAACAAGCAGATTGTGTTTTTTTATAACCCTTGCAATTGCAACAAGGTCATCCTTACGCATGACTGCACCAGTAGGATTATTCGGATAAGGCAGAATTAACAGCTTGGTTTTATCCGTAATTGCCGACTCCAAATCCTCTGCAGTTAATTTGAAATTATTTTCATTTTTTGTAACAAGTGATACAGCAACACCGCCGCAGGTTTCAACAATCGGTCTGTAACAAACAAATGATGGTTCCACAACAAGAACCTCGTCACCATCTGAAACCAAGCTTCTGATACACATATCAATGCCTTCAGAACCGCCAACGGTCACCATAACTTCACTTTTATAATCATAATCAACCATATATTTTCTTGAAAAGAAATTTGCAATCTCTTTTCTAAGCTCAAGAAGTCCTGCATTAGCGGTATATCTGGTTGCACCTTTTTCAAGATATTCAATACCTGTCTGACGTATATGCCACGGAGTCTTAAAATCAGGCTCACCTACACCAAGTGAAATGACATCGTCCATTTCCTCTGCGATAGAGAAAAACTTTCTTATTCCGCTCGGCTTAACGTCAACTACTCTTTTGTTCAAAAATTCGCTGTAATTAATCAAAAGGAAACGTTCCCCCTATCATCTTTTTGTTTTTCTGCAAACGGAATACCCTGTTCCTTAAACTTTTTCAAAATGAAATGGGTTGCGGTTGACACAACATCATCCATAGGTGAAAGACGCTTTGCAACGAACATTGCAACCTCCTGGAAGGATTTATCCGTAACAGTGCATGCAAGATCAAAGCCGCCGCTCATAAGATAAACATTTTCAACCTCGTCAAGCTGTGCAATACGCTTTGCAATATCATCAAATCCGTGATTTGATTTAGGCTGCACCTTAATTTCAATAAGTGCAGTTACAGTCTGAGCATCGGTTTTATCCTTATCAATAATTGCTCTGTAGCCCTTAATAATACCGTTTTGCTCAAATTCTTTAATTTTTTCGTTAACCATTTCCTCGCTGATACCTAGCATTACCGCCATTTCAGCATTTGTTAATCTTGGATTTTTTTCAATAAGTCCTAAAAGCTTGTCCATTAAAACACCTCATTATATTTCAATTAAAATAGGGTTATGATCCCTGAAAATTGTTACACGGTCAAAGCCTGCCGCTCGTGCGATACTGTAGCCGGTTTCAATACCCCTGAGCACCTTATCAGCATAATGTGAGTCAGAGCCCACAGTAACGTATTTGCCGCCCAGCTCCTTAAATCTTTTAACATAGCTGATATTCGGCAATGTGTCCTTCATATCCATAAAAAGACCTGACGTATTAATCTCAAGTGCTTTATTATTTTTAATTAGAACTTCAAATATACTGTCGATTATATCATTAAACTGTGACAAGTCAACATCTATCTTATCCCTTGCAATAATATATCTTAAAGGATAGGTTAAGTGTGCCAAGGAATCAAAGGCTCCCCATCGAGAAAGTTCCAAAAGTCCTTCAAAATACTGTCTGAGCAAATCAACAACGTCATATTTTTTATAATCAAGAAAATAGAAATCCTCCATATTTTCAAGATTATGGAGAGAACCCAGAACAAAATCATAAGGATATTTGTTTAACAAATATTCTGTTTCACTTTTTCGATAGATCCCCTGTCCTATTTCAATACCCTTAAGCACCTCAAAGTCAGGTGAAAAGGATTGAATACAATCATTTAAATCATTAAGCTGTTCAGTGCACAGCTTATCAATGTTCATATCAGAACCGTCAATATCACAGTGGTCGGTAATAGCTATACCCTTTGCCCCCTGCTCTTTTGCGGATAAGCATAAATCATAGCAGCTGTCATTACCGTCAAAGCTGTGCAGGCTATGCGTATGCATATCATAAATATTACTGTAACTCATAACTACCTGCCGTTATTATTTTTGTTTCAATGTATTTTAGCACATAATTAAAAAAATTTAAATATATTTCTTAGCTTTATTGAAAAAAGTTTATTTCTCTGTTATAATTTTATCAATCAAAACCATTGGAGGTAAATCTATGAGAGCAGTTATTACGGTTGTCGGCAAGGACACTGTTGGAATTCTTGCAAAGGTTTCAGGTGTTTGTGCCAAATACGGAATTAATATTACAGAGGTTTCACAAACAATTATGGAGGATATGTTCTGTATGATTATGATGGCAGACATATCTACAAGCACTGTTGAACTCACTACTTTTTCAGAAGAGCTGACTAAGTACGGTGAAGAAAACAGCTTATCCATTCACGTAATGCACGAGGATATTTTTAACTCAATGCACAGAATATAGGAGGAAAAATCCTTGATAGATACATATGACATTTTAGAAACAATCAGAATGATACAGGATGAATGTCTTGACATTCGTACCACAACAATGGGCATTTCACTGCTTGATTGTGCTGACACAAACATTGACAAGGCTTGTGAAAAGATTTATGACAAAATCTGTACAAAGGCTGAAAAGCTTGTTGCAACAGGTGAACAGATTGAAAAGGAATATGGTATTCCGATTATCAACAAGCGTGTCAGCGTTACACCTATTGCTATAATGGCAGGTATCAGCGGCGGTGATCCCGTTAAATATGCATTGGCACTTGAAAAGGCAGCAAGAACTATTGGTGTTAACTTTATCGGCGGATATAGTGCTTTAGTCCAGAAGGGCTTTGCTGCAGGTGATTTAGAGCTTATCAACTCAATTCCTCAGGCTTTGGCTGAAACAGAACACATCTGTTCCTCAGTTAATGTTGGTTCAACAAAAGCAGGTATCAATATGGACGCCGTTAAAATTATGGGTCAAAAGGTTAAGGAAGCTGCAGAGCTTACCAAGGACAACAACTGTATAGGACCCGGCAAGTTAGTTGTATTCTGTAACGCACCTGAGGATAACCCATTTATGGCAGGTGCTTTCCACGGTGTTTCTGAGCCTGACTGTGTAATCAATGTTGGCGTATCAGGACCGGGTGTTGTAAGAAGCGCAGTATCAAAATATCCTGATTACTCAATTAATGAAATTGCAGAGCTTATTAAGAAAACCGCTTTTAAGATAACAAGAATGGGTCAGCTTGTTGGTGTTGAGGCATCAAGAAGACTGGGTGTTCCTTTCGGAATCGTTGACCTTTCACTTGCACCAACTCCTGCAGTTGGTGACTCAGTTGCTCATATTTTAGAAGCTGTTGGTCTTGAACAATGTGGTGCATGCGGAACAACAGCATGTCTTGCAATGCTCAATGACGCTGTTAAAAAAGGCGGTGTTATGGCTTCATCAAGCGTTGGTGGTCTTTCCGGTGCATTTATGCCTGTATGGGAAGACGCAGGCATGATTGATGCAGTAAGAGCAGAATCACTCACCATTGAAAAATTAGAGGCAATGACAGCAGTTTGCTCTGTTGGTCTTGATATGATTGTTGTGCCTGGTGACACAACTGCTGAGGTGATCAGCGGACTTATTGCTGACGAGGCAGCAATCGGAATGGTTAACGGCAAAACAACTGCAGTAAGAGTTATTCCGGCTATAGGCAAAACAATCGGTGATGAGCTTGAATTCGGCGGTTTGCTTGGCAGTGGTCCTGTTATGAAAATCAATGACAAATCCCCTGCTCAATTCATTAACCGCGGCGGAAAAATCCCAGCACCGTTACATAGCTTGAAGAACTAATATATATTAATAGACAAACGCAAAAATCAAGGTATATCTGATTTCTCAGATATACCTTTTTCTTATAATGATATATTTCTCTTATTTAGTTCATCAAAATGAGGCTTGCAGACTATGATGGAGAATGGAAATCTGCTATTCTGAAATGGATAGCCCATGATGCCATATCAAGCCTCTGCATATAAAAAAGCTCCTCGATTGAGGAGCTTTTCGTTTTTTAATCAAACAATATATCCGTATCGTTGAATGTAATTGGTGTATATTCACCATTATGAGCATAATAGCAAGCTGAAAGCTTAACTGCGACTGCGAATGTTTTGCCGCTTGCAGTGAACATATAACAATCTGCACCGTTAACCTTAACAATTCTGTTGTTATAAGAGATTGCGTTGCTTGACGGATCGCTGTCATAACCAAGCTGATTCCAGTTATCACTGAGTGTCTGCTTAAGATAAAGCTTAGCATCAGCAATGCTATAATCAGGTGTAGTTGTAATCTCATGGATGTTTGAGTATGATTCATACTCAGCCGGTGTACCCTCAACAGTTGTTGTTTCAGTTGTTGGCTCAGGCTGTGGATTATAAACATACTGGCTGTACATAACCATAAAGTAAATTAAGAACCAGATTAACAGAATAAGGATAATCATTAAAATGATTTTGCCTGCCTTATTCTCAGCAGCAGAGCTGTTACTGAATTCTTCATATGTAGGAACAGCAACAGGAACGTATGGCTTGCCTTTTTTAGCACACTTCTTCTCTGTCTTAGCGTTCTTCTTGCCAATCTTTTTAACATACGCAGCGTATGCCTTTTCCATTGACTTTTCAGCTTTGATTTCAGCCTTAGTCTGGAATTCATCAATAGCAGGAATTGCTACAGGAACGAAGTCCCTACCGTTCTTTGAAGCTTTCTCCTGAGATTTTTTATTTTTCTTCTCAGTGTCCTTCACATATTTCTGATATGCTTTAGCGTGCTTTTTGTCCGCCTTAGCCTTTGCCTTTGCCAAAGACTTTACAGCCTTTGCTTCTTTCTTTTCAGCCTTAGCTTCCTTTTTAGCAAGCTTTTTAGCTTTTTTCTCTTCATTACTCAAGGCAGTTACCCCCTTATAAGTCTATAAGTAGTATACCATTAACGATATTAAATTTCAACAAAAAAATCATCAGAAATCCCATTATTTTATGAACAAACTGTAAACATTGTTAAAAAATCCTGTTCACAAACATCATATATATAGATTTTTTTGTAGTTTTAAATACAAAATGCATACGAATACGATAATTCTATTATATCGTTTATGGACAAATTATTACAAATTTATGTCTTAAAGGGAATACATTTTAATAATGTCTATGCGTGTTTTAACGTATATATACTTATTATAATCTTAATTCGTCTTCCTTACGCTGTTTTTTTGCATGAATTACAGTAGGAATTATGAAGCCCACTGCACCGCCTGCTGCCACACCGGCAACAAGGAATGCCCACCACTTAGGATATTTTGTATTGAAGGTCTGTTCTTCTTCAGCCACCTCTTCAGTTTTTGGCTTTTCTTCAATTACAGTTGAAACATCAATTTCCTTTGAATAAGGATTACCGAATTCATCCTCATACTCCAGCGTTGCCTTACCCTTAACCTCACCGAGCTTATCAGTGCTTACACGGAAATTGGCACTGCCTGTTTTACTTTCACCTGCTGCAATTTCGCCAACGAAGAGAACACTCCCGGTTTCAAGTCCCTCAATATCAAAAGTCAGCTTTGAATTTCTTATCATACACTTACCTGTATTCATAAGATTAACATCCATAGTAACAGTATTTTCCTGAACAACCTTTCTCGGCAGAACAACACCTGAATAATCAAGCCCTACCGACTGTGAAACATTAACCAATAGAGTATCGGTTGCAGAATAAGCATTATAATACTTATCCTCATACTCGGCTGTAACAGTCAATCTATGTTCACCGATTGCTGCTATTTTGGATGCTCTAAGCTGAATCTTCCATGTATAGGTGCTGCCTGCATAAATTTTGCTGACATATTCAGTGCCTGTTCCTGCTGGCTTGATTTCACCGCTGTCTTCGGTAAGTGACAGCTTAATGTTTGAAAGTGCCTTTGTTTCACTGTGATTTTTAAAGGTAATTTCAATTGTTGAATCACCGTCAGGAGTGATATATTCACTGTCAAGCTTATAAGAGCTTACCATCAGTCTTGGCTGTGATGCATCCACTGTAGTTTCCGGCTCGGCAGGCGCTGCCTCCTCCCCTTCATCAGCATATGCAGTTACGCTGAATGAAAGGCAGATAATCATCATTAATATAATAGATAAAAACTTTTTCATACTTCCTCTGTCCTTTACAATTCTCTTATATTATCAATAATACTATTTTTCATTTCTGCTTTTATTTTCACCCAAAGATTTAGTGAGCAAACAGCAAACAGAACAACACAGAACACAATCGTTATCCATGGATTAAAGTTCATAAAGAATTCTCTGTCTGTCATATAAGTCTTTTTGAGCGGTGAATTGATAATATATATAATCAGATAACCAACAAAACCTAAAACCATACCCCAGGAGAACATAGAAACCAGCTGCTTAACATAGGATTTGACAAGCTCGCTTTCGTCCGCACCAAAGGCACGCAGTGTTCCGAGAGCCTTTTTATTCTCCCTGATTCTTCCGGTAAGACTGTTGTTGACAATACTGCCGCATATAGCAAATATAATCGTCATAAGTGCTACAAGCGATACAGTCATAACCATCTGCTGGCGTTCCTGGTCTTTCATCTCAGCATAAGCTGAACTAAGCCATCCCTCATATTTATCTGCATAAACCTGAATTGACTCCGTAATCTGCTCATCCATTTCATCGGTTATTTCAGTACCGCAGTTAAGGATGACAGTGTTATATTTAGCATTTTCATAAAAATGATTCAATCCCTGAATTGTTGTGAGAATATAAAAGCTGTCATACCATCCTGTTTCAATTAATGCTGAGATTTTTTCCGTATCTACCGGACTGATAACCGCACTGATAGTAACCTGTTTTTGATTATTAACTAAACCATCTATAATTGTATCATCACCAGACCATTCCTCACTATTTTCGCAAGTGATTGTGTCAAGAGTAATCATATCCCCTGCTTTATAGTTAAGCTCACCGCTGCAGATAATCTTTTGGTCAGTTTTCTGATCCTCGATAACGGATGAACGGCTATATCCCTCATCCCCATTTTTGCCGAAAAACTCCAGAGTCGCCGCAGCCTTCTGCGGTGCTATCAAAATAATTTCCTCACCGGTGTCAAGTCTGTTTATGTTTATATTCCCAGTTACGGCAGAACTCTTAAGCTCCTCGATAACTGCTGAATCAACAGCTATTATTTCTGTAGGAAAAAAATCCTGTTCAAGCTGCAGGCTGTTTTTAACACTATAATATGCTTCATTAAATTCTTTGAGGTATTTATCATAATAATTATCGTAGGTTATAGGCTCATCCTCAGTTTCAGTATGCTTAAAAACCGTATCAGTTGCTGACATAAAACTTTTATAGTAATCTGTATATTCATCAATTTCAATACATGTTGCAACATCCTTTTTGCCAACAACCTCTGTAATATAAGGGATCATTTCAAGGTCTTTTTTATCAACCTCACTCATACCCTTCATATCATCACTGAAATTAACAATATCCCAGGCATAGTTGCCGATATGATTAAGACAATAATCATATGTGCGGTTAAAATTAAAACTATTATATTCACTTAAAAACGAAAAGCCTGTACAGGAAAACAGAACCGTAACGGCAAGCATAATGCTTACTGCAATTCTGCCGCCTTTAAAGAAAAGCAGATTTCTTTGTGCCATAAGCGTGGACACATTAAACGCTTTCTTCGTTTTAATGCCCTTGGTTTTCATTTTTCTTGTGGCACTTATATCACGGATTGCCTGCATCGGCGTAATTCGTGATGCCGCTATCAGCGGAATAAGTGCTGCAAGCATTACAACAATAATACCTGACACTGCACTGGTCGGCAGTACCCAGAAACTTTTCGTCATAATCATATCAAGCTTTAAAATTTTGAAAGCAAGGCTTACCGCTCCATATGATAAGGCTATGCTTATAGGTGTACATATAAGAGCAATAATCAATGCCTCACGAGCAAAGATATGAATAATCTGTCTTTTTGTTGCACCAACTGCACGGAGCATACCGATTTGTTTTTTACGTTCCTTAAGATTTGTATTAAAGGAATTGATGATAACAACACAGGAACTGACCATAAGTGCCAAAGCTAAAATTATAGCCAAAAAGCTATTGTTGGATGCAATCGGCGAAAACTGATACATATTGATATTAACATCGTTTATATCAGGCTCAAGCTCTTTTGCTTTAAGATAATCATAGATTCTACTAATCTTTTGATGGTCATATTTATCTAATGAAACATAGGCACAAAGCTTTTCTTTCCCCCCTGCTGCAGTGGGTGTATTTTGGACAACATAAGCAGCAGGATAAAAGGTATCGAGTGAATTTTCTGTGGTTGCCATTCGATAACTATTGTTGAGATTAGAGCGTTTATCTGTAACAATGCCGACAAGAGTGAAATCCTTTTTAATAGCATCCAGAAGCTCATTACCATTTTGATATTTCACATACAGGCTGATTGTGTCACCGACTTTTGCATTTGCATATCCCATTTTAATCAGTGCGTTTTGCTCAACAGCTATTTCACCATCAGCCTTTGGGTATTCGCCCTCAATAAAGGATTGATAGGACAGCTCCTTTGCTTTATCATCAAGCCAGGCAATTTCACCGCCGAAGTATATCTCTTCTTCATTTGAATAGCCATAACCTATTAAATGAGCAAGACCATAATCATCAAATATACCATCGCCAACAGCTTTAGTGAATACTGTTTCATCACAGTCTGCAACAGATACAATTGCGTGCTGATTACCGATTTCGTTTCTCTTTATCTCCTTTAGTGTTTCCTCGGAACTGAAAAGATAAAACATAATACCTGACGAGAAAACCATAGCCAGTATTATGCCGACAATCATTATGGCATACTGTTTTTTACGCTGCTTCAGGTTACCCATAGCAAGGGTGTTAATTGATATTTTCTTTTTCATATGAATCACCCTTAAAAGCTTTCAACAGCATTACCGCCGTCAGAAACAATTCTGCCATCCTCAATCGTTAAAACTCTGTCAGCCTGCTCTGCAACATGCAAATCGTGCGTAACCAAAATAAGCGTTACACCCAGCTCACTGCTGACATATTTAAGAAGTGACAAAACCTCTCTGCCGCTCTTGCCGTCAAGGTTACCTGTAGGCTCATCGGCAAAAAGAATAGAAGGCTTATTCGCAAGTGCTCTTGCAATAGCTATTCTTTGCTGCTGACCGCCTGATAATGCAGACGGCAAATGGTCAAGTCTGTTTTCAATGCCGAGCATTTTAATCAGCTTGTCTATATATT
>CAYNGP010000056.1:0-11915 GCA_964396885.1 uncultured Bacteroides sp. | reverse complement strand
TCCGACACTTATGCAGGGATACTGGAATGACCCTGAAGAAACTGCCAAAATGCTTGTTAAACACGAGGATGGCAGAGTATGGCTGCACACAGGTGATATGTGCTTTATTGAGGACGGAACAAACGACATTTATTACCGCCAGAGATTAAAGAGAGTTTACAAAATCAGCGGTTATCTTGTTTACCCGTCATTTATTGAGGAATCATACCGTGCAATGGCAGAAATTTATGACTGCTGTGCAATCGGCACAGGTGAGGAAGGCAGCACCCAGCTTAAGCTGTTTGTTGTAAAGAACAAGAAATATGCTGCTGACGATGAAGAAGCGCTCAAGAAAAAGATTATTGAGTTCGGTAATCAGAATCTTTCAAAATGGTCTGTACCAAAGCAGGTTGAATTTATCGACGAGCTGCCAAGAACCAAAATCGGCAAGGTTGATTTTAAAGTACTTAAATAAAGATAAAATCCATAAGGTGTCAAAGCCTTATGGATTTTTTATTGTGTTAAATTTAAAAAACATTAATATTTTACGGCATTTACAAAAAATATTTACCGTGATAAAATAAATAAAAACGATTTAAGGGTGTTATCATGTATCGTATTTTAATAGTTGAGGATGACAGAGGTATTGCACAGGCAATCAAAAAACAAGCAGAGATTTGGAGCCTGCAGGCAAGGTGTGTTCAGAATTTCAGCAATGTTATGGCTGAATTTGCAGAATATGAGCCGCATCTTGTATTAATGGATATTTCTCTCCCCTTTTTTAACGGCTACCACTGGTGCAGTGAAATCAGAAAAGTATCCAAGGTGCCTGTTATCTTTATATCCTCTTCTGCCGATAATATGAACATCATTATGGCGATGAATATGGGCGGTGACGATTTCATTGCAAAGCCCTTTGAACAGAGTGTGCTCATTGCAAAAATTCAGGCAATGCTGAGGCGCACATATGACTTTGCAGAGTCGGTCACAATACTTGAGCACCGTGGTGCACTGCTGAACACAGGTGACAGCACACTGACCTATGACGGTGACAGTATACCGCTGACCAAAAATGAATACATCATACTTTTAACACTTATGAAAAACAAGGGCAAAATCATCAGCCGTGAAACACTTATGGAAAAACTATGGAAAACAGACAGCTTTGTTGACGAAAACACATTGACGGTAAACGTCAGCCGATTAAGAAAAAAGCTTGAAGATGCAGGACTTGACAGCTTTATAACTACTAAATTCAAAATGGGCTATATTATAGTTTAATACACCAGACCTCGACAGCCTGAATATGCAAAAAGCACAGGTATACTTGCGTATGCAGAGCATTTTTAACACAGTATCATACAAAATCAGCTTTTTATAACCTATCGTTGTCTGGTTCATTAAACTATAGAATAAGGAATAAAAATATGAAATTCTTTTTTGCATACTTAAAACAGAGAAAAGCGTTATTCATTATATTTTTACTGATTATATCCATTTTTTCAGTCAGCTACTATCTTTATCATCTACCGCTTGGTGCAGTGCTTTACCCAACTGCAATCTGTACATTTATCGGCGGTGTAATACTATTTGCTGATTATAAAAAAGAATTAAAAAAACACCACGAACTTTTAAAAATGCAAAGGCTCAGTGCCGAATTAATGGAATATTTCCCAAAATCAACAACTGTTGAGGATGAGGACTATCAAAAAATAATTGACCTGTTAAAAGAAGAATACGCACAGAAAAGCACACAGATGAACATACGAATTTCAAATATGAATGACTATTACACTGCTTGGGTACACCAGATAAAAACACCCATTGCTTCAATGAGCCTTAAGCTGCAAAACGAAGAATCTGCATTTTCAAGCGAAATTGCAGAGGATTTAATGAAGATTGAGCAGTATGTTGAAATGGTGCTTATGTTTTTACGTCTTGAATCAGAATATACGGATTATATAATAAAGAATTATCCGCTTGACACCATTGTAAAAAGCTGTGTAAAAAAATTCTCAAAGCAATTCATCAGACGAAAAATCAGGCTGGATTACCGACTGATGGATGAAACTGTTCTGACCGATGAAAAATGGCTTTCCTTTGTAGTTGAACAGGTGCTTTCAAATGCACTCAAATATACAAACAGCGGCACAATCTCAATTTATATGAAAGAGCCAAAAACGCTTTGTATTGAGGACACCGGAATCGGAATAGCATCCGAGGATTTGCCGAGAATATTTGACAGAGGCTTTACCGGCTATAACGGACGCAGTGACAAAAAGGCAAGCGGTATCGGACTTTATCTTTGCAAAATGATATGTAATAATCTGAACCACACAATCACTGCACATTCCATCCTCAATAAGGGTACAACAATAGAAATCGGTCTTGAAAATGGTGACCTTGAGGTTGAATAATCATGTCAAATAAACAGTTTAATTATATACATCTTACAAAAATGTAAGTTCCTAACGGGGAAATGTAAGCCAAAGCTATGGAGTTGCATTTCCCCTTTCTGATAAAATGGTGTTATCAGATAAAGGAGGTTTCACAATGACTATACTTGAAGTAAATTCATTAAAGAAAATCTATACCACACGCCTTGGCAACAATAAGGTTGAAGCACTGAGGAATGTAAATTCCAGTGACGACCAGAGCGAGTATGTTGCACTTCTGGGTCAATCGGGCAGCGGTAAAACCACGCTTCTTAATATTCTTGCCGCCCTTGACAAGGCAACAGCGGGCAGTGTTCGTTTAACAGGGCAGGAGCTTTCACAGGTTAAGGAAAAAGATATTGCCGCTTTTCGCCGTGATAATCTTGGATTTGTTTTTCAGGATTTCAATTTACTTGACACCTTTTCAATTGAGGACAACATTTATCTGCCTTTAGTACTGGCAGGCAAAAAACATAATGAAATGAAGCAGAGCCTTGCCCCCATAGCAAAGGTACTGGGAATTGAAGAGATTTTAAAAAAGTTCCCATACGAGGTTTCAGGCGGACAAAAGCAACGTGCTGCAGTGGCAAGAGCACTTATTACCAACCCTAAGCTCATTTTAGCAGACGAGCCTACAGGTGCACTTGATTCAAAGGCAACAGACGAGCTGCTCCATTTGTTTGGTGAAATTAACGAGGCAGGGCAAACACTGCTGATGGTAACACATTCTGTTAAAGCAGCCAGCCACGCCAAACGTGTACTTTTTATTAAAGACGGTGAGGTCTATCATCAGATTTACAGGGGTGATAATACAAAGGAACAGTTTTATCAAAAAATATCTGACACCCTTACATTACTTGCAACAGGCGGTGACAGAATATGAAGCTTGGTATTTATCCACGCCTTGCAATGAATTCAATAAGTAAAAACAAACGACTTTATACCCCATACATTCTGACCTGTATCGGTATGATTATGATGTTTTACATCATCTGCTTTCTTGCTAATTCAGACATCATAACAAATATCATAGGTGCTTCCGTTATTCAAATGATTATGATACTCGGCAGTATTGTAATGGCTGTTTTTTCGCTGGTGTTTCTTTTTTACACCAACTCATTTCTTATTAAACGCAGAAAAAAAGAATTCGGGCTCTATAATATTTTAGGTATGGGCAAGGCTAATCTTTCCTGTGTTTTGATTTGTGAAAGTCTGATTGTCGGTGCAATCTCAATTATAAGCGGTCTTTTTTTAGGTGTGCTTTTTTCAAAGCTATCGGAACTGCTTTTTGTCAATATACTGGGCGGTGAAATTAATTTTGAATTCAGGGTTGATTTTACTGTCATTAAATGCACTGTGATTTTATTTGCAGTTATATTCCTTCTTCTGCTTTTAAACACCTTAAAACAAATTAAAAGCGCACAGCCAATTGAACTTTTGAGGAGTGAAAACGCAGGTGAAAAGCCGCCAAAGGCGAACCACCTTTTTGCTATAGCAGGCATTGTATTGCTTGCACTCGCCTATTACATTGCTGTATCTGTAGAAACCTCCGTTGAAGCTTTGCTTTGGTTTTTCATTGCAGTTATTATGGTTATCATTGCAACCTATCTTTTGTTTATCGCAGGTTCTGTCAGCTTTTGCAAATTTCTTCAAAAAAACAAAAACTATTATTATCAAACCAATCATTTTATATCGGTATCGTCAATGATTTACAGAATGAAGCGAAACGGTGCGGGACTTGCATCCATATGCATAATCTGTACTATGGTGCTTGTTATGATTTCATCAACCGTATGCCTGTTTTCAGGCGGTGAGGATACTATGCAAAAGCGTTACCCGCGCAACTATATTTTGACAACAAGCTCATCTGAACTGGCAGATCTTTACTCAGATGATGCAGAACTGCTGCAAAAAAAAGCTTATGATACTGCAACAGACAGTAACTATACACCGCAGAATATTCTGAACTACAGCTATGCCTGTTTTGATGCAACAGTAAACAATAATAAAGTTATGCCATCAGCAACTGCTGAAGGATTAACGAGAATTTACATTTTGTCCATTGATGAATACAACAAAATCACCGGTGAAAATGAAGTGTTAGCTGATAATCAGGCAATGACCTGCTCAATGCGTTTTAAATTCAACAGTTCAACACTTGAGCTTAACAACAAAGCTAAATATACTGTAACTAAAAAGCTAAAGGAATTTGTTAATAACGGTGATGCTTTTCAGCAACTCAGTCCGGTACTTTACATTGTTGTGTCTGACGTCGAAAAAGCTGCAGACGCATTTGACGGCTGGGCTGATTTGAACGGAAACAAGCTTGTCAAGTTCAGCAGAATATACGGCTATGACCTCGACTGCAAAGAAGAACAGCAAATGAAAATTGCCGAAATTTATAAAGAAAATCTATCATCTGTTGAATATAATAACGAAAACCTAAAATGCAATTGGGAATTTTCTTCGCTTGAACGCTCTGAGTTTATGGGAATCTACGGCGGACTATTTTTCCTCGGCATACTTCTTGGTATTGTATTTATTTTTGCAGCAGTTCTGATTATATATTACAAGCAGGTTTCAGAGGGCTATGAGGATCAGTCAAAGTTTGAAATAATGCAAAAGGTCGGTATGAACAAAACAGAAATTAAAAAGAGCATCAATTCACAGGTTCTCACCGTGTTCTTTATTCCGCTTGTAATGTCAGCAATTCACCTTGTATTTGCAATGCCGCTGATATATAAAATACTGATTTTACTATCAGGTACCACCACATCAACACTCATCCTTACAACGCTTGCCTGCTTTGCAGTGTTTGCACTGTTTTATATAAGCGTTTACACTATAACCTCCAAAGCATATTATCAGATTGTAAGTGCGAAGTAATAAATCCTAACCAAGCGCTGTTTCAACAAGAAATATAAGCATCATTTTATATTTTGTTTATTAAGAGTTTAGACTTATTTTATTGTATACAGCCACTCCATATGATATATTAGATTTGCAGAAATCATACTGAGAGAGGCGGTCAGATTATGAAAAAGGTATTCAAATTTTTAGCCTATCCGTTAATTACAGCTTTGGCAGCTGCCGTTAATGCTGCATTGTTTTACCTTTCAACCGAAGGCGCAATTTCGTTTATCAAAACGATTTCATTGATTTTCTATATATTTTTAGGCGGAATAGTTCTAAGTAAAATCAATGACAAAAAAATCAGAAATTGCTCACTGATATTCACTGCACTGATTATGCTTGCAGGCGGAATAGCCTGTGCTTTGAACATGTCAAGCAGCAGTGATACGGCTGTATGGTCAGGCATTATTGTATTCCCGTTTGCAACTGCCACTGCAGGAATATTTTTTGAGCATTATTTGGAAACAATCTATCTGATTGCTTTTGTTATCGGTGCTGTTTCGCCCGTCTTGTTATCCTATCTCGCTTCCCTTGCTTTTGCTATTAAAAAGAAAAAGCTTAAAGCCGTGCTTATAGCGGTAATGGCTTTAATTTGTATTGGCTCTGCGGTACAAGGAGCAGTAACCTTTGCTTCATTTTTCGAGAACTCAACATACGAAGACGGTAAATTTTATAATGCATATTATGATATAAACGGCAACAAATATGCGTCAAATGAAGAAGTACCATATTATGACAGGGAGGGCAATGTATATTATCAAACCTACAATCACCCTATTGAAGAATATTCAGACGAATGGTTTTCTTACCTCGGTGAAATGACGGATGAAAACGGCAATGAATATAATATCAGCGATTTCTATGTATATGCAGACGGTTATATTTTTATGGATACAAATAATACTGTTGATATACGCGATGATTTGAACGACGATACGATAACAGACTGGGCATATGTTGACAGCGAAGGAAATATCTGCGGTCAGCTTATAGGTGTTTCCTATACACGTGACGGTGAACCGTATTTCGGAATGGGCGACAAATATAAAGAACGATAGTATAAACAAAAGACATTAATCAAAAATCCCGAATCCCTTTATTTAAAAGGGGTTCGGGATTTGTTTGTTGTCTATCTGCAAACAATATATTGAATGGTTGATATAAGCAATTGTGTTATGCAAAATCTAACCAAAACTTGTGTATCAGACCAACCATGATTTTTTCTCATTTCATCGTGAATAGGCGTGCGAACATTTTTCAACACCTCTATTTTTAGAAATCTTTTAAGGAAAATTTTAATTAATCCGGCTATTCCATCAACAAGCAATACAGCTGATAAGAACAAATAACTCATAGGGTGTGATGATTTTAAAATCAATATTACAATCAATATACCAATTGGTCTTGAGCCTGCATCACCCATAAGCTGTGAACTGGGACTGGTGTTAAAGCACAGATATGCAATTAAAACACCGACCATAATAAAGTTATAAACGGCATATTGTTCACCGATTTGATTGAAAAATATTAAAGAAATGCTCAAGAGAGAAATTATACTTAATGAACCACACAAGCCATCTACGCCATCAGAACAATTTGTAACATTAATGCCAATCCAAAGCAAAATGGTTGAAAGTACCACAAACAAAATTGGATGCACATAGATTTCATAATTAAAAATCAATATTGTTGTAGAGTTATTACAAACAAAAACTACAGAAATCGCAATACAAATTATTAAGTCAACAAAGCCTTTTTTATAATCTGACCAAGGTTTATCTGAGGCATCATCAAGATATCCGCTCAGCATTTCAAGAAAGATTAATACATCATAACATATGAGCTCTTTGGTGATTGGCAGCAGAAAGACGGAGCACAGCACAAATGTGCATATCATAATTAAGCCTACGCCCCTAATTTTTCCTTTTGATGCTTCCCCATTAATCGCAAATGCTCTTCCCTTATCTTTTGGTAAAAACGGTAATTTTAATTTCAGCAATACAAAACAAATCGCAAATGCCACAATAGATGCAATTGCAATATATTGCTTTGTATTTACAAAGCTATCTAAAATAGAATATAACATATTTAAACTTCCTAACCAATTTTATGCAAAATCATTATATGACAATTTTTCTGCATAGTCAACAACATTAAAAGAGCCAATATACATTGGCTCTTTGTCTTTACTACCATTCGTCCTTTATTTATAAGGAATTCGAGATAATTAATTATGCTTTTTTCAGAATTTCTTTTTGTATAAAATCCTTTGACTCCTTGATTTTGACATCAAGCAGAGCTTTAGACTTTACATAATCAATTTTTTCATCTATGTCAAAGCTGTCAATATCTGTTACAACTCTTGCATTAAGCTGTGTTGTGTTGAGCAGCGAGGTTTGACGTTCACTTCTCACGCTGTGACAAAAAACAGCCAGCTGCTTTTCAAAAATAATGCTTGTCACCAGACCGTGAAAGGAGTTTGTCACAACATATTCGGCATCTCTCAAATATGAAAGCGTGTCAAATGGATTTGCCTCATTTTTCAAGGTGAAATCGCCCTGACATTGCATAAGCCATTGTTGAAAGAAGTTGTCGCAGACATATATTTTTAAGCCTTTTTCACTGGCAAGCCTTTCTGCATAACTGATAAGCTTTGCATTTTCCTCAGCACAATAAACAAAAATATATTTTTCTTTATGCTTTGGTATGCTTTGGATTTGTTTTTCCCACTGACTGCGGTTCAAAAGGAACACAGGGTCAAGCACACAAATCGGTTCTTTTTCACAAAATTGCGACAGATATTCTTTAGAACCTGATTCACGAATTGAAATCTCATCAAAATTCTGTAAATTACGGCGTAAATATTCATCGCAATCCTTATTAAGCTCAGCCATACCTATACTTGCAGCATAGCTGACAAAGCGAGTCCCCTTTGGGGTATCGTTTTTGAATGTGCAGAAATAGCCGTCCTGAAAGCCCTCTGTGATTTTAGGATTCCAGACCTGGTCACTGCCGACAACATAGGTATCAATATTGCTGAAGCACTGCGGAATTTCGCTTGAAAGAGCAATCGTTTTGTTTGCATCGCGGAAATGCTGCTTTCTGAAATTCTTCATTTTTATTCTTCTGTTTATGGTATTAAGCACGGTTGGCGGCTTAATCATTTCAGCTATTTTTGAACGCGTGCTTTGCCAGCTCTTTTTGTGCCAAATTCTGTATCTGCCACGAAGTGCCTTTGGAAAATATGGAATAACAACTGTTTTTTCATATGTATTGAGATGTTCCTTCAGTGCAAAGCATTGAAGCATAGCGCCAAAATCATCTGCCCAATAAAAGGTTAGCAACCCTATCATTTTTTTCGTTTTCTCCTTCTGTAGATATTTATAAAAGGTACTAAAATTAAAAATGGAACGTGCCTGTAAAGGCTTATGATTAACCGTCTGTGCTTCTTTTCTCGTGTAGGAGATTGCAGTCTCGGCTGCTGAGCCTGCTGCTTATTGCATTCATAAAACTCCATACCATCGTGTGAAGCACGAATAATATTCTCACCCTTTTGGGTATGCGTAATAATGAGAGATGCTCCCATTTGGTCATCAAGTTCAGGATACACATCTTCAATTCCCCAGAAATCGCCAAGCGTGATATCGCTGCTTCGCATTTCGGTACAATACTTACACTCGTAGCAGGACGGGCGAATTATGTTTTCACGCACATACAAACTGCAATATATGTCGTAATTAAGATTCCATGTGTGTTCCTTGCCATTTATAGTGCAGGCAACCGTGTGACCCTTGTCCTTATTTCGCTTATCTCGGAAATAGTAGGAAGTCATCTCGCCGCCAAACTTGCTTTCAAGATACCCGGCATACTTAGTCCATATTCCCAGTGATGGCATACCATAGCAAATCAAATCGGCAACAAGTAAATTTTCATATTCCTTACCGAGATATAACTTCAGCCCTTCGCATTGGCACGGTGTTCCCACAAACATTACAAAAACATCTTGCTCTAAAAGCTTTTTTATCTGTTTGTAGCTCTGGCCTATTTCACTTTGAACATATTTTGTACCCTGAATTTTTTTAATATCCTGCATATTTTCAATCGCAATATGCCTTACAACGCCTCGTTCTTCCATTGCAGCACCGAAGACAACACCGTTTTTGTCAAACACATAATTGGCAAGCACAGGGAAAACACCGCCTGACGAGCTTGCATAACGCAAATCGTCATCATATGCCTTTGCCGCATAAAAGCCTTCGCAATTCTTTTCAAGGCGCTGACTGTTCATCATCGGACAAACACGTGTGCAAGCCCCGCACTCAATGCACAGCTTTGAATTAATGGAAGGATATGTAAAGCCCTCGCTGTCAAGCTTCATTTCAATGGCACTGACCGGACATATACTGCTGCAAGCCTCGCATCCCGAACATCTGCTCTTTTTGTTGATAAGACTGTGCGTTGCTTGTGACTTGCAATGGTAACGGAAACGGTGAATCAGCCACGAATATGCCTTGAAAATAAGCCTGCCTATAGCTGTTTTGTCAAAACGAGGCTTAATCCAGTCTGTTTCAAATATTTTGCGGCGGTCCATTTTCCACTTATGGATTCTTTTCAACTCTATTTCGTTGTGCATATCGCAAAGTTCGGCAATTTCGTCAATAAGCTTTTCATAGTGCATAAACTTTCTCAAACATTGCCAACCATTCAAATTCCGTACGGAATGGCTATTATCGTGAACTCTGACCCTGTAAAGTTTTTTTTGTATTGTTGCACAGGGATAGCGATACAAATACGGCAGCAGCATCTGAAAATTCTGCCCAACAGGATATTCCGGTATTTTTCGATCAGGATAGATGTTGAAAAACGGCGCAGATTTAAACATATAGCAGCCACAGCTCACAAACGACCTGTTTTCAAGTATTTCCCAAAACAGATTTTCTTTTTTGCCGTCGTCAATATTCTCTCTTGGCTTTGCCGCTTCTCCCGTTTCGCCATCAAAATAATCAGGAATTGAACGCACGGCATTATATTTGCTGTGTGAATTCAAAAAATCAACACGGATTTCAACGGAAGATTCATCAAGAAAATCGTCACTGTCAGGCCAAATCAGGAATTCACCCTTAACATATTCAAGACCTCTGTTAATTGCTGCTGAGGCACTATTGTGTTCTGCCTGAATAAAAATATATTCAAAGCCCCTTTGCCTGAATTTATCCTCATATTGCTTGGCAATTTGGGCTGTGCCGTCAGTTGAGCCATCACTGACCAAAATCATCTGAATATGATTGTAGCTTTGATTTAATATAGAATCGAGCATTTCGCCCAAATAAGCCTCATTATTGTAGACCGGAGTAACTATAGAAACGAGACCTGTTGTGAAAGCAGTATTCTTATCTGTCATAGCTTTATTCCTTTCTGAATAATGAATAAAATAACTTTTGTATTAACAAAAAAGCATTAGGGCTGACAAAACAAGTAACATAAAGAATCCACCATTTTGCAGATGTGGTTTTCTTTATTTCGCTTATAAGCTTTTTTCTGATTTTATTTGCGGCACGGAATTTGCCTTTTCTGAGTGCGAAATGATAGTGTGTGCTAAGGCGGAGGAAGGCTTTTTTGTTCCACTGCTGTGAATAATCATATCGCCCACGCTCTGCTTCCTTTTCAGACATCAGATAAAATGCCTTAACGTATGGCTCAAAATTTTCCAAATTGCTTTCCCATTTTCGGATTGAATTGTCACTGTGAAAAAGATAATAATACAGCTCCTCGTCACAAACAGCGGTTTTTCCCTTGCGAAGCGCATATTCATATACAAATGTGGTATCTTCAGTATAAATGAGCTGCGTATTAAAGAAAAGTCCGTCAATAACACTTTTTCTGAAAAGCCTGCCGCCGATGGCACCGGTGTTCGGAAACGATTCCTCAATCAGCAGCTTCATAAACTCCTCCTCACTAAACTCTTTAAAGTGAGGATTTTTATTTATAGGCGGTGCAGGAGAATTGATAACTTCCTTCATTTGCTGTTCATTAACCTGCATATATCTGCAAAATGCCATATTTATTTCTTTATCAGTCATTTTATCTGAAAGTATTTTAAGCAAATCAGGATGAATATAATCATCACTGTCCATAAAGAAAATATATTCGCCCGTCGCATTTTCAATAGCAAGATTGCGAGCCGAAGAAACGCCCTTATGTGAAGCCTTAAACAATTTTATTCTGTGGTCATTGTTCATAAGACGTTCAACAATTTCTATCGTGGAATCCTTTGAGCCGTCATCAACAACAAGCAATTCAAAATCAATATATGTTTGATTTAATACTGAAACAATACTGTCTTCAATAGATTTTTCTCTGTTGTATGCCGGTAAAATAACAGATATCATCTTGTTCCCTCCAATCAAATAAACATAAGTAAATAAGCAGAATCGAGCATTTTGCCCAAATAAGCTTCAATATTGTAAACCGGAGTAACTATGAAAACAAATCCTGTTGTAAAAGCAGTATTTTTATCAGCCATAGTTTTTCTCCTTTTTTGTGCATAGTATTTACTTTATACGCTCAATTGAATGATTGTTTATTCTG
>CAYNGP010000055.1:0-12456 GCA_964396885.1 uncultured Bacteroides sp. | reverse complement strand
TAAGGATGCCTGCCGCAAACTTGACAACGTGGATGATATGCGTTTCGGACTCATCCTATTTATCTTAATTTGTCAATATGATTTATTGACAAATCAAACTATATAAAGTAATATATTATATAGTTTTATTCCATCTAAGAGGAGGATAAGCATGAAATTAGATGCTAACATTCAAAAGTTTATTGCCGTTGTTTTAAAGAAATGGTGGATAGTAGCTATTTGTGCATTAGTAGGCTTTGCTCTTGCCTATTTTTATACTGCGAATTTCACAACACTTACTTATTCATCAAGTGTTGAATTTTTAGCTTATGCACAGGATTCACAGCAGGAGTTATCTGACTCAACAACAGTTGCTCAGGCAACAAGCAACACCAGTAAAATGAATTATGCAATAAAAATGCTCAACACATATATTGAATTATTCAAAACAAATGAATTTAACCAGAGTGTTGCAGATGCTATAAATGAAAACTATAACACCTCATACACCGCAGGCACAATTAAGAGTGCCACAACCATTACTCCTATTGAGGGAACAGCAATGTTTAGAATAGTTGTCACAACAACTAATGCCGATTTATCGTACCAGATTGCGCACCAGCTTGAAACAAGCATCCCTGAAAAGATGAAAAGCACAAACAACGGTATTATCTATGCATCTGTTGAGGATATTGCTTTAAAAGCCACCGTTTCCGAAAGCCTTGGCTATCCTAAAAAATGTGCAATCGGTGTTCTTGCAGGTGCAATACTGGCAGTTGCATATATCATTCTTCGTGATTTGCTTGATATTCGCATTAAAAGCAGCGACGAACTCAGTGCAAGGTATGATATACCGATACTGGGAACTATTCCTGAATTTGAAATTAAATCAGCAAGTAAGCAAACTGACCAAATGAGAGAGGAGATATAAAAAATGTTTAAAAGAAACAGCAAAAAAAGCGGCAACTCATTCTCTCAATCACGCTATATATTGGCAAATGCACCAATTCAGCCTGCTCTCAAATTCAGAATTGAAGAGGCATATAAAACAATACGTGCAAACATTATGTTTTCCGTTATGAAAAAAGGCTGCAAAACAATTGTTGTCAGCTCATCAAATCCAAGCGAAGGAAAAACAACCACAACAGTTAACCTTGCTGTATCCATTGCACAAGCTGACCAAAGAGTGCTTTTAATCGACGGTGACTTAAGAAAGCCAAAAATTCATCACTACTTTTCAGTTGCCAACTCTCCCGGTCTTACAAACTATTTAGGTGACAGCATTTCAGGAAAAAGAAAAGCTGATTTATTCAGTGTAATTCATCCTACTGAATACGAAAATTTATCAATTCTGTGTTCAGGCTCGATTCCTCCAAATCCTGCTGAACTGCTCGGCTCTGAGCTGATGAGTGACTTTTTAGAGGAAATCAGTTCAAAATACGATTATATAATTATTGATACTCCTCCTATTAATGTAGTATCTGATGCACTGCCGCTGATAAGAGAATCAGACGGCGTAGTGCTTGTGGTCCGTCAAAATCATACCACACACCCTGAACTGCAAAAAGCATTGTCAGCACTTGAGTTTATTGATGCAAAGCTGCTTGGCTTTGTAGTGAACTTTGTTGAGTCAAAGGCAGGGCGCAAATACACTTATAATGGCTATGGATACGGTTATGGCTATGGATACGGTTACGGCTACTATGGCTATGGCAGCTATGGAGGTAAAAAGAGCTACGGTACATCCGACAGCTACCAACAAAGTCCTGCTAATTTCAGAAACAGTGACAGAACAGATCCAAGAAACTGAGGTAATTAAATGATTATCAATAACCTTGTTGAAACACATTGCCATATTTTGCCTGGTATTGACGATGGATCACCGGATGTTGAAACCAGTGTAAGAATGGTGCGCAGACTAAAAAAGCAGGGTGCAAAAGCAATTATACTCACACCCCACTACTATTCTGATTCTATATCTTATCATGATTTTTTAGAAAAAAGAAATACAGCATTTGAAAAGCTCAGTGCTGCTCTGGACGATGATGATCCAAAACTAATACCTGCAGCAGAGGTTTATATTACCAATTACCTTTTTAATAATGAAAACCTTGACGGAATTTGTATCGGCAATACAAGATATGCACTGATTGAACATCCTTTTTCTTCTGACTTTTCACAAAAGGTTTATGAAAAGCTTATGAACCTTAATTATGACTATGGAATCAAACCTATCCTTGCTCACATTGAGCGCTATGAGGCTTTGATGAACGATGAGGCACTGCTGGATGAATACATAGCTTCAGGCTGCCTTGCACAGGTTAATATCAGCTCATTTTCAAGTGCACCAAGAGGGATTAGAAAAAAATTGATAAAATACCTTGAAAGCGGTCGAATTCATTTTATCGGTTCAGACTGTCATAATCTGACAACACGCCCTCCGGATTATGAGGATGGAGTGAAAGCAATATTAAAAAAGTGCAAGCCTCAAACAATAGATTGGCTTGAGCGAAATGCAAATTTATTGGCAGACAATATATAATTGTACAATCGCAAAACGCATTTATGGTGCGGATATCGAGGACGGCATCCACTGCGATTGGCAGCAAGTAAAAATAAAAACCATTGAGAAATTCTCAATGGTTTTTATTTTTATTTCTTCTTTGTCTTTTCTTCGTATACAGGGATAACCTCATCAAGATCGCCCTGAGCAATGATTTTTCCTTTTTCAAGCAGAATAGCCTTATTACAGATTGACTTAACCTGTTCTAAATTATGAGATACGAACAGAACAGTCACACCATCCTCAAACAATGATTTAACCTTTGCGAGGCTCTTTTTTCTGAACTTGGTATCACCTACCGATAACACCTCGTCAAGAATAAGAACATCCGGCTCAACTGCTGTTGCAATTGAAAAGCCGAGCCTTGCTTTCATACCGCTTGAATAGTTTTTAATCGGCACATCAATAAAATGACCAAGCTCTGAAAATTCAACAATTTCATCATATTTTTTATCAATATAATTCCTGTCATAGCCAAGAATTGCACCATATAAATAAATATTTTCCTTACCTGAATAGTTAGGGTCAAAACCTGCACCAAGCTCCAGAAGAGGAGCAATAACACCGCTTTTTTCAACAGTGCCCTCAGTGGGCTTGTACACACCAACAATCGTTTTTAACAGTGTACTTTTGCCTGCACCATTCAAGCCGAGTATTGCAAGGTGATCACCCTTTTTAACCTCTATATTAATATTCTGAAGTGCATAGAACTTTTTAAATTCAAGCTTACGTGTAATAAATTTAATAACATATTCTTTAAGATTATCAACCTTTTCTTTATTCAAGTTAAAGGTCATACTTACATTTTTAAGGGAAATTGCTACATCCTTATCCATATTTTATCACCCTTTGCCTTTAATCTTATTTATCCAAGCCAGTGTTGACACTGCAAGTGAAATGACTATGAGTACCAAACCTGTAACCACAACTGCCAAAACGCAGGTGTAAAAATAATGCATAAAGCTGTCATACAAATAGATTGGATATATATCGAATTTTTTCAAATTGGAAATAATAAAAACAATAGCGGCCAAACAAATTTCAAAAATGCCTGCTGTTAAAAAGCTGATACTCACAGCGTTTATTGAGCGGTGCCTGCGATTTCTTTCGCCAAGAAAAATCAGTATAAGACTGATTGCAATAAAGAAAAACAGACTGACACCAATAACGCCATAAGATGCAGGAACACCTATATTAAGCACTGTTTCAAGACGATTAATTCCCGGTATATTTACCTCATTTTCAAAATAAGCTGCAATGGAACTAACCACACCGTCAAGAATTTTAGTATCATTATTTTGATTCGTAAGCTTAATCTGACTTTCCATATCAGACCTAAGATTATCACAAATTACAGTTATTGACTTTATATATGCATTCTCATCAAAGCCAACTCTTGAAGTAACATAGTAACCGGCATAACCTTCAACAACTGTTTTTACGGCATCGGTACTGATAATATTCTCAACATTCTCAGTACCAAGTCCGTTTCGCTGATACAGGCTATCCGTATATTCAATAAAATTCTGCCTTACACCTGAAATGTATTCTAAATCTGTTAAGCAATTTTCAATTTTCTTATCACTCAGAAAATTCGACTTAAAACAAAAAGCTATACCCAAAACGGCAATATCTATTGCCAGTATAAAAGAAAGAATCGTTCTAAGTGATTTTATTAATTTAGATTCGGGAGCTGAGCTTGACATATTACTGCACCTCCCTGTCTGTCATATCAGCAAAAACAACAAGATTTTCGCCGCTGTGCTGTGAAAAGTCTGAACATATACCACAAAGCACCAAAGAATTGCCGCTGGATTTAAAGCTTTCATCTGAACTTTTAACATACTGAATATCAGTAATACGATAGCTGTAATTTCCGTAAGCTGTAGTAATATCGATTACATCACCTTTTTCGGCAAACTCAAGGGGAGAAAACTCCCCTTCCATATAACCCACAATAACACTTGTGCCGTCATTTCCAATCCGTTCGCTTTGCTTTTCAAAACCGACACCATTTGACAATGACACTCTGTTTGAACCACAGTAAATGCTGCTGTTAAGTCCAAAGCTATCGCTTGTTATAACACCTATTTTAGCACCATAATCGTACTCAACAGCTTCACTGCACTCATCCTTTTGCAGGTCATAACTGCTGTCGTCAAGCACAATATCACGCACTTCCATGGGAACATATTCTTCAACCGTATGAATTAAATTTGTAACAGTATTAATTGTTGCAAAAGCAACCGCAATTGTAACTGCAAGCATTATCAACAAATAGCATATTGTTTTGATATAATATTCCTTAATAGCTTTTCTGCCATGTTTTTTATTAACACTGCCGCTCATTATTAATCCTCAAAAACAGCACCCTTAGCACCGCTTGTAACGTGCTGAGCATATCTCTTCAAATAGCCTGTAAGCTCCTGTACAGGAGGAGTCCACTTTGACTTTCTTTCAGCCAGAACCTCATCACTTACATTAACTTTGAGAACTCTTGCAGGAATATCAATTTCAATCTCGTCGCCATCCTCAACAAGGGCAATTGTGCCGCCCATTGCAGCCTCAGGGCTAACGTGACCGATTGAAGCACCACGTGTTGCACCTGAAAAACGACCATCTGTAAGAAGTGCAACAGATGAGCCAAGACCCATACCGATAATAGCAGATGTAGGTGAAAGCATTTCTCTCATACCTGGTCCACCCTTAGGTCCTTCATAACGGATAACAACAACATCACCGGCAACAACCTTGCCGCCATTGATAGCCTCAATAGCCTCTTCCTCACTGTTGTAGCACTTTGCAGGACCCTTGTGCTGCATCATTTCAGGAGCAACTGCACCCTTCTTAACAACAGCACCATCCTCTGCAAGATTGCCCTTAAGAACAGCAATACCGCCGTCTGCAGAGAAAGGATTATCAAGCTTGCGGATAATGTCACCATCTGCATCCATAGCCTTTTCAATTCTGTCAGCTACAGTACCGTTTACGGTTAAAGCATCTGTATTAATCATTCCGCCCTTAGCAAGCTCTTTCATAACGGACTGAATACCGCCAACATCGTTAAGGTCAGTAATAAATACAGATGATGCAGGGTTGAGCTTGCAAATCTGAGGAGTCTTTCTGCCGTATGCATCAAGGTCATCAAGGTCAATATCGTGACCTGCTGCATGTGCAATAGCAGTTAAATGTAAAATTGTATTTGTTGAGCAGCCAATTGCCATATCTGTTCTCATAGCATTTTCGATTGCTTCTTTAGTAATAATATCGCTTGGCTTGATGTCCTCTTTAAGGAGATCCATTACCCTCTCACCGGCCATTTTAGCAAGTCTTAATCTTGCGCTCATAACTGCAGGGATTGTGCCTGAGCCCGGTAATGACATACCGATAGTTTCTGTCAGGCAGTTCATTGAGTTAGCAGTGTACATACCTGAGCAGGAGCCGCAGGTTGGACAAGCTGTGAAAGCACAGGATTCAAGATTTTCAAGGCTCATTTTACCAACTGAATTTGCACCAACATATTCAAACTGCTCTGAAAGACCGATACGATTTTCAGTTTCAGTGCTCTTACCCGGCAGCATAGGACCACCGCTGATGAAAATACAAGGTAAATTTAATCTGCAGGCTGCAAGGAGCATACCCGGAACAATCTTGTCACAGTTCGGAATGAACACGATTGCATCAAGTGGATGCGCAGTGAGCATAACCTCAATGCTGTCAGCAATAAGCTCTCTTGAGCAAAGTGAGTATTTCATACCTCTGTGGTTCATTGCAATACCATCACAAACACCGATGGTGTTGAACTCAAACGGAACACCGCCGGCGTTACGGATACCGGCTTTAACCTGCTCTGCAATTTTATCAAGATGCATATGACCCGGAATGTAATCGCTCTTTGAATTAACAACGGCTACAAAAGGTCTTTTCATTTCGAGTTCGTCAATACCGAGAGCTCGTAAAAGAGAACGGTGCGGGGCCCTTGATGGACCCTCTTTAATTAAATCTGATCTCATTATATCATACTCCTAAAAGTTAATATTTCTTTTTGACAGTTCAATTGGCGAGCCAATATCATCAAAAACTATCTTTTGTTATCGTATCACAAAAACAGTTTAAAATCAAGCAAATTGAATAAAAAGTACCCCTGCAATAAGCACCGTGCTTTTGCTTTGCTCAGTTTAATTTCTGTTTTGCAATATTTATGAATTCTTAATTTTTAATTTAACAAGTTTTTACTTCTTTAAAATATAATTATATCATCGGATAAAGGAGGAAATATGTATGAACAAAATAATAAAAGCACTTTCTGTAATCATATTGTTTCTCCTGTTATTTAACAATATTGCATCTGTTGATTTGACGAGCATTAAAAACGAACTAAAAATGGATTTTAAAAAAACTTATTCTCTTATTAATGAAGATGAAAACACCATACAAATTGCTTGTGTTGGGAACAGCAATTTATACTCGGGTTTTTCACCTTTAGATTTATGGAACGATTATGGATACACAAGCACGATTTGTGCAAGTGCACGTCAAACAATTGAAGAATCTGTTCATTTAATGCAAAAACTTTTAAAAAAGCAACAACCTAAGCTTGTAATAATCGATAGTGATATGTTATTTAATCACAACCCGCAAATCAAAAACTACTGCAAAAAATCATACAATATAAATGACTTTTTTCTAAGAACAAAGCTATGTTTTCTTAAGCAGGATATTGAAAATATTTTATCAACATTAAAAAACAACAATCCACACAAACAAATCAACACACACGGATACAAATACAACAGTAAAATATGCAAAATAGAATACAGAAATTATATGCTTGAAACAGACAATCTTGAAGAAATTTCATCAGTTAATGAAAATCAAATGGATGAATTGATAAATCTGTGCCTTGAAAACAATGCAAAAATTTTGATGATTGATATTCCGTCCATATCCTCATGGAATTATGAAAGACATAATTCCGTAGTTAAATTTGCAAACGAACGAAGCCTTGACTTTTTAGACTTTAATCTTTTGTATAATGAAATTGGAATTGACCTGACACAATGCTTTCGTGACAAAGGACGCCACCTGAATTACAGCGGAGCAAAGGCTATAACAAATTATATAGGGAATTATATAAATGAAAATTATTCAATTGAAAACAGAAAAACAAACGAAAAATATAAGTGTTGGAATGATAATTATAAAAGCTTTATGGATTACAAGCTAAAATTTGATAAATAAGATTGAATAAAAAATCCTTTCCCACTATATAGGGAAAGGATTTTTATTCAATATAATTCTTTTAAACTGCTATATTTTGCATTCTTATTTTTGTGATAATTTAATCATCCGTTACTTGAGTATCTAAGTAATCCTTTATCAGATACACCGGTCTGTTTTTTACCTGAATATACATTTTTGATAAATATTCGCCAATTAATCCAATGCTGATTAATTGAACTCCGCCTAAAAACAACACTAAAACTACTATGGTTGTATATCCCGGTACATCATTTCCTGACACCAGCTTTTTGATAATAACAAATATCATATAAATTATTGCCATTGTAGAAAACAATGAACCTGAAAATGTTGATACTTTCAGCGGAGCAGTTGAAAAAGCTATAATACCTTCAACAGCATATTTTAACAAGCTTTTAAAATTCCACTTTGATTCACCATTTTCTCTGTCAGCCGCTTCATACGGAATATACTCAGTATTAAAACCAACCCATGCAAACAAGCCTTTTGAAAATCTGTGGTATTCTGTCATTTTTAATACAGCGTCAACCATATTTCTATTCATCAAGCGGAAGTCACTTGCACCATTAACAAAATCAATCTCCGTCATTTTATTGATTATTTTATAAAATGAGGATTTGAATTTAGAAATAAGTTTCCCTTCTTTTCTTTTTTCCTGATATGCTGCCACACAATCAATATGCGGATTATTTTTCATAACATCCAGCATTTGCAGCACTACTTCCGGCTTTTGCTGCAAATCAGCATCAATAATACAAACCTTATCTCCTTTTGATTTTGTTAAACCTGCATACATAGCTGATTCTTTTCCAAAATTTCTGCTGAAAGATATGATTTGAATGTTACTATTTTGTTTATGCTTTTCAAATATCTTCTTTAAGATATCATAGGTTTTATCCTTACTGCCATCATCTATAAAGACAAATTCATAATCTTTTATTTTTCCATCAAAAGTCTTATTTACTTCATCAAAAAACAATTCAACATTCTCTTCTTCATTGTAGCAAGGAACAACCAAACTTAATGCTAAATTACTATCACTCATTTTTAACACCCACCTGTTCTGTTAACAAATAAAGCTTTCCAAACTCCAAATCTTCAATATATTGATAATCGTTAAACTTGTCCGTATATTCAAATAACTCTGAAAAAATTTCATCCGGATCGTATCCGTTTGCCCAGAATTTGTCTGTTGCTAAATAAACAACAATACCATTGGTATAATCTACACCTGACAAAATACTGTCAATATCCTGTATTGTATCAGCTGTTGTTAAATACACTTTTTCAAAATGATTAAATCTGACTACATTCGCAGTAGGTATCATTTGGTGAGCTTTTCCGTCTTCCTTTGATTTAGCATTTATCACGATGCAGTTTTTAACATTTGTATTAACTAATGTTTCAACTACTTTTCTTTCTGCTTCATACATATATCGGCAGCTTGGATTTACGGCATAAATTCCGGCATTTAACAGCACGATTAAGCTTAAGATAATCAAAACAAATTTTTTATTATCAACATTCTCAATGATTTTATAGATGAATGAAATAAACAGTATCGCTAAAATAGGATACAAATTATAAATATATCTTTCTGAAGCATAATCTCCTGCAATATGAAGTGAGGTAACTATGGTAACTATTGTTATAACTATAAAGGAAATTATTAATTTAAATTCATAATCCAATATAATTTTTTTATGCTTGTTTTTAGTTTTTATCAATACTCCGACCACTAATAAACAAACAAAAACACAGATTGCAGCAAATATATATTTATTATAAAGCGAAGTTGTAAGCCATGAAATAAAATCAATGATTTTATTTGGAAGAGTTGAGAAATTCAATATGGAACGAGATACCTCGTTGCCTACATTATTTGAAGAGGAACCGGTCGCTTGTTCAATTGCACACGGATATATTACCAATAACAGCACTACCGATAAGCTTACCGTTGAACCAAACAGTATGCCTTCCTTGAAATCCTTTTTGATAAATTTACTTAAACAATAAAATAACGTTACAAAGAAAGCAAATAAAATAAAGTAATAATGTGTAAATACACCTAACAAAGAAAACGTAAAAAGGAAAAAGCAGCGCTTTAAATTAAAGCCTTTTTTTAAGCTTCGTACAGTCATATATAAAAAGCCTATTGAGCACACTGCTAACAGCATATACATTCTGATAAACAAAACCGTGTTCATACATGCTAATGAAATGCCCCATAGTAGTACAGGTAATACTGCCGTCATTTTATTATTTATAAATTCTTTTGACAAAAGATAAATTAAAAAATCGGCAATCAGCATCAAAATCATATTTAATGCTATTCCAAACCAAATGGTATATTGATCCGTGAATACTGAACATACCGTATGTAATAATGCATAAAACAGCGGCGGATGACAATCGAAAGAATTGTTATAGTAAACCTTATCATACGAAAATGCTTCACCCTTTTGAACAGTAATCGTTTCCATTAAAGAATTTCCGTCAATCCATTGTTCCCAATAAGAATCTATTGTACTGATCTTGCTTCCGTCATAACTGTTTGCCAATAAATACGAATACATTTCATCTATATGAGTGCCCTTAATTTCAGCTCTTTGAGCACCTAAGTATGACACCAAACCAATTTGACAAATCATCAAAAGCACCAATATTATAACCGGAAACTTAATCTTGAATTTTCTCATAAACATTCCTCTGCATCATATATAATCTAACTCAATTAGGTAGTATTGTTATACATATACTCATTACAAGTTAACTCAATGTAACAGTGCAATTAAATTAGTAATTATTTGGCTTTTAAAGTATATCACTAATTTACAATAAGACAAACTCAATAAATTGAGTCCATTGTAATTATACTCAATCCATTTAGTATAGTCAAGAGATTAGTTATGTTATTTTATACATATAATATATGTAAGGATGATAGCATATGATTTCGTACAAGCCATTTTATAACACTTTATCAAAGAAGAACATAACAGAGTATGCCTTGATATTCAAGCACGGAATACCTGCTAACACGCTTCACAGAATGAAACACGGTGAAGCAATCACAACAAAGACACTTGATGAGCTTTGCTTTATTCTTGATTGTGATGTTGAAGACATTTTATTGCACATAAAGGAAAAAGACGAAAACCCTGCTTGATTTTGATAAGCAGGGTTTAATTATTGTAAAACTGTTGTAAATTATGTTGTACAACTAAAGCAATAAAAAACAGGCTATACATAAAGTATGCCTGCTATGTTTTAACTGATTTTTATTTTGTCCTAAAGACTTTTGAAAACTCACGCTTTTTGTCCTCAGTTGCTTTGTTGAATATTTCGATAGATGTTGTAATATCAGAATGTTCAATTATATCTTAAATAACTTTGTGAGTCGTTTCATACCTTCTTTAAAATAATCATTTAGAAAGCAGCATACAGCTTCATGATTCATTTAAAACTTATCTAAGATTTTATCTACCAAACATATTTTTTCGCTGAATTTTTTCACAATCGCATTATATACAAGTGACATGAAATATGAAAAAATAAATACAACCACAATACTTATGGGTATAAAGTATTCTGCTTTCGGCAAGCAACCGAAAATCTTACCAACAAGAAAAGTCAACACGTTCCATGCTATCGGATGTAACAAATAGATATAGAATGTATGCCGTGAAAGATTACTAAAACGATTTGCTTTAATATCTATTTTTGAAAAGCCTGCAAAAACAAGCACTGACGAAAAAACCACAATAGGATTAAAATCACTTATAATACTTAATTTCTCGTATGCCGTATTAATTCCGTTTAATGTATTCTGATACTGAAAATACGATATAGCAAGCTGCGATATAAATCCTGTCACTATAAGAATAATTGCATGAATATTATTCTTGCTGCTCTTATTTCGAAGTTGATAACCAACAAAAATAAAGCCAAGATAGCACGCAACCTTTGCTATGCTCCATTCAAGTTTCATAGTACTTGTCCAGCCGCTTAGAACTGCAATAACAAAATATATCCAAGATGTTATTGCAAAAGCCTTATTACTGATTTTGTTTTTCAGCATTACCAAAATCGGAATTACTGCATAAACTCCTGCCAGCATATACATATACCACATATACATCCACGGTTTACCACTAATCAATTTCACCAAAGGTGAAACCAAATATGAAAGACTGTGATTTCCTGAAAACATATGATATATAACGACTATCTGAGAATCTGCATAAATTATTAATGACATTATAATCACATGCACAAAAATATTCTTAATCGATTTTTTATAAAAATACTTAAAATCGGCATTTCTGTTATCTGCAACTAAAAATGCCCCTGAAAGCATTACAAAACAAGGAATTGAAAATCTAGAAAGCGTGTTAAACAATAATATTGTCAACATTGATTCTGTATGATAATTTCCAAAACTATCCCCATTAGTTAAAGCAGCTTTATATGTAGCAGAAATATGAATAGCTATAACTGCCAAAGAACATAAAATTCTTAGCACATCATAATTGCTTTCTCTCGTTTTTAATATATTTTGCTTCATAAAATCGTTTAATCTAATGGCTTCATTGTCGGGAATTGTTGTGGAATCTCACATAAGTCTTTATAACATCCCAAAACATACCTCT
>CAYNGP010000054.1:0-12501 GCA_964396885.1 uncultured Bacteroides sp. | reverse complement strand
TTTTTCGTTAGGCAAGGCTTTGACAAAATTTCGTCGACGGGAGCATATATAGATATGTGACCCAGCGGAATTTTGTCAGTAACGCAGCATAACGGAAAAAGACATAATTTAAATTATTTACGGAGTTTAATGTGTACTTCTCTGAGCTGCTGCTCTGTAATTTCATTAGGTGCACCGCACATAAGATCCTGAGCCTTGCCGTCCATTGGGAAGGCAATAACCTCACGGATATTTTCCTCATTTCTGAGGAGCATAATCATACGATCAACACCAGGTGCCATACCTGCGTGCGGAGGTGCACCGAACTGGAATGCAGTATATAATGCACCAAACTTAGCCTTGAGTACTTCCTCGTCATAGCCTGCAATTTCAAATGCCTTCTTCATAATGTCAATATCGTGGTTACGAACTGCACCTGATGAAAGCTCAACACCATTGCAGACAATATCATATTGATAAGCAAGGATTGTCAGCGGATCTTCATTTTCAAGAGCCTCTAAACCACCCTGAGGCATTGAGAATGGATTGTGCGTAAAGCCGATTTTCTTTTCCTCTTCCTTATATTCATACATTGGGAAATCATTGATAAAGCAGAAACGATAAGCATTCTTTTCGATAAGATCAAACATTTCGCCAAGCTTTGTTCTAATCTGACCTGCATAGGATGCAGCCTGTGCCTCACTGTCAGCAATAAAGAAGATTGTATCGCCAACCTCAAGACCTGCCATATCAGCAAGCTCAGTTTTCATATCATCAGGGATAAACTTGTCGATAGGTCCTTTATAGCTCTTATCCTCCTGAACAAGAAGATAACCAAGACCGCCCATACCAATTGACTGCGCAAATTTAAGGAGTTTTTCATGCTTGCCCTTAGAGATTTCAGCGTGTACCTTAATGGCTCTTACAGTCTGACCGTGGAAAGGCTTGAATGTACATCTCTGGAAGAAATCAGTTACATCAATAATTTCAAGTGGGTTTCTTAAATCAGGCTTATCTGTACCGTACTTGAGCATAGCCTCTTTAAAGCTGATAACAGGATAAGGCGCATCGGTAACAGTATATCCCTCAGGTGCAAACTTCTTAAAGGTTTTTGTTAAGATTTCCTCACCTACTCTGAATACATCCTCCTGTGAAGCAAAGCTCATTTCAAAGTCAAGCTGATAGAATTCACCCGGTGAACGGTCTGCTCTTGCATCCTCATCACGGAAGCATGGTGCAATCTGGAAATACTTGTCAACACCTGAAACCATAAGAAGCTGCTTATACTGCTGTGGTGCCTGTGGCAGAGCATAGAACTTGCCCTTGTGCACACGGCTTGGAACAACATAGTCACGAGCACCCTCAGGTGAAGATGCACAAAGAATAGGGGTCTGAATTTCAAGGAAGCCCATATTGGTCATTTCCTGTCTGAGGAAAGAAATAACCTTGCTTCTGAAAATCATATTTTCCTTAACCTTTTGGTTTCTCAAATCGAGGAAACGATACTGTAATCTCTTATCCTCTCTTGTTTCCTTAGAGGTCTGAATTTCAAACGGCAGCGGCTGACGGACTTTACCTAGGATAGTAACCTTTTTAGCCTCAACCTCAATCGTACCTGTAGCAATTTTAGGGTTAATTGTATCCTCGTCACGCTTTTCAACCAAGCCTTCAACTGAAATACAATCCTCCTTTGAGATACCGTCAAGCAGAGTTGTGTCACGCATAACAACCTGCATAATACCCTGCATATCTCTAAGATCAATGAATGATACGCCGCCGTGGTCACGAATATTCTCAACCCAGCCTGCAACCTTAACTGTGCTGTCAATATCAGCCTCGCTGAACTGATCAAGTGTTTTTGTTCTGTAAAGTGTAGAAAATTCCATAATCAATCTCCTTTTCAAATTCAGGACGCAAAGCTCTGCAAAAGCTTTATGCCCATAATAAAATAAGCAGTCTTAAGTCCAAATAGGACGAAAGACTGCTTCCGTGGTACCACCTAAATTAGTCGGCAAAACCGACTCACTCAAAGGAATTAACGCTCCCTAAACGCCTGATTCTACTTGTGTTTGACACTTTCCTTCAGGGACTCATGGGTGTTTTTCACAATCTGCTTGTACCTGCTCACACCAACCGCAGGCTCTCTGAAACAGCGGCAAAAAGCTACTCGCCCAATCAAAGTCTTAAAATATATTGTTATCATAACACTAATTTTATTATTAGTCAATAATTAGTTTTTAGGAATGAAATTTACTTTTTAATAAACGGTGTCATCGTAGTTATGAATATATTGTGCACCGTGTATTTCTGCATATTCCTCCCAGTTGTCAACCTTCAAAAGAAGGTCGTCAATCTTTCTCGGCTCCTGCCATTCAATCGGAACAAAAGAAAAACTACTCATATCAAGTATGCGACCTAAATCCACATAAGTAACATCCTCGTCAGTACTAACAAGGTAAAATTGTTCCTGAAAGATATATTCTTCACCGGGATCACTCCAGTTGTATGAGGATTTATCTACATCAAATTTTATTGTAAATTCACTCTTTTTATGACTGATATTGATTACATCTGACTGGGCAGCAGTATTATAATATCTTGTTTCGCCACCGCATTCCTGACCTTCGAGATATACATTATTATATTTGCCATTATCAAAAATCCACGTTTTAACAGTACCCTTTATCTCATACCTTACAATATTTTCATTATCTATGCTTTCATATGCAGTAATCGAACTGACATCAACATGAAAACCTTGTGTACCAAAGAAAGAATAAACAACAAAAAAAAGCTAAAACGGCAACAACAATTATAAAAGCTAATAACGATACTATTATTCTTTTTACGTCTTTCATAATTTAATCTGCCTTTTGTCTGATTTGTCTTTCACAGATAATATGCATAATAATTTCTGCAAAATAGATAACCAGTGTTACATACCAGCCAATGCCTACACCGCCGATGATTAGACCCAGCACAACAAACACTGCTGTATTGATTATGCTGAAAATCATATTTCTTAAAAAGCCTGTTTTCGTAACAGAGAACAATGATGAAATAATAACAGCAAGACTTAACACAATCACAAGTGCCATACTGACAAGCGGCAATATTATATTGCCAAGCTGCAATTCACCATTAATAAGCCCCATTATAAGTGAAATCAGACTAATATCACCATACATAGGCAGACACATTGATGCAAGTGGTGTGAAAAATAATACCAGCCTTACAATCAGAAGCAGTGATGCAACAGAGCTTGAACGAAGAATGTCTATAAAATGATTAACTGCATCAACCTCTTTTTTTGCCTTTGCCTCATCAGCCGCCAATCTTTCCTCCATATTATAATATAGAAGATTCACATTACACTTGGGACAATTTTCCTTAAAGTAGAGCGAACTGATTTTTTCGCCGCATTTCGGACATTTACTCATCTGCTCCACCCCCTGAAACTGCCTTTGAATTTTCTGCTCGTCTTATTTTCATATCTGCACGGATTTGCTTCAGCTTTTCGCCGTTCAAATCATAGAAGAAATATGGTATCAATGACAATAAACCTAAAAGATATGGAATTGCTGTAAAGAACGCCCAGATAAGCAAATCGGTATTATCGCCTTTAACAGTTATTCTTTCAGCACCATTGCCCTGATAGCTTAAACCGATAATCGGAAGTATTGCAGTACATAATGAAGCTGAAACCGAACCGCTGAGCTTACCCACAAAGGTCAAAACAGAGAAGGATACACCCTCGTTTCTCTCACCTGTTTTCCACTCCATATAGTCAATCGTATCACCAATCATTTCTGTTGGGATAACAAGGTTAATTGTGTTGAAGAATGAGAAAACAAAATTCTGTATTAAAAGCAGCGGAACTACAACTTTGAAATCATTGTAATGCTTCATTCCGATAAGGAATACCAGAACACCTACAACCGCTCTTGTAATACCGTTAAGGAACACAATCTGTCTGTTATCAAATTTTTTCTTAAGCTTAGGTATAAGAAGATATGTAACAAAACCGAAAATTGAACCTGGCAAAGTGATTACCAGCTTAATGGAATTAAGACTGATGACCTCAGCATAATAATATGTTTCAAAAGCACCTGCAATACCACCCAAAGTGCCGATAACATTACCAAGCACAATCATCATAAGGGGCTTATTGTGGAACAGAACCTTAAAGCCTGCAAGAACACTCGGCTCCTTAACGGTCTGAACCACTCTTTCTCGGCATTGCGTACCTGCAAGTGAAAACAGACAAACAATAAAGCATGCTGCCATAATTGAAATCAGGCAGAATACCTGTGGCAGTGATAACGGAATAATATTATTCTCGCTTCCGTCCATAAGCAGCACAAGCATTGTGGTAGAAAGTCCGCCGATAAGGCTACTGATAAAACGTGCACTGGAAATTGCCCTTGTTCTGTCACTGGGCAGCGGAGAAATCGCACTGCTCATTCCCCAAAACGGAACATCACCAAGGGTATAAAAAAGCTCCCACACAAAATAGGATATGTACATATAAACTATTTTGGCAGTGGTGGATTTAACATCCTGCATAAACAAAGGACCGGACCACAGCATAACCGTTGCAATAGCAAGCGGTATAGGAACAATAAGCAGATAAGGTCTTAATTTACCATATCTTGTTCGTGTGCTGTCAATAATACCACCCATAAGTGGGTCATTGATTGTGTCCCATATGCCCAAAAGCAATATCATTCTTGATACTGCTTTTTGAGGAATTAAGAACACCTTCGTAAAAAACAGTGAAAAATATGAGTTAAGGTTATAACCAAATACCTGACCTGCATTAGCAAAGCCATAGGCTAAATTTTCCTTAACACCGACATAGCGCTTTTCGCTTTCTTTCTCAGACATAGTTCCCCCTCCTGATACTATTCTGTACTAAGTATAATATAATAAAAAAGGGCTGACTATGTCAACCCTTTTACTTATTATTTTATTCAGCTGAACCCTTGGCAGAATAATCTGCAATACGATTTTCCATTTCGGAATACTCGTTTGTAGCCATATCCTTTTTGAGCACCTGAGAACCATCAAAGGAAATCAGATATTCGCCGACTGTTTTCATTGAAAAAGTTTTTGCACCATCTTCCGATGTGGAATCCTCATTTTGAGTAACAATGTTTGCAACAACCTTAACATAATAGCCACCGTCATGCTCATATCCGTTTGACGCAACCATAATGCTATAGTCATCAGCCACATCCTGAAGTCCAAGCTCCTCAACTGTATAATAGTTTTTAATATAGTTGATAGCGTCTGATTCCTTGATTTTCGCATCGGCAGTTGTTACCTGACCTGCCGGAAGAGTGCTTTCGTTATTATTGTCATCATCTTTATTGGCAGTACAGCCAACAAAAACAACCAAAAGCATTGCAGCGGCAAGCAAAATAGATACAAATTTTTTCATATTATCAGTCCTCGTCGCAGCAGTCACATTCCTCTTCAATTTCAAACTCAAGCATTTCGCCGCAATTTGGGCAAGGGATTGTACCACTGAGAACAGTATCCTCATCAACTACGATTTCTGCACCGCAAAGAGGACATTCAACCTCGAACTCCTCACACTCGTCACAATCGCAGCAATCATCACAGTCACAGCAATCAAAATCCTCATCATCAATAAGGTAATCTTCAACCTCAGCCAAATCCTCATCAACAGCATCAAGCTGTTCAGCCATAAGCTCCATACCTTCAGTTACATCATCAATATCATCACAAAGATTTGTTAAAACATCAACAATTGCATTGAAAACCTTAGTTTCCTTTTTGTTTGCATCTAAATCAAGTCCGTCAAGCAGACCCTTTAAATAGCCTAAGCTCTCAGTAGTTTCCATAATAGACTCCTTCTATTGTTTATTATTTATATAGACTTATGCTCTTTCCATATACTCACAGGTTCTTGTGTCAATTCTGATCATATCGCCCTCGTTGATGAAGAGAGGAACACGAATTTCTGCACCTGTTTCAACCTTAGCCGGTTTTAATGTGTTTGTTGCAGTATTGCCCTTAAGACCAGGCTCTGTCTCTGTAACCTCAAGAGTTACGAATGTAGGTGGCTCAACACCGAAAACCTTACCCTTGTATGAAAGGATACGGCAAACCTCATTCTCTTTAACATACTTAAAGTTGTCTGATAAATCAGCCTCTGAAACAGGAACCATATCAAAGGTCTCATTATCCATAAAATAATACAGACCGTCATCGTTATAAGAATAAGCCATTTCTCTTCTTTCAATAAATGCAGTCGGGAACTTAGCTGATGGGTTGTAGCTCTTTTCTGTTACCGCACCGGTAATTACGTTCTTTGTTTTAGTTCTTACGAAAGCAGCACCCTTACCCGGTTTTACATGCTGGAATTCAACAACCTGTAATACGTTGCCATCCTCCTCAAATGTAACACCGTTTCTGAAATCACCTGCTGATACCATAATTTATACCTCCAAGATAATTAATCTTAATTTATTTACCTATCCATTTTATATTATTTCGAGCAATAAATCAATACCCATTTTGTAGCTATCTTTACCATAACCGCAAATTTGTTTAACACAAACGTCGGTTATGACAGAAATTTTCCTGAAATCCTCTCTTTTATGTATGTCGGACATATGAACCTCGACAAAAGGCGTGTAGTCACTGACAGCCTCAATGGCATCACGGATTGCATAGGAATAATGAGTGTAAGCACCTGCATTGATAACTACGCCGTCAAACTCATCCTTGCTTTCGTGAATAATGTCGATTAAGTCACCCTCATGGTTAGACTGAAAGAATGACATCTTTGCACCGTTAGCCTTACCGTAGAGCTTAAGCTCATCATTAATCTGCTTTAAGGTTTCACCGCCGTAGACATTCTTTTTTCTGATGCCTGTCATATTAAGATTAGGTCCGTTTAAAACGAGTATTTTTTTCATATTCATCACCAAGAAATATATTAATCCAATTTGCAGTTTAAGTCAACAAAAAAATATGAGAGTACATAACTGTACTCTCATATGTAGCTTGCCATTGGCTTACTTAAACTTTCTCTTACGAGCAGCCTCGCTCTTCTTTTTACGAGCAACAGATGGCTTTTCATAATGCTCTCTCTTACGAACTTCCTGGATAATACCATCACGAGAAGTCTGGCGCTTAAATCTGCGAAGTGCGCTGTCGAGAGTTTCATTCTCTTTAACTTTTACTTGGCTCATTCAATTCCCTCCCTTTTCCTCTATCGGGGGTATTTGATACTTTGTTAATATCTGTGCACGATTATATACAAAAATATTCTAAAAGTCAAGTATTTTGACAAGAAATATGAAAAATCATTTAAATTTTTCTATTTCTCAAAGTCGTTCTGTTTATCATTTTCACTTTTGTGTTTGAATATCACAAGTTTACTGAAAATATAGTTAAGAACAACCACAACAACCTGCATAATTATTTTTGCAATCATATTGCCGTTAAGGTTAAATCCGAAAATATCCCAGCTGAGTTTATCCATATGCATAATGCTAATCATCAGCCAAAGACCTGCATCCTCAACCAAAAGGCTGAAAATTCTTGCACCGAAAAAGCTAATCAGTTCCTTGAAAACAACACTTGCTTTCCAGCTTTTAGACTCAAATACCCACAGCTTATTTGTGAAATATGCAAATATAACAGTAATCAGCCAGCTGACATTATTTGAGATAAGATATAAATGTTCACCAAGAATTGCATCAAATATTTTAAAGGATACAAGATTAACAACCGTTGCCAGCACACCGAAGAAAACGTAGCTGATTAATTCTTTATACTTTTCAAATAGCTTTTTAATCATTTATTTAACAAATCCTTATACTTATCATTTGATCTATGAAGTTCCATTTCAAAATCCTGTCTGTTCTTCTGCTTGATTGTGTCCAGAACAAGACCTGAGAAAAAGCTGATAATTGCTGCAAGCATTGTAATGCCGCAAACAATGACTGTAGGAATTTTGTCAACCATACCTGTTTTGAAGAAGGTAATCAAAACAGGTATAAAGAAACCAATAGAAAGCACAAACAGAATAAGTGCAACAATTGAGAAAAAGGCAAAAGGCTTATAGTTTTTAAACAACCTTGCAATTGTTAAAAGCACCTTGAAGCCGTCTGAATACGTATTGAGCTTTGACTCACTGCCCTCAGGTCTGTCACGATATTCAATAATAACATTCTCACAGAACATATTCTTATCAACTGTATGAATTGTCATTTCAGTTTCAATTTCAAAACCCTTGGATAATACCGGGAAGGTTTTAACAAAATTATAGCTGAAGGCCCTGTAGCCTGTCATAATATCCTTAATGTCGCTCTTGAAGATTGTATTGATGCTTGCTCTTACAATTGAGTTACCGAAATTGTGGAATGGACGTTTATTCTCCTCAAAGTATGTTGATGAAAGTCTGTCACCAACAACCATATCAACATTTCTTTCAAGCACTTTATCACACATTTCTCTTGCAAATTCTGCAGGGTATGTGTCGTCACCGTCAGTCATAATATAGCACTGAGCATCAATATCTCTGAACATTCTTCTGATAACATTACCCTTGCCCTGCTGATACTCGTGGCGAACAACTGCACCCTCAGCCTCAGCAATTTCAGCGGTGTTATCACTTGAATTGTTGTCATAAACATAAATGGTTGCCTCCGGCAGAACCCTTTGAAAATCGTTGATAACCTTTTTTATCGTTACCGACTCATTATAGCAAGGAATTAATACTGCTATTTTATCCATATTTCATTACCCTCCAACTCAATATCTTCATCATTATTTTTATTCCTGCTTCTTGAGAATGTAATAAATAGTACAAACGGAATACATGCAACCATCGGTATTACATATCTCATATAAGCAACCGGACCTACAAAGCAAATTGCATAGTTTGCAAAAATAGGCAGGCAGACCAAAAGCTCTGTATATCTCTTTCTCATAAGCATTGCAAGGAATATTGCCACATAGCACCAGGTGTAGAATGAAAATTCAAACAAGCAGGATACGATAGGTATTCTGTCGAGCATATTCACCATTTGTGAAACGGCTGCCCTTGCCCCATCCAGTGCTTCAGGATTATCAAGCCCTTCAAGATAGTCAGGAATGGTTTCATCCGTATTGCCGTTATAATAAATTGCATCGTGATTTGATTCAAAGCTGAACCAGCTGAAATTGAGGTTCAAAAATGCCTCAACATAACAAGCAGGATGCTTGGCAAGCTGTGCAAACCAGGTTTTAAAATAATTAATCAAATCATCTGTTGTTGCATACTTATTATATAAGCCCTTGACATTATCACTTCTGTCAGGTACATACTGCTGTGCAATTTCATTAAGGCTTACTTCACCGCCGCCGAGTATTGCTAAAATACTATCCTTTTCCTCAGGTGTAATTTCTTCCTCAAACTCAAGAATATATCTTGCAGTCTGCTGAAAAGGAACTGAGAGCATTTCTCTCGGACTGCCCTCCTCTACACCTGCAAGCTTGAAGGCAACGCCTGTAAAGCCGACCTTAAAGAGTAAAATCGGAATGAGCATTACAGATATAATTTTAAGAACAAATTTTTTATCCTTTCTGAAATGAATAACGGTAAACGGCAATAAAAGAAGAACCATATAGAAACCGTTATTTCTTACAAGCATAAGGATAAACAATGCCGCTGCAAGCACCCAGTATTTTGATTTATTAAACTTCTCAGGCGCTTTAAATGCATCATAGAGCAAAAGGGTTACCACTAAAAGCATAATGGTAAATGGTGTATCCTTAAAGGTTGTCATACCCCAAAGCGGGAACAAAGGACAAAGTGTAAAGAACAGGTAAACGATTTTTGCAAGTCTTTTTGACATACCGTATTCCTGAAGCTTAATAACAGAATAGGTCAGTGCACCTGCAAAAACTATACTCTGTAAAACACAGTAAAGCTCAATACCTGCAAAATAGGAGCCGATAAGCTCACCGAATTTTAAGAAAATACCCAAAAGCAGTGTATGTGCCACAGGGTGATGATTGTTTAAAAGAATATCTGTAGGCTTTCTTGCAATCGTGCTCGGAGTCCAGCTCATTTCACCATTGCCCAAAATCTGTGCAAACTGATCCCTTGTGTCCGTTCCCATTGCACCGGGTGCCATAATAATCATATAAGGTACCCAGCAGGCTATCATAATCAGTGACAGCTTAATAAATGCTTTTTTGTCAAAGCCGTTATTCGTCACATCAAGCTTTTCAATATTAACCCTGTTGGCAATATCATAAACAAAGAAAATAAGAGTTGCAATACCAACACCCTTAATACCTGATGTAATAAAAGCCGTCGTACTGCCAAAGACATTATCCCATGAGTTCAGTTCAAAATAGCTGTCACACAAAAGTATAAACAGAGCACCGATTATTGAAAAAGGCACGCCCCATTTTATATTTCTTTTGCTGACCTTCGGTATTAAATAAACCAATGCTGCAAATGCTAATACAACCAGCATATAAACCGAATAATCAGGGTAAGAAAAGGCAGCTTTAACCTGCCATAATTTTATTAATAACGGACTTACTAATTTTTCCTTAACGCTGTCTGTTGCGACATATGTTCCGTTAGATACAACAACAGCAAGGCTTGACATTAATGCCAGAATAAATGCTTTTATATAATTTGATGCTGTGGATTGCTTTTTATTCTTTAACATTGTGCCCTCCGATATAGACAATATAATATATTCGCAATTATAGTATACACAAAATATTGTAACACTTGTATAATTAAAAGTCAATGACGGCACTTGCTAAAATTTACATTATTGACAATTTTAACACACAGCGTTATAATAGTTAAAACGATGATAAGGACATGGCTTAGTTAAGGTGCTTTCAGAGAGTGTGCGGTTGGTGCAAGCACATAAGCAAATGATTAAGTTACCACCTTTGAGTGCTGCCAATACCAGCCGGCCTGCTGCCGTTATAGAGCAAATGAGCGGCATAAAATGATTTTTTATGCAATTCAGGTGGAACCGTGGATTTTATTCACCCTGATTTATTCAGGGTGATTTTTTATTTTTTAGGAGGGTTAATGTATGATTAAGATTACATTAAAAGACGGTTCGGTTAAGGAATTTGAAAGTGCAGTTTCCGCAGCCGACATCACAAAAGAGATTTCAATGGGTCTTTACAGAAACGCTTGTTCCTGTAAAATCAACGGCGAGGTTAAAGACTTAAGAACCACAGTTGACACGGACTGTGATTTTGAGGTTTTAACCTTTGATGATACCGACGGCAAAAAGACCTTTAACCATACCGCATCACATATTATGGCACAGGCTGTTAAAAGACTTTATCCGGATGTCAAGCTGACAATCGGTCCTGCTATTGACAGCGGTTTTTACTATGACTTTGATGTTGAAACTCCATTCTCTCCGGAAGATTTGGAAAAAATTGAAAAGGAAATGAAGGCTATCGTTAAAGAGGGTCTTGAAATTGAAAAGTTTGAGCTTGAGCCTGCTGAAGCAATTAAACTTATGGAGGAAAAGAACGAGCCTTATAAGGTAGAGCTTATCAACGAGCACGCTGAAAAGGGCGAGCCTATCAGCTTCTACAAGCAGGGTGAATTCACTGAGCTTTGCGCTGGTCCTCATCTTATGGATATGAAGGTTGTTAAGGCATTCAAGCTCACAAACTGCACAGGTGCTTACTGGCGCGGAGATGCTAAAAACAAGATGCTCTGCCGTGTTTATGGTACTGCATTCCCAAAAGCATCTATGCTTGAGGAGCATTTAACAATGCTTGAAGAGGCTAAAAAGCGTGACCACAACAAGCTTGGCCGTGAGCTTGAGCTGTTCACAACAGTGGACTACATCGGTCAGGGTCTTCCTATTCTTCTGCCAAAGGGCACAAAAATCATTCAGATTTTACAGCGTTTTGTTGAGGATGAAGAAGCTAAGAGAGGCTGGCAGTTAACCAAAACACCATTAATGGCAAAGAGTGATTTATATAAAATTTCAGGTCACTGGGATCACTACAAGGACGGTATGTTTGTGCTTGGTGACGAGGAGAAGGACAAGGAAGTATTTGCACTTCGTCCTATGACCTGTCCATTCCAGTATCAGGCATATCTCAACAAGCCGCGTTCATACCGTGACCTTCCGCTGAGATATGATGAAACATCTACTCTCTTCAGAAATGAGGCAAGCGGTGAAATGCACGGCTTAATCCGTGTTCGCCAGTTCACAATTTCAGAGGGTCACTTAATGTGCACACCTGATCAGCTTGAGGATGAATTCAAGGGCTGTCTTGAGCTTGCAAACTATATGCTGAAAACCCTTGGTCTTTACGAGGACGCAAGTTTCCGTTTCTCTCAGTGGGACCCTGATAACAGAGATAAATACATCGGTACTGAGGAGCAGTGGGATGAAGCACAAAGCAAGATGAAAAACATTCTTGATGACCTTGGTGTTGATTATGAAATCGGCATCGGCGAGGCTGCTTTCTACGGTCCTAAGCTTGATA
>CAYNGP010000053.1:9911-12934 GCA_964396885.1 uncultured Bacteroides sp. | reverse complement strand
TAACAACAGTTCCGTTACTTTCAACGTATCTCCAGTAACTGATTGTGATACCGTTATTAAGAGCAGCAGCCTTGTTTGCCTCTCTTGCAGCAATCGGGTTAGCAATTTCAAGGTGCTGTGAGGTTGAAGAGTTCGAATTAATCTTTAATACGTTATCTCTCCAGCTTGAAGACCAGTCGTAACCGTTAGCATTGCCATCAATATTACCTGCACTTCCAACTACAGAGCCTGCCTGTTCAGTGAATTTACCTGAATAAGTAGCACCGAGGTCAGGTGTTGAATTAAAGGTTAATCCGTTAACGCTTGTGTTATTAAAGCTTTCACGGAAAGCAAGCGTGTCAAGGTTTTCATTTATAAATACCTTCTTTACTGCAGTGGATTGACCATAGTACTCACGCCATGCAGTAACGATAACATACTCAATCTCGCCCATATCAGCAAGTGAAATAGGTGCTGTATATGTTGCAGCAGTTACCTTTGTCACACCATTTACATTAAGAGTATACTTTATTGCTGAATCAAGATTTTCAGGGTCAGTAATTGTGATTGAGCTTGCATTACTAACCTTATTTCCATTTTCAGATGTAATTGCAAGTTCATTTGATGTAGCTCTTACATAAGTAGCACTTGCAACAGCAGAATATGTGCCTTTAACAAGCTGGCGTGCTGAAACATTAACCTCTGTATTGTTCAAGCCGTCAAAAGGAACGATTTCGCCGGTATAATTCTGCCATTCACCGCCATTGATGCGATACTCAATATTACCTTGTTGACCATTTGTGGCAGTAATGCTGAGTTTAGAATCAGGAGAAATAACTTCACCTGTTGCAATTGACAATGTCGGAGCCTTTATAATGTTATATGTAATAAGTGCCATATTTGATGTTTCATCGCCTACGGTAACAGTTGCATAAACAGTTGCAGTAGAATAAGCACTGCTGCCATTAAATGGAACAACATTGCCGTCACACTCTACAAGCTCTGAAACTTTAGGTGCAGCAGCACCGTCATAAACAACCTTATACTTAATTACAGCATTTTCATCATCAGAGATAATTGTAATGGCTGTATCAGGACCAATAGTTGAATTATCCGCCAGACTGAAGGTAGGTGGTTCAACTGTTTTTACAGGAACTTCGAGAGCCTTGAAGGCTTCAGTAAGTTTTGTTGCAGTATCAGCCGGCAAAGCAGCATAGCCATTCTTACCGACAACATTTGCCATAGCAGTCTGTACTGTTTTGTATGCCGCAGAAAATGCAGCCCAAGATTCATCCGAATAGTTACGCTGACCAAGCTTATAACAATCCATAGGTGTTTCATTAAGACCTGAAGAAGGATTACTGAACTTAGCAGTCATTGCAGTACGGATTTCATTATAAATAGGCTCTTCAATAGATGTTTCCTGTATAAAATCCTGATAAGCTTTCTTATAGTAATCATCACAAGCTTTCCAACCGTTTCCATCTACAAAGAAAGAGTTTGGATCTTTCGTTAATCTGTCAAAGCCTCTAAGGAAAACACTTGCACCGCCCTGTCTGTAGCTTGTAACTTTAGCAAGACGCTCCTTATTATTATTGATTAAATCAATAACACCCTTGTAATTGAATACACGAACAGGAATTGACGCTGTCAATACAGGACTGATATTCGAATCATCCCACTTTGCTTTATTCTCGCTGTTACAATATGCAGTGATAGTAGGTGTTATTGCTCTTACAAATTCACCATCAGTAAAAGTGCCTGCAAATGTCATGCTATTTGTGAAACCTGTTGTATTAGCATCTTTGCCTGTTGATAACGCAAATGTACTTTTAAAAGACGCCTGCGAATTAGCGACTATTTCAGAAACACCATCACTAAAAGCATGTCGACACTCTCCATAATCCCAGTTGGCACCCCAGGTGCTTTTACCATACCATCCAGTTGTCAGAGCAAGGTCATTGCCTGTGCCAGTGTCAGTTGATATAGCAATTGCACAAACAAAACGTGGTTTTGCAGATGAGAATGCACCCTCTTTAGATTTTTGCAAAACAACCATTATAGGTGCACTTGGAGCATTAGTACCATCATAAAGCATTGTAACTTCAGGAAATCTTAAATAACCTTTCATGTTATCATTAGACCAAGAAGCCAAATCAGTTTCAGCAGTACCTGCATACAGAAGATTATTATAATCTCCTGAATATATAGGTGTCATACTACATCGCTCTTCTTAAAATCGCCACGATCACTTGCTGTAGAAGGAGTCCAGGCATCCATATCGAGAGTAGCCAGCTTCATATGCCAGTAGGCAGTGTCAATATCAACATTCGTTTTACCGCCATAGTAATATGCATCATAGACTTTGTTAGCGTCAATATAAGCTGTATAGGCAGGAAGCATATTTCTATAGACAGTCGGGTTTTTCATCTTCTCCTCATACTCAGTCATAGCTTTAAGGAGCAGATTAATATCAGCAAGGGCATTTGTGCGGATAACTACATCATCAATATAACCATCGTCATTTGTTTCAAGATGACTCCAGTAGTATGCACCATAACCATATGAAACAGGTAATTCTGTAATAGCAAGGTAAGCAGATACACACTGACCTGCATATTTTGAATACTCATTAGCACCAACTTCTGCAAGAGCATCTTTTGTTAAGTCGATAACTTTAGTTACCTCATCATCAACAGAAAAAGTGAGAACATCAAAATCACCCTGCGGGTCAACAACGATATTGATATCATGCCATTCATTGGCTGTTAATTTATCACCAAAAACATTGGTAGCATCAACGTAGTTGTTACCAGTTTGATTATCAATATCCCAGCACCAATGAAACTCACCATTTTCAAACAGTTCAAAATAACCTCTTGAACCCCCATCTGTATCAGGTGCACCGATATTAATAATGGGATGATTTGTTACATTCAACGGATTATAACTAAATGAAATTGTATAACCAGCTGAAGACTCAACAACATTGTACGGACGGGTAGAATCTGTATGCTGTGAAACATCAACTACTCTGCCCTTTG
>CAYNGP010000053.1:0-9901 GCA_964396885.1 uncultured Bacteroides sp. | reverse complement strand
TCGTCATCGTATGTTGCGTCATTATAGCCACAAAAATCATAGAAGACAACTTTTGCTTGTTCTGTTGCAGCAAAAGCAGTGAAAGTCATCATAGGAACAGATGTAACAATCATCATTATTGCCATAAAAGCAGAAAGCAAGCGTTTTGAAAATCTAACTTTCATAAAAATTCCTCCTTGTGGTAAATCTCCGCTGAGAATACATAAGCAAAGGCTTACTGACTACGCCTTTGGAAAATGTGTGCTCAACTTTATTATACCATGAACGCAATATATAGCATTTCAAATTATAATACAGTTTCATTATAGTACTATATATTTTTATTTTCAACGAAAATTTGAATAATTTGTTAATTTTTTTGAGCGATTTAAATAGATTTTTTCATCTTTGTTAGTTATTTTTGTACATCATTCATTATGCACATAAAAATATTTAAAACCATATTAATTAACTATTGATTTTGACTGCAAATTATGCTATTATACTACAGATATTTTATAATCAGTCGCATAACTCAAGTTTTTTACTTTGTGATGTACGGATGATTATTTTTTGGAGGCGTATTTATGAAAACACGATTTTCAACAAAGCTTTTATCATTTTTGCTTGCAGTTATGATGATTGTCACCTCAGTGCCTATGGTGTCACTCACAGCAGCTGCAGCAGAAAACAACAAATTCTTAATGGTGTATTTCACCGGTAACGGCAACACAGTTACCGGGCAAAATGAAACACAGGCAATAAGATTTGCTGTATCAACAGACGGATTAAACTTTACTCCGCTGAACAACAACATTTCTGTTATAAAGCAGAAATACGGCACAAAAAACTGTCGTGACCCGTATATCTTTATGGGTCAGGATAACAACTATTATATCATTGCTACTGATATGAACTGTGAAACCGGTTGGTGGGGCAACAGTAATTCATTTGTTATCTGGAAATCAAGTGATTTGGTTAACTGGACAGATGAAACCATCATCAGCCTTCCACAGATTCTCGGTTATGCCGATGATCAGGTATGGAGAGCTTGGGCTCCACAGATTGCCTGGGATGCAAGTGCTAATAAATACATGGTTTACTTTGCATTAGCTGCAGCCAATTATCAGGATTATGGTGATAATAATAATACTCATATGTACTATATGTACTGCGATGATTTGCTTAATCAGGGCACTTACAGCAAACCGCAGCCACTTTTTGACACAAGTGTTGACACTTATAAATTCAACAACATTGATGCTGATATTACATATGACAGTGCTACAAATAAGTACTATATGTTTTATAAAGATGAAAGAAGCGATCAAAAATATATCCTCTACGCTACATCAAATAAGCTCAATGGTCCTTACTCAGGTACAACAAGAGTTTCTGACACAAAGCTTGAGGGATGTCAGCTTTATCAGTTAAATGATGGCTCATATATTCTTGCTTCTGACGACTATAGCGAAAATGGTCACTTTGTATTGTATCAAGGTAATTCAATCAATAATATTGCAACAAAGAATTACACCACACGTTCAGAGGATTTCAGCAACTGCGTTGTTCGTCACGGCTCATTTCTTAAAATTTCAAACAGCGAGTATTACAACCTTTTGTCAAAGGACTGGTCAAGCGAGCCGACTCCGTCAGGTGAAGGTGTTGACTTAACATCAGATTTGATTGCACAGTACCTTGTTAACGATACAACAACCGACGCAACAGGTCACGGCTATAACTTAACTCAATCAGGCTCTGTTGCATGGGACTCAAACGGCTATAATAATTCACTGGGAGCTGCAACCTTTACTTCTAATAATTATCTGTACAACAATCGCCTTGCTGATATGTTCAGCAGTTCAAATATGGATAAAGGTATCACAATTTCATTCCTTGCTAAGCCAAACTCAAACAACAGTTGGTCAAGCGGTGACGGCGGCGGAAGATTTTTTGAACTGACGAATATGGGAACCAAGGGAACCCTTGACTGGAATACAAACAGAAACGATGCACGATATATTTCTATGAGCTTCAACTCCCATATGGAGGTTTATCAGAACTGGGATACCCGTGTTACTGCTGACGGTGCACTCTTTAATGAACAGTGGCGTCAGTACACTGTTACTGTTAAAGCAGGACAACTTGTACTCTATATTGACGGTGAAGAGTTCTATTCAATAAATGACAGCAAGGTTGCATCTGTCCTTCTTGACAGCTGGAAGCAGGGCGGCTATTTGCTCATCGGTGCATCTGCTTGGCCTGATTCAACACTCAACGGTGCAATGCGTGATGTTCGTATTTTCAACAGAGCAATAACCGCTGACGAAGCATCAAGACTGCCTATGCAGTACAGACTTGACTATCAGCAGTCTGTCGACAGTGCATCAGCAGTTTTTGAAGACGCTGTTGCTCATTGGGATTACACCAGAAGATTTTCAAGCTTTGGCTCAGGATCAAATGGCGGTGATATTGAATCACCTGTAAGGGATATTATTAATAACCTGTCTATGCGCAGTATCGACTGGAGTTCTAGCTGGTCATACACCAACGGCGGTGCTACAAGTGCTGATGCTTATCTTTATGCTAACGGCTTCGGCTCATATCTTAATAACTCCAAGGGTGTTAAAATTTCCTTTGATATTACAATTAACAATCATAAGAGCAACAATTACGGCCTGTTCGCCTTAGGTACTAATCACGACAGCGGTTTCAACAATATCATCAAAGTAGAAAGAAATGGTGATACATCTTATAATAATACTTATGTATGCAATATCGGTGAATTAGGTGCAAGAGATTACCATGTTGAGATTATCTTGTCAGAAAACAAATCACTGGATATGGTTGTTAATGGTGTACGTTATCACCTTGCAGATAATTGCACATATACACCGCAGCAGTTCAACCACATAGCTATCGGTGTGTGCGAAAATACTAATTACCCTGGTATTACTGTTAAAACATTAACAATTAAAACACTGCAGACCATTTCAGGCATTAAAAATGCAATGGCTTTTTATGAAGCTAAAATGAATAATGATACGCTTTACACAAATATGTCAAACGCTTATGATGCTTATGTAGCTGCAAACAAGGCTTATGATGCATATTACTACGGCAATAACCAGGGCGTTGATTTAGCTGACGCTGTTAACAAGCTTGCTATTGAAACAAGTAAAATGCTTCCTTGGAAGGCTTATGTAGGTAATTCTGTTGGCAATGCTTTCATTCATAAGAATACCAAATATGGTACAAGTGAAAATTATTTCAGAAATATACTTTATGTAAATGCTGTGGATGCTGATTCAGCTTCAGCTAACCGTGACAGAAATAACAATGATAAAAACCTTACAACATACTTAAGAGTTCCTGAGGTTACAATGCTTTATGACGGAACAAATGCTCCATTTGCTCCGATAATGCTTGTTATTAGCTCAAGTAAAACTAACCGTCAAGTCTATGCAATAGAATTAGCAACTGATTATGATGATGGTATTAATTACGATTTGTCATTAACACAGGGCTGGAACGGAAAACAAGGCACAGGCGATGGCTGGCAATTTGAAACAGTTAACGGACAAAGCGGATATACAAGTATGACAAAATCCAACGGTAAAGCATTTGCCCTTAGCAACAAAACAACCGGATTTGCAAACTTTATGCAATTTACAGGTAATTTTGGGACTAACGAGTATCTGAGAACAACAGTACCAACAGTTGATATATATGCCGGTAGCAACTCTACTCTTAATTATAATGATATTATACAAGTAATGACATCAAGTACACCTGTTCGCATTGTTAACTACAAGGCTGTGTTAGATACAATTAATGCTAATAAATCAAAGCTCAAAAATGTAGCTAACTACAAAGAAGGCGGACTCGCAGATGTTATTGCAGGCTTTGAGGAGGCAATGACTGACCCGAACTCATTCTTCACCTCTTCAAATAATTATACTGCTTGTGAGCAGAGCTTTAAGAGTGCTTGTGAATTTATGAAAGGAAACGGCACTGTTGATAACTCTGAATATCAGAAGCTTCGTGATGCAATGGATGCATACAACACAAACGTTAACGGAAATTATTCAGCCGCTTCAAGAGTTGAATACACTAAGATTTATACTGCTGCACAGACTGTTATGGCTGATGTAATCAACAGAGGTTATGTTAACCCTGCAAAGTGCACTGCTGATGTAAATGCTATGAACTCTGTTCTTAATACAGAAATAAGCAAGAGCGGGCTTAACAGTGCTATTGCAAGCAAGAAAAACAGCACATCCATCTTTGATGCAAACGGAAATCAGATTTATACACTCAGCGACTATGACAAGTTTGCACAGGCACTTAATAATGAACAAACAACTGTTAACAACACAACCTATTTAACCAAGAATGTTGTTACAGGCAATTATTCAAGCATCAGTGATGACACACTGACCTACAGCAAGACTACTGATAATTCAACAGCTTATAATGATGAGCTTGCAAAGATTAACGCAATTGCAATCAGCGGAAGTGTTGATGATGCATATTACAACTACGAGGCAGCAAAGATTGTTGCAGCTTCAATGGATACAAATAAGTTCACTGCTGAATCACTTGCAATACTTGATGATATTATTGCTCAGCAGGAGGCAATTGCCTACACAACTGTAACGAATGAAATAAGTGCTAAATACTCCCCTATGCTTGACGGTGTTAACAAGGTTAAGGCATTAGCAAGCGGAGTTGACGAATGCACAAGAGCCGTTCTTGAGGCGGTTAATTCACTTGAGCTTGGTTCAATTGAAAACAGCAGCGGCAATATTATTAGCACAATCAACACATTTAAGTCTTATATTACAATTCAGGACGAGGAAGGTAACACCTACGGTGATCCGCATCAGTTTGTTTCAGAAGCAAAATACGGTGAAACCTTTGTTATTAATGCAGACAGCTTTGAACAGCTTAAAGATGTTAAGAACATTAAATGGGGTATCACACTTTATGAGAAAGACAGTGATATTCCGGTTGCCAGCCAGAGAGTCAGCAGCTATGACGGAATTGTTCTTGAACGTGTTGCAAACTATGACGTTCACGTTACTGCTGAAATTATGAGTGAAACTGCCAATAACAATTATTATATCGTTAAATTCCTTAATGGCTATGGCAATGTAATTGAAATCAAATACCTTCCAGATATGCCTACTGAAGCTGATTTAAAAGATGTTTCAACATCAATGGCTTTCTACACATTTGATGGTTGGAATGAACCTAAGGCAGTTGGTGATAATGAGTATGTCGTTAAGCCTAAGTTTGTTGCACAAACAGAGTATGTTGATATTGCGGTTATCGGCGGTACAGTAAACAAAACAAAGGTTGAGGTTAATAAGACCGTAACAGTTACTGCAGATAATACTGAAAATATGATTGGTTGGGCTGTTAAGAACGGCAATAAATATCAAGTTGTTGCTTACGGTACAGACGATTACAGCTTTGTTACTATCGTTTCTGAAGTATACTGTCCTATCTATTTTGACGGCACAAATTACACTGCAAATGGTGTAATACTTACTGCAGACACACTTGATTATGGTGTTAACACCTACAGCAAGCCTGCAGATGTTACAACACTCGATACACAGGCGTTCATTAATGATAAATTAGCTACTAAGTCACCATTCATCTATGTTGAGGGTATTGACAGAGGCAGTGAAAAAACCAAGATTGTACTTAGAGTTACAAAGAACAGTGATGAAAAAATTCTTGCTTACGGTCTTACAATTACAAGATTAAATGAGCAGAATGAGATTGTACCTGTTAATTATAATGCTACAACAAAGAATGAAGCAGGTCAGGTAATTATGACTGTTAAGAACGTTACATTTGACAAATATATTACTTTCGGTGGATTTGTAACCTACACCTACACCTACAATGACAAGGGTGTAACTGCAAGTGTTAACACAACCGATATTTATGTTAAATAAGGAGGTTAACGGTATAATGAAAAAGTATTTATCACCTGAAATAGAAATTGATTTGTTTAAATTCAGCAATTCTTCAATAACAACCACCAGTAATATGGAAATTCCTGATATTGAGATTGAAGATAATTTTTAAAAATGTTAAAGGGATAGCGAAAGCTATCCCTTTAATTGATTCGATATCAAGATAAAAAAACAAAGAAGAGCTTGCATTAATTTGCAAGCTCTTTTGTCTTTTTTATGTGCAGTTCCTTCATTCCCTCAACCTCATCGCAAATCGCTTTAAGATTACAGGAGGAGCAATCAAACATTATATTGTCAAATATGTGATTAAGTGCTGAAGTCGTGCTTTTAATTTTATCTGCAAGCATATGAAGTTCGTCAAATTTATCAAAGTCAGTAATAAAAACAATCTGAACACTTTTAACAATCGAATTTTTAAGATACTGTTCAATTAAGGCATTGCCGAAATCGGCAAAGGTGATTTTGCTTTTAACTGCTTTCTTCCCTACTCTGATTTGCTCGCGCATATTAAGGGCTGATGCCCTGCTCATAAACCCGTCAGGACAGAAATTGTAGCGAACAAGCTCTAACTCCTTGATTTTATCAAAAGCATCATTTTCATCAACGTCATCAATCTGAAGAAACACAATTTTACCGAATGAAGTATCTTTCTTGATTTCAGTCAAATCTCTGCCAATTAAAGTGGTACCGTTATCAAAAACAATATCACTGCTGACTGCCATAGTTGATATACAGGGCAGCTGACTGCCGCCAAGCTCAAATGCAGTATCCTTGCCGAAAAGAATAGTATTTTTATCACCCTGTTTAAGAAATGGCTTTTCATAAGAAAAGAACTTTCCATCCGGCAGAATATTCTTAATCTGATGAATAAGCTGATTATATAAAGTCATTACAGCTTTCTATCCTTTTCTATATTATCATAATGCTTTTGCATTTTGTCATACACAACTCTGATAAGCTTCATATCAAGATTAAAGAAATACACAGAGAAAGTAACAACAAAAAGCACTGCGATAACTATTAAAATAATAATTAATGCCTTTAACATTTAAGCCATTCCTTTCTGTCTTGCATATTCTGCTGCACCGAGTGCACCCATAAGCTGAGGATCAATATCAAGGTCAACAACGCTGATTTTAAGAACCTTTTCAATTGCTTTTTTAAGTCCTGTATTTTTTGCACAACCACCTGTTAAAGTTATGCTGTCAGTTGCACCTGCTTTCTTAGCCATAACAAAGCATCTCTTTGCAACAGCAAGCTGAATACCTGCAGCAATTTCATCCATCGGTTTACCCTCACCTACTAATGAAATAACCTCACTTTCAGCAAACACAGTACACTGTGCAGTAATAGGAATTGTATTCTTTGCCTGCAGTGAAAGCTGACAGAAATCAGGCAAAGACATTTCAAACGCATTTGCCATAGCCTCGAAAAATCTGCCTGTACCGGCAGCGCATTTATCGTTCATAGCAAAATTTTTAACAGTACCATCTGTGTCAATCGCAATACCCTTAACATCCTGTCCGCCAATATCAATAATTGCTTTAACGCTTGGGTTCGTAATATGAACGCCCATAGCATGGCAGCTGATTTCACTGATATTTTCGTCAGCAAACGGTACTTTATTTCTGCCGTAGCCTGTACCGATTAAATAGCTTAAATCCTCTGCTGTATGTATTGCATCAACCTTTGAGATTGCCTCACCAAGTGCAAGCTCAGCACTCTGAACAGGATTGATTTTACTTCTTACTGTAGCATCTGCTGCAATTTTGCCGTTTTCATCAAGAATAACACATTTTGCGTAGGTTGAGCCTACGTCACATCCACCAAAATATTTCATATATCCATTCTCCTTACCAAGCCATTGTATCATCAAAATCAACAAGTGTCGGATCAACCGGCTCTTCCTGAAGCACTGTTGTCATATACTTATTAATCTGCTCACGCATATCACGTCTTGAGATTGTACGTGGGTCCATCAAATCCTGCTGTACCCAAATAAAGTTAATATTTCTTTCTCTTGCCTGGTCATCAAAAATACCGTTTAAGCCGTCCATTCCTTTACAGGAAATCTGATCATACATAATGACTGTATCAGCATTGAATTCCTCACAAATTCTCCAAAGCTCGTCAACAACGTTCTGATAGCCACCCTTGGTATGCTTACGCATTGTAGTTCTTTGAAGTGTTTTTGCGTATGTAGCAAGCGATTTATCTTTATCTGTTGTATCGTACTGAATATATGAAATCATGGTTTCCATATCCATTACAACATTAACACCCCAACAGTTTTCAAGCCAGTTTGCAAGGCTTGTATAGTAGTTTGCAGGACAGGACCAAACAATGGCTCTGTGACGCATTTCCTTGGATACCTTTTCTTTTTTCTCAAAGCCCTTCATCATCAGTTTGTTAACCTTTTTGTCAACCTTAAGGAAATTCTTACTGAAACCGCCTGAAAGGTGGAAATAGAAAAGTCTGTAAAGCCAGAAGGTAGCACCTGTCATTTGAGGGAAATCTGTCTTATTGACATCCCACTTCTGCATTTCAAATTCAAGCTGCTGGTTATATGTATTCATAGCAGAGAAATAAGCATCCCAGTCAAACTTTTCGCCTGTCTGCTTTTCAATAAAGTCAATGCATGACTTAACCTCATCAACAGCGTATTCCTGAACCTCCTCTTCAGTATAGCGAAGCGGAACGTTAACAACGTGTGACGGAAGATTGAAACGTCTGTCAATATATGATGAATTCATAATTGAACCGTCACAAGGCATATTACAGGATAAGAAACACTTACCGAACATCGGGTAGTCGTCATTGATTGCCACACCAGCCTCAGCAGACGGAAGCGGACAAACATCGGCAGGCACACCATAACTCTCTGTTATATCGAGATAAGGCGGTGTAATCTGCTGGTCAACCATTGATGCAAGGAAAATCGGAATTGTCTGCACAGGCACACCATATAGGTTCGGAAAGCCTGCCATAAGTTCGAATGAGAACAGCTCATCCATACAAACAATCTTATCACTGAATTTATCATTAGGATGAAAATGCTTGTCGTGTTTGAAAAGCATATGTATCATCTGGCAAGCATGCTTAATCATTGCATTGAAATGAAGGTGGGCAATTCTTAAGTGCGTACCACGCAAACCCTCTGTATGTCTGTCTATCCACGCCGGAGCAGTAAGGTAGCTGCACATCCAACGATAGCTCCAAAGACCCTTGACTGTTGAAATCGGCGCTTTAAGCACCATAACAATCATATCTTTCCAGATAACAAGCCAGCGGTAATAATCATAAAAAGTATCCTTAAATCCTCGCCATTCTCTATGCTTTAAAATACCTGTTTTATTTTTATGGAGATTGCCGAGATTTTTCGGTTGATTAGCCATTACTTACCCTCCTTTGCCTTTTGAATTTTCTTAATTTCAAGACTTTCAACAAATGCCTGAACTCTTGTTCTGAGCTGACCTGAAGCATTTGCAGTATATTGTCTGTCAACAGTTACAGACGGAATACCATATTCATTTGTCATAATATGTGAAGCTAATGCTCTTTCATAGCCCCAGTACTCACAGAATTTAATCTGCTCATAAATTACACCATCTGCATGGTAATCATTCACAAGCTGTCTTACATATTCTTTTCTGCCGTGAACCTTATCCTGGCTCATATATCTTGGGCACTGGCAGGTTTTCATATAATGAAGAATAATCTGCTCAAGAACATCATCCGTATCGTTAAGAATAATTTCTTCTCTGCCCGGCAGTGAACCAAAGCAATATCTGTCAGCAACAACCAAAGCACCTGATTCTTCAATAAGCTTGGTGAAATCAGGGTCATCCATTTCAGAGCCGACAACTACAATCTTTGCTCTGTAATTTTTCTTTTCATCGGGAACACGAGTTTTTAATTCTTCTGCTGTT
>CAYNGP010000052.1:0-13360 GCA_964396885.1 uncultured Bacteroides sp. | reverse complement strand
CATCAGCATTCTGTGATGCAATAAAGTATGGTGACTGATTGTGACCTGTTGTGCCTCTTCTGCTTTCGCTTACAAAAGTTCCGCTTTCAAGTGTTGTGTTTGTTTCAATATTTTCGCCGCCCCAGGCACCGTTTGTATTCTTAAAGGTGTAAGGCTTTTTTGACGGCAGATTAAACTCTGCACTGAAAAGCTTTTCAAAATATATTGAATTGTCTGAATTGTTTTTGATTGTTGTCCATCTTGTGATGATGTCATTATCGTCACAAATGGAATAGTTCAGTGTGATGGATAATGGATAAACCTTGTCGGAGAAATTCAGCTTCAGTGTCTGATTATCCGTTTCATAGCCATCATATTTTAAATATATGTCACGGCAGCCATCTGCAAATTCTGCTTTGATCGCACTGCCCCTGAACATGGTCTGACCAAAAGGAGTGTACTCCTGTTTAAAATCATCCAGCATTGAATGGTTAGAATTTTCGTCGCCGATTTCTTTAATGAAATAATCGTTAATATCACATTTTTTGCCCCAATGCAGATGGTGATTGTAGCCATATTTATCAATACCAATAATATAGTGAGTGTTCTTGGTTTCAAGAACAAAAATATTATTTTGATATTTTATCATTATAATTGCCTCCTAATTGTTGACTTGTTCCATTATTTTAGATAATATAAAAATATCACAAATAAAACCTGGTATAAATATGAAAAATCAAGAATTTTGTTAGGATTATAACTATGATTGAAAATTTTAAAAATTTTACGGCACTTAACGATGAGAGCGAGCCCATTCAGATTCAAATAGTAGGTGAAACCTATTGCGATGATACCTACAGAATAGAACGTGAAAATTCCGATATGATGGCGCTTGAATACATTATTGATGGCAGCGGAACTTTATCTATCGACGGTCAGCATCTGACTCCCCAGAAAAATGATGTTTTCTTTTTAAGGCTTGGCAGTAATCACAAATATTATCCTGATGCGAAAAAGCCATGGCATAAGCTGTGGATTGTTTTTGACGGTGAGCTTGCACGTACAATGGCAGAATGCTATTTGCCAAAGGATACATATCTGTTTAAGGATTGTAATGTTAAACCGCATTTTGAAAGCATTTTTCGCCTTACGCAGCAGGATGTAAGCTATGATAAAATGGTCGGTGCCGTAAGCCTTGAGCTTATGCAGATTTTTATGTATATCAGAAACAGGCTTGAAATGGACAATGACAGCATTGCCCACACCATAAAAAGAATGCTTGATGAATCTGTTGAGCGTCATTTTAATCTTGACAATTTATGTAATGATGTAAATTATTCAAAGAATTATATTATTAACATTTTTAAACAGGAATATGGTATGACACCATATCAGTATTATCTTGAAAGAAAAATTGATGCTGCCAAAATATACCTTTTGCATACCAATATGAGTGTGGGTGATATATCAAAAAAACTGCATTATGCTGATCAGCAGTATTTTTCATCCAGCTTTAAAAATGCAATTGGCTGCTCACCACTTGATTTCAGAAAAAGAGTGAGAAAATAGAAAGTGGTTTATTATTGTGATAATACTAACATTGTCTGTGATTTTATCTGTTTAAAACTTTCGTCAAAAGTTGTATATTATTAGGTAGTAAAGGGGATGAAAATATGGCAAAACCATTTTCCTTTTTTCTTGTAACCGATACGCACTATTATGACAGCTCGTTTAAACGAACGGGTGAGGCATATGAGCAAAGGAGCAGGACCGACCAGAAATGTGTTGCTGAAACACCTGCAATAATTGATGCAGGCTTTGAGCAGTTAGCACAGGATAAGGATACTGATATTATTCTTATTCCCGGTGATCTTGTTTACCGTGGTGAATATCAGAGTCATGTTGGCTTCAGGGAAAGGCTTTATAAGCTGACTGAGCAGGGGAAAAGGATCTACATTATCACAGCACGTCACGATTACAGCGGTGATCCCGTTGAATTTGAAGGTGATAAGCTGATACCTGTTGAGGGTATGCCAAGAGAAGAGCTGAGAGAATTTTATAAGGATTTCGGATTTGACAGTGCAATAAGTGAGCATAAAGAAAGTATGAGCTATGTTGCACAGCTTGCAGACGGAATAAGACTTCTTGCTCTGAACTGCGACGGTGACTGCAAAGATTTTAAAGGTATTTGGGATAATCAGATGCAGTGGGCACTTGATGAAATCAAAAAGGCGCACGATGACGGACAGTACATATTTGCGATGACGCATTATCCGCTCTTGCCCTTTTCAGCTATTATGAATTTAATAGGTGATGCAAAGCTGACCGATTGGGAAACTGTAGCAACTAAGCTTGCAGATGCTGGGCTTGATTTGATTTTCACAGGTCATATGCATGCACAGGCAATTACCGATTACAAAACAAAGAAAGGCAACACCATTACCGATGTGCAGACAGGCTGTTTTGTAGGTTGCCCGTGTGCTTACAGAAAAGTCACTTTTGATGACGACAGTACGATACGTATTCAATCATATACGATTGATGATTTTGATTATGACAAGCAGGGCAAAACAGCGGCTGAATATTTTAAGTGGCGTTTTGACAGAATGATTAACTGGAAAATGGATGAAATACTTCCTGCTCCGGCAAAGAAAATTCTTAACAGGTTCACACTGAAAAAACTTGGCAGACTGCTTTGCTTTAAGGTTGATAAGAGTATTGAAAACAGGCTTGCCAAAGATGTTGGCATTGAGCTTGTACGTAATATATTTATCGGAAACGAGCCTTATGTTAAGGGTACACCGATGTATGAAGCTATGGCAAAGCTGCTTAAAAGACTGCACCCTGTTACGCATATAGTTGAGAAGAAGATGAGTGCAAAGCATCCGGTGCTTGCTGATATTGATACCTTTATTCTTTCTATGATGGGTGATGAAAAGCAAAGGGATTATGATGCAGTATTGAAGATAAATAAATAATAAATGACATTAATGAGGGGTAAAATTATGTCAGAATCAGTTTTAACACAGAATGAACAAAAGCATATTAAAGGTAAAGAGTTTGTTCTGTATCTTGTTGCAGTATTCTTTTATACAATGATGACAGGTGCAGTCGGTTCTTACCGTAGTGACTATTTGATTAATGTTTTGTCATTGCCAAATAGTGATGTTTCATTATTTAACACATTAACATCTGTTATTCCGTTTATACTTAACTTTTTTATTGCTATGTATATTGACGGAAGAAAAACAGGTAAGGGCGGCAAATTCAGACCGCTGGCACTTCTTGTTGCAATTCCTGCGGGAATATTCCTTGTGCTTTCCTTCTGGGCTCCAAAAGGAATTACAGGTTCAACACTTATGATTTATCTTGTAACAGTTGCAGTTGCATGGGCTGTATGCACCAACTTCGGTGACTGTGTTAACAAGGTTGCTATTGTAATGACTCCTAATTTGAAGGAAAGAGATACTGTTATGTCCTTCAGGGGTATTGTTTCTGCAGTCGGAAATTCAGCACCGCTTGTTGTTGAGCTTGTGCTTGCATTTATGGTTAAGGATAAGGGACTTCGCTATATCGGTGTTGCATCACTTTGCAGTGTTTTCGGCATTGTAACCATGCTGCTGGGTATGAAAACTGTTCGTGAAAGAATTACATACAACAATACAAGAAAGAATCCTGTTGCAGGATATGCAGATGTTCTCAAAAATAAATATGCGTGGACAATCATTATTTCTGAATTTTTAAAGAGCTTCCGTGGTGTGTCAACATATATGGGTATTTTCCTTGCAGAAGCACTTCTCGGACCTGGTAAATTCCTGCTCTTTGGTTTACCGACAGGTATCGGTACAGCTGTAGGTATGCTTGTTATCAACTTCCTGCTTAAGAAGTTTAATTCAAAGCAGCTTTATATCGCAAGTGGTATTTATTCTGTTATTGCAAACTGTATTGCTTTTGCAGTAGGTTATACGTATTTCAAAAATCCAAGCAGTGTACTTCAGATTATATTCGTTGCAACTTTGTTCCTTATTGGTTTACAGTTCGGTGCATCAAATCTTCTTCCAACAATGTTCCAGGCAGATGTGCTTGAAGATATTGAGCTTAAAACAGGCAAGCGTCTGGACGCTTCACTTCCGTTTGTTATCGGTATCGGTACAATGGTTTCAGGCACAATTGCATCAGCACTGGCTCCGATTGTTCTTTACGGAGATGGTTCAATTATTCAGTACGTTCAGGCTACAGAGGCTGTTCCAAATCCAGAGCAAAGTCTTCACGCTAAGATAATGCTTTTATTCTTCTATACAGTAGTTCACGGTCTTATGATGTTCCTTGCAGGTGTTCCTTTCTTCTTCTATAAGCTCACAGGCAAAACAAAAGAAGATGTTCACAATGCAGTTCTTGAAAGACGTAAGCAGTACGAATCAGAAAATTAATTTTGTAAATGATTAGGAGATTCTATGAAAAAGCTTGTCAGTATTTTATTGTCACTTTTGCTGATTATATCCACCATTGCAGGGTGCAGTGCCAATGAAAATAAAGCTGTGTCTGATTCTGCTCATTCAAATGCAGTTATTTCAGCGGTTTATCCCTTTGATGTTACGGTTGTTCAGCATACAGACAAGCAGGTTTCCTATCTGAGCAATGCGTTAACAAAGTCATTTCATTATGCAAATGGTAAAAAGGAAAAGAGCAGACCTGTACCTGTTGAATTTTCATGGCAGTATAATGGTGAGGATTTGGGTAATCATAAGTATATTTTAAAACTGAGTGAATATGAAAATATGGAGAATTCAGTTGAATATACCTCAACTACCGAAAGTATCAGCATCTATAATTTAAAGCTTGATACGACATATTACTGGACTGTCGAAGCAGGTGATGCGATAAGTGCTGTTTCAACATTTACTACGGACAGTACACCGCCGAGAAATCTCTATGTTGATGGTATCACAAATGTTCGTGATCTTGGCGGTTGGGAATGTGAAAACGGTAAAAAGACTAAGCAGGGCCTGATTTTCAGATGCGGCAGGCTTAATGAAAGCAGTTCTGAAACTGTGAATGTTGAAATAACGGAATCAGGCAAAAAGACAATGCTTGAGGATTTTGGAATAAAATCCGAGATAGATGTCCGTAAAACATCCGATGGTGAAACAGGTGCAATTACATCCAGCCCTCTTGGGGATAGTGTTACATATTACAGTTGTCCTATGGAATGGGAGGGAAACACATTTCTTGATAATAAAGAAGAGCTTTTAAAGGTGTTTGAAATTCTTTCAAAGGAAGAGAATTATCCGTTGATTTTCCATTGCAATATCGGAACTGACAGAACAGGTATGATTGCATTTTTAGTTAATGCACTTCTTGGTGTGCCTGAGGAAAGTCTGTTCAGAGATTATCTTTTTTCTAATTTCGGCAAAATTGGCGGAACAAGAAAGATTGATTTAATGAAAGACAGTGGTTATTATCAGGCAATACAAGCATCTAAGGGGGATACACTCAGCGAAAAAACCTATAACTGCCTTGTTGAATTTGGTGTTCCGGCAGAACAGCTTGACTCTATTATTTCAATTTTATCAGAAAATTAAATAGTAAGAAAACGTATAAAAATACCCGTTGTGTTCTTGTGAATACAACGGGTTAATTTTATTGTAAGGATATTTTAAATTTCTCAGGTTTTTTCTTCATCCATATGAAGGCTGCAATGCAGATGAATACCGACAGCAGTGAGCCAATCGGTGCTGCAACACCCATAGGGAACAGGGTGTCGGCATACATTTTTGATGCCAGATAGGATAGTGGAATACGTGCAAAAATGATCGAAGCAGCATTGTGGATAAATGAAATGTTTGAAAGACCGAAAGCACAGAAATAACCGCTGAAGCAGAAATGCACACCTGCAATGGCACAGTCCCATACATAACCGCGTATATACTGACCGCCTAAGATTGCAACGGCATCACTTTCCGTGAATAAATGCACAACCGACTCTGCAGTAAATTCAATAACAGTTGATGCAATAACACCAAATATTAACGTTATTATAACGGCGTATTTAAGTGTTTTATCGGCTCTGTCATATTTCTTTGCACCGATATTCTGTGCCGACAGTGCAGATACTGTTGACAGCATAGAGGAGGGGACAAGGAACAGAATACCGATTATTTTTTCAACAATGCCAACGGCTGCGGCATCATTAAGACCACGTTTGTTCGCAAAAATTGTGATGATTAAAAATGCAATCTGAATGAAACCGTCTTGTATTGCTAAAGGAAAACCAACCTTTAAAATTCTTTGCAGAACATTTTTTTGCGGTTTAAAATCCTTTTTTGAAATATCAGGTATCATTTTCTTTTTAACAATAACAATTGCAGAAATGATAACGCTTATTGTCTGTGAAAGTGTAGTGCCCAGTGCTGCACCTGCCGCACCCATATGCATATATCCTATAAACAAATAGTCCAGTGCAATGTTGAACACACAGGCTACAGCGATAAAATACATCGGGCTTTTGGAGTCACCCATTCCTCTGAAAATGGAACTGATTATGTTATAAGCTGTTATAAACGGTATACCGATAAAGCAGATTGTAAGGTATTGTGTTGTTTCTGCCACAGCCTCGGCCGGTGTAGACATTACTGAAACAATAGGTTTAACTGCTAAAAGCAGAATGGCTGTTCCGAGTATTGACAGTGTTACAAAAAGTGTAAAGGTGTTGCCTATAGCAAGGTTCACTTTTTTATTGTCCTTTGCACCAACGGCTGTTCCGATCATAACTGTTGAGCCCATTGCAAGTCCCACAATCATAACGGTTACCATGTGCATGACCTGACTGCCTATTGAAACAGAGGTTGTGCTGTCAACACCTGCAAACTGACCGATTATGAATAAATCTGCCATTCCGTAAAGCGTTTGTAAAAAATATGAAAGCAAATATGGCAGTGAAAAATAAAGTATTGTTTTAAAAACACTGCCGCTTGTCAACTCTCTTTTCATTAAAATGTACTTCCTTTAAATTATAAAAAACTGCATAAATAATTCATTACGCACTGCATCTGAGGTGTAACCCATTTGTCACGGTGATAAAGAATTTGAATCCATATCCCTGCAGAAAAGTTTGTCAGCTTTATCTGTCTTATTTTACCGCTGTTAACATAATCATTTGTAACAAAATCAGGCAAAAAGGATATGCCTGCATCCTGTTCAACTAAATGGCAGATTAAATCTGTGTCACCGATTTCAAGCAGCGGGTCAAGCTCAACAGATTTTTTTGCTGCATATTCCTCAAGTATGCGGCGGTAGCTCATACCCTTTTCTGTCAGAATCATAGGGATATTCTTGATTTCGTCAAGTGACATTTCATCCTTTAAAGTGAGGGTGCTGTTTGCTGCTGCAATAAGATTTGTGTTGATTTCGTGCTCTTTAAATATGACGTAATTTGTGTCGTATATATGCTTGTCCAGTGTAAAAACAAGATCAATATCATTCTGCTTTGCAAGACGGAACATTTCTTCTGTGCTGGTTGATATTACCTTCAGCTTTATGTTGGGATAAAGCTTGTGAAATGAACTAAAATTATCCCAGAAAATAAAGTGACAAAGTGAATCTGCCATAGCTATTTTCACTGTACCGCTGATATCATTAGTATCATCTGCCGCTTTTTCTATATCAGTTGCAAGTGCAATCATTTTGTGCGAAAGACTTAAAATTTCTCTGCCCTTTGGGGTCAGCTTTATGCTGTGGTTAATTCGCTCAAACAGTACTGTGCCAAGTGCTTCCTCAAGCTGTTTTATTTGAAATGATACTGCCGACTGGGTATATCCAAGCTTTTCTGCTGCTTTGGTAAAGCTGCCTTGCTCAGCAACCTGTATAAAGGTTTCTAATTTTTTTAAGTCCATTTCAACCTCATAAAATAATTTTATCGTAATTACAAATTATATTAGTTTTACATATGATGACACCTATTATATAATTGTTTTACAAAATATTCAATAGATGTGGTGAAAAAATGGTAGTTAAAATTATTGAAGCGATATATAGCTTCCTTTGGGGAGATTTAGTAACAATTCCTATTTCCAAAGTTGACAGCATAGGTATTCCTCTTCTGGTAATTCTTCTTATTCCTACTGGAATATTTTTTACCATAAGAACAAAATTTTTACCTATAAGAAAATTCCCAGCAATGGTTAAGGCCCTCGGTGAGAAAAATGAAAACGAAAGCAGCCTTTCAACTTTTCAGACTCTGATTGTATCAACTGCCACAAGAGTTGGCATGGGCAATCTTGTTGGTGTGGTTGCTGCACTTTCAGTTGGCGGTGCAGGTGCTGTTTTTTGGATGTGGGTTTCTGCTTTCCTCGGAGCATCCACGGCCTTTGTGGAGGGTACTCTCGCTCAGATGCATAAGAAGAAAGACCCTCTTTATGGTGGTTATCACGGAGGACCTGCTTATTACATACACGATTTTGTTGAAAAGAAAAGGGGCAAAAAAATAAAGCACTCTGTCATAGCTGTGCTTTTTGCAGTATCAGGTCTTATTTGCTGGTGCGGTATCAGTCAGGTTATAAGCAATTCTGTAACCTCTGCTTTTGATAATGCCTTCTCAATTAAACCGATTTATACCACAATTGCACTTGTTGTTCTTGCGGCAGTTATTGTTCTTCGCAAAAATGCAACAGTTAAATTTCTTGATGTTATAGTGCCGATAATGGCTGTGTTATACTTTGTGATTACCATTTTTATCATTTTTAAAAATATTGAGTTTTTACCAAGTGTGTTTGAACGAATTTTTAAAGAAGCATTTGGTATAAAGCAGATTGCAGGCGGCGGCTTCGGTGCAGTTTTGATGAATGGTATCAAAAGAGGACTGTTTTCAAACGAGGCTGGCTCAGGCTCAGCACCCTGTGCAGCAGCGGCGGCAGAGGGTAAATCTCCGGTAACAGTAGGTATGGTGCAGTCACTGGGGGTTATGATTGATACTATCGTAATTTGTACCTGTACAGCAATGATAATGCTTTTAGTCCCTCAGAATATTACCGATGGGCTGGAGGGTATGGCGCTTCTCCAAACTGCAATGAATTATCATCTCGGCAGCTTCGGTACTGTGTTTGTGGCAGTAATTCTTGCGTTGTTTAGCTTTTCAACCTTCCTCGGTATATTATTTTATGCACGCTCAAATGTTTCCTATCTTTTTGGTGACAAATGGAGCTGGCAGACCATTTATAAAATTCTCGCACTTGTAATGCTCTTTATCGGCGGATTGCAGGCTTATACAGTCGTGTGGGATTTAGGAGATGTTGGTATTGGACTGATGACGATATTTAACCTGATTGTGCTCATCCCTATGTCCAAGGAAGCAATTGAGGCTCTTAACAAAGAACCTAAGCTTAAAAGAAGAAATAAATAATAGCTTTGCCGATTTCTTTGTGATATACTGTTTTTAAAGTATGATGAATAAACGGTAATTTGTTATGAATAGACTTTTGATAGTTGATGGCAGTAATCTGCTTTTTCAGATGTTTTTTGGTATGCCTGCAAGGATAGTGAATTCTCATGGTAAAGCTATTCAGGGAACACTTGGATTTGTAGGTGCTTTACTGAAAATTATTCGTAAAGTTCAGCCTACGCATATTACTGTGCTGTTTGACGGACAGCACGAAAATAATCGCTTAGTACTTGATGACAGTTACAAAGCGAACAGACTTGATTTCAGTGAAGTGCCGGAGGAAGACAATCCTTTTTCTCAGTTGCCCGATGTTAAATCGGCTCTCGATTATCTTGGAATTAAGCATGCCGAAACTACTGATTGTGAAACTGATGATTGGATCGCCAGCTATGCTCTGACCTATGGTGCTGAAAATGAAATGGTAATATCATCTTTTGACAGTGACTTTTTTCAGTTGATAACAGCTAATGTTTCAGTGCTTCGTTATCGTGGTGAAAAAACAGTTATATGTACACCTGATTACATACATGAAAAATTCGGCATTGCTCCGTCACAATATGCAGGTTTTAAATCTCTCGTAGGAGATAAGGCGGATAATATCAAGGGTGCAGATAAGGTCGGAACTAAAACAGCAGCTATGCTTTTAAGTGAATTTGGTACACTTGAAAGTATCATTGCAAATGCTGAGTATATAAAAAAGCCTTCTGTAAAAGAGTCAGTAATGAGAAACACTGAAAGACTCAGAACAAACTATAAGCTTATAAAACTCAATAATTCAGCACTGTTACCGTTTACTATTGATGAACTTCATTTTAACTTAACCGAAATAACCACTAATGAGGTTCTAAAAGGTATAGGTTTAAAAGATTAAATGCATATTGTAGAAGATGGCATTCTCGACATTTGGAAAATGGTATGGGTTATATATTAAAAACCGCAAAAGCAAAGCTTTTGCGGTTTTGTTTGTTTTTACTGGAAGTCGAAAACGTTAACCCATGAATCGAGTAATTCTCTTTCGCCTTCAACATTTTTAGTGCTTTGACTGCAGGCTACAATCGGCATCCACTGCCAAACAAGCTGCTTTGGAATATCAGCCTTTTTGCAGAATAAATCAAGATACTTTTCAGCCTCATCCTTTTTGCCCTGCAGGGTGAAAACAAGATATGTTCTTGCAGCATCAGCAGATGCATTACCCTGTGTAGCGTGTGACCAGTCGATGATGTAATAATCACCATCCGGTGTAACGAGTACATTGGCAGGGCAGAAATCACCGTGAAGCACCTTAGTGTGCTTTTTCATACCCTCAAGTCTGTTGTGCAAATCAAAACGGATTGTTGCATCGTAGCTTGAAGCACTGATTTTTGCGTGCATCTTATCCTTGATTTTGTTAAGATGCGGTGACTTTTTAGAATGAATTTCAAGCTGAAGGTCAACAAATTTATCAAGGTATTCGTCAGTCTTTTCCGGATTTTTCTTCATTAAATCCGACAAGGTTTCACCTTCAATATATTCTCTTGTGATTGCCCAGCCGTTTTCAGTCTTTTTTACGTCAAGGAGTTTTGGAATTTTAAGACCTGTTTCTTCAACTCTTGCGGTATTCAGAGCCTCGTTCAGAACCTCTGCCTTGGTGAAGGTGCTGTCAAACTCTTTAACAAGCTTGTCGCCCTCACGATAAATCTTTTTGTGCTCCTGTGTTTCAATAATAGTTGCCATAAAGACACCCCCTATATATTATAAATGAAAAGCCGTTTCTATGCAAGTGATTAATTGCCGTAGTATGCACGGAGGTACATATCTTTGATTTCACTCATAAGAGGAAGTCTTGGGTTAGCACCTGTGCACTGATCGTCAAATGCCTGCTCAACCATTTCGTCAAGAGTGTCAAGGAAGTGCTTTTCATCAACACCGTATTCTTTAATGCTCTTCTTGATACCGCAATGCTCTTTGAGTTCGTCAATCTTCTTCATAAGACCGTTAAGCTTATCCTCATCTGTCTTACCCTTAACGCCTAATGCATCAGCAACCTGAGCGTAGCGAGCAAGAGTTTTTGGATAATCATACTGGCTGAATGTACCCATCTTTGTCGGTACCTCTGCAGCATTGAATTCAAGCACGTAGTTAATCATAAGTGCGTTAGCTACACCGTGAGGAAGGTGATGGAATGCACCAAGCTTGTGTGCCATTGAGTGGCAGATGCCAAGGAATGCATTTGCGAATGCCATACCTGCCATAGTTGCAGCGTTAGCCATTTTTTCTCTTGCAACAGGGTCGTTAGGACCGTTGTCATATGCTCTTGGAAGGTATTCAAAAATATTCTTGAGTGCCTCGATAGCAAGACCGTCAGTGTATTCTGTTGCCATCATGGATGCGTATGCCTCAAGTGCGTGAGTAACAGCATCAATACCTGATGCAGAGGTTAAGCCCTTAGGTGCATTCATATGAAGGTCAGCATCAACGATTGCCATATTCGGCATAAGCTCATAGTCAGCAAGCGGATATTTTGTGTTTGTTTTTTCATCTGTGATTACAGCGAAAGGTGTAACCTCTGAACCGGTACCGGCAGATGTTGGGACAGCAATGAAGTATGCCTTTTCACCCATTTTAGGGAAGGTGTAAACTCTCTTGCGGATGTCCATGAATCTCATTGCCATATCAAAGAAATCAGCTTCAGGGTGCTCATAAAGAACCCACATAATCTTTGCTGCGTCCATTGCAGAGCCGCCGCCTACTGCGATGATGCAGTCAGGCTGGAATGCGTTAATCTGTGCAACACCCTCTTTAGCGCAAGCAAGTGTCGGGTCCGGAGCAACATTAAAGTATGTTGAGTGAACAATGCCCATTGAGTCAAGCTTATCTGTGATTGGCTTTGTGTAACCGTTGTTGTAAAGGAATGAGTCAGTTACAATGAATACCTTTTTCTTGCCCAGTACTGTGCCGAGCTCATCAAGAGCAACAGGCAGACAGCCTTTTTTGATATAAACCTTTTCAGGTGCTCTGAACCAAAGCATATTTTCCCTTCTTTCTGCAACGGTTTTGATATTCAGAAGGTGCTTAACACCAACGTTTTCAGATACAGAGTTACCACCCCAAGAGCCGCAGCCAAGTGTAAGTGATGGTGCAAGATTGAAGTTGTAAAGGTCACCGATACCGCCGTGTGATGATGGTGTGTTAACAAGAATACGGCAGGTCTTCATTCTTGCAGCAAAGGTGTTAATCTTTTCTCTTTCAGTTGTTTCGTTAAGATAAATTGAAGATGTGTGACCGTAACCGCCGTCAGCAACAAGCTGCTCAGCCTTGTTCAGTGCATCCTCAAAGTTTTCGCTCTTGTACATAGCAAGAACAGGTGAAAGCTTTTCATGAGCAAATTCCTCGCTGATGTCAACACTCTCAACCTCACCGATAAGGATTTTGGTTTCCTCAGGTACTTCAACACCTGCAAGAGCGGCAATGGTTACAGGCTTCTGACCAACAATTTTTGCGTTAAGTGCACCATTGATGATGATTGTTTTTCTTACCTTTTCAATTTCATCATCCTTTAAGAAATAACAGCCTCTGTCCTCAAATTCCTTGCGGACGGTTTTATAAATCTTTTTGTCAACAATGCAGGACTGCTCAGAAGCACAAATCATACCATTATCGAATGTCTTAGAATGAATGATTGAGTTAACAGCCTTTAAAATGTCAGCAGTTTCATCAATGATTGCAGGTGTGTTACCTGCACCAACACCGAGTGCAGGCTTTCCGCTTGAATAAGCAGCTTTAACCATGCCCGGTCCGCCTGTAGCAAGGATGATGTCAGCCTCTTTCATAACAAGGTTTGTCATATCAAGTGATGGTGCGTCAATCCAGGAAATAATTCCCTCAGGAGCACCTGCCTCAACAGCAGCATCAAGAACAATCTTTGCAGCCTCTGCGGTTGATTTCTTTGCTCTTGGGTGAGGGGAG
>CAYNGP010000051.1:0-14038 GCA_964396885.1 uncultured Bacteroides sp. | reverse complement strand
ATCTCGACATCAGAGGACTTCAGATTTGTAACGCTTGGTTCTCATCATTTTTAACCTCAAAGCCTTATGAGGAAACGATTGAGGCTTTCAAGGCGCATTGTGATAAGCTTCACAAGTTAGGTGCTAAGGTTATCGGCGCATCAGAGCAGGGCAATTCAATTCAGGGCTGTCTTGATAAGTCAATCCTTGACGAAAAGCCTTATTACACTGATGAGCAGTGGGAGATTGTTGCTAAAGGCTTTAACGAAATGGGTGCTTATGCAAAGAGCAAGGGTATGTTCTTTACTGTTCACCACCATATGGGCACAGGTGTTCAGACTGTTGAGGAAATTGATAAGCTTATGGAGCTTACTGATCCTGATTTAGTTTATCTTCTTTTCGACTCAGGTCACCTTACCTTTGCTGGTATTGACCCTGTTCCTGTACTTAAAAAATACATCAACAGAGTTAAGCACGTTCATTTAAAGGATGTTCGTCTGGATGTTTATAACAATCAGGTTGTTCCTCAGCATATGTCATTCCTTGACGCTGTCAGAGCAGGTGTGTTCACAGTGCCCGGTGATGGCGATGTTGACTTCAAGCCTATCTTCGACATTCTTGCAGAGAATGATTATGAGGGTTGGGTAGTTGTTGAGGCCGAGCAGGACCCTGCTAAGGCAAATCCATTTGAGTATGCTGTTAAGGCAAGAAAATACATTGCTGAAAACACAGGACTTTAATCTGTAATATTATAAAAAGTGGTGCTGTTATCAGCACTGCTTTTTTTATATTCAAATATTGTTGACTAAAATTTCACAAGGTGCTATATTGTTTTTGATATTCAATAAAGTTAAAGGGATGTATTTAGTGAAAAATTTTATTAAAATATGTTTGCTTGTTTTAACGATTATAGTGCTGATTGCCGTTATAGTTCATTTTGCATTTTTTGATAGAAATGAAGAACCGGGCACAACAGTGAATATATCAGCAACAGAGAAAAAATCAAAATATCAAAGCTATATTGATAAGAACAGCGATTTTGTGGGCTATATTAAAATTGACGGAACGGATATTGATTATCCTGTTGTGCAGTGCGATGATAATGAGTTTTACTTAACGCACAATTTTGAAAAGCAACCGGAGGACCGAGGCTCTATTTATATGAACTATGAATGCAGCCCTGATTTGCTTGACTTCAACACAGTGCTATATGGTCATAACTGGCTTGATACAACGATGTTTTCAGAGCTCACAAAGTATGATGATATGAATTATTATAAGGAACACCCTTTAATTAATTTTGATTTGCCGTCTGTTGATATGCAGTGGAAGATTTTCGCGGTGTTCATCACAAATGCTGATGAGAATGAGGATGATGGATATATATTTAATTACGTATATCCTAATCTGGGCGGTGAAAATTTCAGCGGATATATTAATGAGGTTAACAAACGAGCATTGTATAAAACAACGGTTGATGTTAATGCAAATGATAAAATATTAACCCTTTCAACCTGCTCGCGGAAAATGGATACTTCCGATTACAAAGCCGATGCAAGAATTGTTATTGTTGCAAGACTTGTGCGGGAAGGTGAAAGCGCTGTTGTTGATATTTCAAATACACAAATCAATTCAAATCCCAAATATCCGCAGAAATATTGTGATATTATGGGAATACAGAACCTCTATATAAATGATGAAAAATGGTATCCTGTAGAAATAGGATAATGCAATAAGCAAAAGGACCTGTTCACTGAACAGGTCCTTTTGTTTATTTTTCAATAACGCCATATAGAATCATATCTATAATAGAATCGTGATATTCAATCAGCTCTTTGGCAATTTTTTCTACTAAAATAGTATCATCATTTATAACCGCAGTGAGCATTCTGTCCTCTAAGACCTGAAAGGTGTTTTCATACATAAGCAGTAATACACTGGTGGTTATTTCGGAATCGGTTCTGAGTTTACAGCTGGTTTCATTAAATAACTGAAGAATTTTGTTCCTTTTTGCATCGCGCCATTTGTTTATATAAACAGCTATCTGTTCTAATGATTCAGCACTAAGCACTGCACCTTTTAAGGTATAAGCAAGTCTTAATGACTTGAGTTCGTTAGGGCTTTCTTTCCAATGGCGTATTCTGTCCATATAATAATTATGGAAATTTTCCTTTATATCCAGATTTTTGTCAACATCAAAGCTGTTAATGTTATTTGTAAGATTATTAAGTGAATAGCAAACGCAGGCACACAGCAATTCATCCTTTGATGAAAAGTGGTGATAAAGCTTTCCTTTGGATATATTGTAATTTTTACATATTGCGTTAAGTGAGACAAGATTTCCTTTTTCTGCAAACTCATTAATGCCTGCATCAATAATATTAAGAATTGTCTGGTTGCTCTTTTCTTTTTGATTCATTGTTGCGGTCTCCTTTTTGCGGTGCTTTTCAATTATAATTATAACATATTGTAATATAAAAGTAAACAAAAACAAACTATAAGTGGTCTGTTTTAATTCATGTTGACTGATTGTTGAAAATGACGTAAATATTATATATACTTACAGAATTTTAGGCGAAATTAACAACAAATTATGAAAAATCAATAATCTATTGACAAATATTTTTGTTGCGTTATAATTATATTTGTTGATAGTGGTTTGTTTTTATTTTTAAAAATAAGCTTAACATTGTGAAGGGGATGTATTTAAATGAAAAAAGTAAAACGATTAATCAGTCTGTTTTTGGCAGTGCTTATTGTTGTGACTTCTGTCAGTGTATGCTTTAGTGCTTTTGCTGATGAAATGCAGGCGAAAAGCAGTGCCAAGGTTACTGAGGCTCAGAATGCAATCGATGAATTTTATCCTGTAAGATTAGCATTGATGAAACCTACTGACGCTAACTATGAAAAATCTGTTGCAGCATTCAATGATGCTGCTGCAAAGATTAAGGCGTTAAGCTCAGATGAAAAACTTTCTTTGGATGTCAAATATTATGCATTCTTTCTTTATTTTGCTTCTGAAAAGATTGGCAATGAAAAAGCAGGCCTTTCAAGCTCCGCTGCTAAGGTGTATGGCTCAAGCACAGATGAAGGTCTTAAGGCTTTGACAGATATTGTTGGATCTTTCCCTAAGGATTATCAGAATGCTATTGATATTATGAGAAAGATTTATGTCAAGGTCGACGGAACTCTTTTTAACGGCAGTTTTGATTTTCAGAAGAAGACAGCAGGCTATGCACATTATGACCAGAATATTTCTGCCGTTTCAAAGCTTTCCGTAAAGGGTGCAGAGTTCGCAAACTATATTTATCCTAATGGTGATGGCTTTTATTTTTATATGACAACGCCAACCGGCAATGAAAGATCTGATTTATATGATAACCTTTCAAAAATCACTTTCAATTATTTTCAGGATAAGGCAGGCAAGAAGGACCCATCTTCAATAAGTGCTTCAACATATATTCAGGGTAACAAGGGTTCAAGAACCTGGAAAGCAAATCAGAGTGCTGTTACATACAAAACCGCTTGGGAAGATATGAACGCAAAGTTTATGGAAGACAATGTTTCTTACGGTAGAGAGGCATGGGCAAAGGTTCTTGAGATTTTATCACCTGTTTTTGGAAAAGAATTTAAAAATGCAGCAAATCTTGCTTATGATACAGGTCTTAAGAATTTCAATGGTGAAAAGATAACAGAAGCAGATATTGATAAGGTTACTGCCGCTATTGATGCAGTAACAGACCCTGTGGCAAAAGCTGCTCTTTCAAAAATTATGAGCAATACATCACTTAATGTTGCTTCAAGCTTAGTTTATAAGCTTGGCAGTGCAGATGCTTATAATGAGGACGCAGATGCAAATGCTGTTTATGATAACCAGATTTCTATTTCTAAGAAAAATGTAAATGCTCTTGTAGAGGATTTGCAAAATGTTGTTAATACCAACAGATTGAATGAGTTTGTTGCGTATATGAACAAAGTTGATGCAAATAAGCTCACGGATGCAATTGTTAAGGAAGCTATTGAAAAATACCACGCTATGAGTGGTGAGTACCAAGGCAAGGTTCCTGCAGATGTTAAGGAAAAACTTGTTAACATTGCAACAAAGGGCTTCTACGACATTATGAAAACTGTTGATATGAATAAGCTTTCAAAAGATGTTCAGTCAAAAGTTTACAAAAAATATGTATTAATGGATGAATTTAAATCCACTATTCCATCAGAACTTTATGATAAGTATGTTCTTGTTCAATCTCCGATTATGGATATGAACAATTTTGCTAAAGAGATTTCTGCCTTCAGTACAACGCCTATTGTTCGTCCTGAAAACAGTAAAGTTGCATGGACCACAGGCGGTATTCAGAGTGCTGTTGACAAACTCTGGGATCTTGTTGCAAACACACTTGTTCCGCTTATTGTTAAGGGTGTTGATTTGTCAGATGGTCTTGACAGTGTTTTAGAGGATAATCTTTATAAAGCAGAAATCGTTGAAGCTATTTTCGATCTTTATGCTACATTGATTCAGAATGAAAGCGAAATTGAAGTAGAAGCTATGGGCAGCAAAATGAAATTTAAGCTCGGTCAGATCATTAGTTGGATTGTTTCAACTGATAAGATTGTTGATTTCCTTGCAGCTGATGGTGATAAATATGCCGGTGCAATAGCTAAGATTAAGGCTGTCGAGGGTGCTAATGCAACGGCAAAGGTTGTAAATCTTGCAGAGGTAAACTTCTCAGATTATGATTTTGGATTTGAAGATGGAGATCGTGAAGGCTTTGCAGATGCACTTCTTGCAGTTCTTCGTCCGATTACAACACTCCTTGCCCCTGATGGTAAAATCAAGGCAATGGGACTTATGGATGTTAATGTTGAAATCAAGATGTTTGACTATATGACAGGTGATGGCAAATATCAGACAGGTGTTTACGCTACGCTTATACCTCTTCTTGAGCAGATTGGTATGGTTGGTTTACCTACACATGCAGAGTACAAAGCTAATTATGAGAGTGTAAAAGAGTCAAAGGGTGCTTATGTTGCTGCTGACGAATTCCTCAGACCTGTTATTGATCATCTCTTTACAGATGTTGTTGATGTTGTTTCACCGGATCCGCTTAATGGTCTTATTAAAATCCTTCCTCGTGTTGCTCATATAATCAATACAGATATGCTTAACAGCACCATCAAAGAGGCAGCAGTTTCATTTGGCTTGCTTAGTGATATGCTCAAGGGACTCGATGTTTCAAAGGCATCTATCAATGCACTTCTTGCTAAGCCTATTGACCTGACAGACCTTATCGGTATTAAATTAACACTTCCTCCGATTGACTGGGCAAAGCTTGCTGATTGCTGTACTCTTGAAGCTGTTGAAAGCTCATCAGATTTCAATAAGTATTTTATTCTTAGAAATGGTGATACAGATTCCGTATTTACAACAGTATTCTACTATATTTATCAAGTCGTATTTGAAGATGAGGATACATATTCTGCACTCAGAAAGCTTATTAAGGATAATTTAGGTGCGGTTGCATCAATTGTTACAAATTATACAGATAAATGGGTTAAGATTGGTGCTGTAGAAACTTATGGTGAAGTTCTCGATTTACTCGGTACACCTACCGGTGATGTTATTGAAAAGCCTGTAGTTCCTGTAAATCCTGAGAATCCTGTGGACCCAAGCAATCCGTCAAACGGTAATAATAGACCTGGTGTTAATCTGCCATCATTAAGCCACGGCGGAGATAATGCAAATGGAAGTACGGCTAATAATTCAAAGGTTAAAAAGAATATTAAAAATCCTTTGATTCCGAAAACAGGCGGAGAAAGCACAGGATATATTATGATGGCAGTATATTCTGTTCTTGCAATTGCAATTGCAGCTGCAGCAGTTGTATATAAAAAGAGAAAGAGCGATTGTGCTGAAAAATAAGTAAAATTACCTCCATTAAACATAAAGAAAAAGCCGCAGAGATTTAAGTCTTTGCGGCTTTTTGCTGTATACTATTATATATATAAACACCCTGAAATGTTAGTCTGTGAAGCAACAGCTTTACGTTACAGGGTGTTTTATGCTTTTGATTATTTAATTGCGTTTACAAATCGTTTTGTAATATCCATCGGTCTTGTGATGGCTGTACCGACAACTGCACAATGCACACCGGTGTCAATTGCTCTTTTGAGCTCCTCAGGTACCCAGATACCGCCCTCGGCAATAACAGGTCTGTCAAGCTCGTTAACATATCTTTCCATTAACTCAAAGTTTGGTAATGGTGCACCTTTTGTGTATGGTGTGTAGCCTGACATTGTTGTGCCGATTAAATCAAAACCAAGCTCCTGTGCTTTTTTGCCTTCCTCAAAGCAGCTTGTGTCGGCCATAAAGAGTTGGTTTGGGTATTTGGCTCTGACCTCTGTAAAAAATTCCTCAAGTGTTACACCGTTTGGGTGCAGTCTGTCAGTGGCATCAAGTGCTATGATTTCACAGCCGATTTCAACCAGTGCGTCAACCTCTTTCATAGTTGGGGTAATATAAACATCACTGTCATCATAAACCTGTTTGATAATACCGATAATCGGCAAATCAACCTTTTCTTTGATTGCCTTAATATCAACTACAGTGTTTGCTCTGATACCCACTGCACCGCCAAGATATGCAGCCCATGCCATTTTTGACATAATATAGCTGTCATAAAGCGGCTCACTTTCAAGTGCCTGGCAGGATACGATTAATCCGCTTTTGATTTTGTCTAAAATTTCTTTATTGTTCACTTTAATCACCTTATTGATTATATCATCCTTTTATGCTACAATCAAGCGAGAGGTGATAAATATGAATAATTTGGACAAATTTCGTGGCGTGTTTTGCGCATTAAATGCGATTTATGATGAAAATGACAATATAGATACAGCTAAAATCAAAGAGCTTGTAAATATATATAAGTCAAGGGGTGTTAAGGGTGTTTATGCCTGCGGCTCAACAGGTGAAGGCTTTTTACTTACAATTGATGAAAGAAAGCAGGTTGCCGAAGCTGTTGTAGAGGCAGCAGGTGATGATTTCACGGTTATTGTTCATGTTGGCTGTCCGTCAACAAAGGAAAGCATTGAGCTTGCAAAGCACAGTGAAAAAATCGGTGCAGATGCAATCAGTGCAGTACCTTGCGTTTATTACCATTTGCCTGAGGAAAGCGTTAAGCTTCACTGGAATTCAATAATTGATTCAACAGATGTTCCGTTTATTATTTACAATATTCCACAGCTTACAGGCTTTAATCTTTCACCGGAGCTTCTTGGTGAAATGAGTAAAAATCCAAAGGTTATCGGTGTTAAGAATTCTGCTGAGCCTGTGTATCTTATGGAGAGATACAGACAGGCAGCAGGTGATGATTTCATTATTTTCAACGGCAGTGACGAGCAGTTTGTCGGCGGCAGATTAATGGGTGCAGATGCCGGTATCGGCGGCACATATGGTTGTATGCCTGAGCTTTTTGTTGAGCTTGACAGACTTGTTAATGAAAATAAAATTGAGGAGGCAAAGGCACTTCAGTTCAAAATCAATGATTGTATTTTTGCTCTTCTTTCCTGCAAATCACTTTATGGTGCTGCCAAAAAGGTAATGAGCATCAGATTTGGCATTGAGTGCGGTGACCCAAGAAGTCCGTTCTTACCTGTTACAGACGAGGAAGCAAGACCGGTTGCCGAGAAAATCAACAAGTATGTAAGCAGTCTTTAAAATTATAAAAACGTAGGGACCGATGCTCACATCGGTCCGATAGCAGACAGCCCTGGAAGGTGTTCCTGCGATTAAAAGTCCTTGTAATTTTTACAAGGACTTTTTATTATTATTCAATCTTAAGAATTTGTAAGTTTGCTTTATTTTCTTGTTAATGGCAGTTTAATATGCTATTATTAGCTTGGTGATTATATGAATGAAAAAATATTTTTACTTGAGGATGATATATTTTTGCGTGACGGACTTTGTGAACTGCTTGAAAACGCAGATTACACAGTTGTCAGTGCCGGCACGATAAAGGATGCAACGGAGGCTGTTAAGGGCTCCGGTTTCAGTTTGCTTATTCTGGATGTTATGCTGCCTGACGGCAATGGCTTTGACTTTTGTCAAAGACTCCGAGCAAGGGGTATTACAACGCCTATTTTGTTTTTGACCGCCTGTGATGATGAAATCCAGATTGTCCGTGGTCTTGACAGCGGTGCAGATGACTATGTTACAAAGCCCTTTAAGCTCCTTGAGCTGTTGTCACGAGTTCGTGCACTGATTAGGCGAAACAGTGCATCAACCTTCACAAGCAGAGAAATTGTTGTTGATACAAATAATATGACAGTAAAAAAGAACGGCGAAGTTATCTTTGTTACAAAAACAGAATTTCAAATTCTTTCCTGTTTAATCAGAAACAGCGGTGTTATTATTACACGTGCAACGCTGTTACAGAATATTTGGGATGATAACGGCAATTTCATTGATGATAACACACTGTCTGTTCATATGAGCCGACTGCGTGAAAAAATCGGTGCTGATTATATTTCCACAATTCGTGGTGTCGGTTATCGCTGGGAGGAGGTCAAATGAAATTCTTAGCCGTTCTCCCTTGGTTAATTATAGGGTTGCTGGCTGCTGTTTGTATTGTGCTGATTATCAGACAGGTGCAGATTAAAAAGAATATTAGTCAGCTTTCCGATAATATAAATGAATTTGTAAATACAGGCAGCAAGACAGAATTCAGTGTGTATGACAATTATTTTGCAGGACTTCAGAATGGTGTTGCCGATTTGCAGGAAATTATTTGCTTTGAACGCAGCAGGTTAGTGCAGGAAAGTAAAAAGAGCACAAAGTTTATATCCGATATTTCACATCAGCTTAAAACTCCCATTGCTGCACTTCGTCTTTATTGCGAACTGGATAAGGCACAGAATGTGTCACCCCATAGCGATAAAGAGCTGCTGCTGGTTGATAAAATGGAAAAGCTGGTTTATCAGCTTTTAAGACTTGAAAAAATCAAGCTGGATTCATATGTTATGAATTATAAATTTGTCAGGGCAGGGGATGTTGTCAGCAAGATCTTTGCTGAGTTCAGACCACTTTTTCCTGAAAAGAAGATGTTTTTAAATGGTGAAAGTGTTATCCGTTGTGACGAAACCTGGCTTGGTGAGGCACTTGGCAATATTGTTAAAAATGCCTGCGAGCATACTGCTGATGATGGTATTGTGACGGTTGACATCAGCGAGAATAAATATTCAACCATTATTGAAATCGGTGACAATGGCGGCGGTATAGCTGATGAGGAAATACCAAATCTTTTCACTCGTTTTTATAAGGCAGAACATTCTTCACCCAACAACACAGGAATAGGACTTGCCATAACAAAGGCAGTGGTTGAAAAGCACCACGGTATCATCAGTGCCGAAAATAAAAATGACGGTTTGTGTTTTACAATCTGTCTGCCGCATATTGATGGCTATGAAACGATATAATATATTTCACAAAATTCAGATTTTAATAATTCGTAGGGGCGGCTATTAGCCGCTCGCGGGCACATAATAGCCCCTACAAGTTGATGAATTACAATGCTTTTTGTGCAATCCAAAAGCTGCTGAATATTCAGCAGCTTTTTTACAACATTACGAAAACGTAAGATTAAAGTAAGATAAACGAAAGATTAGCGTGTTAGCATTAAGGTAGAAAATAAAACGGGGGTAATTATATGAATATTATCGAATGTAATCATTTAACCAAAGAATACATCAGCGGTGACAATGTGATTAAAGCCGTTGATGATGTAACTGTTGCCTTTGAGCAGTGCAAATTCTGTGCAATTACAGGTCCTTCAGGCTCAGGCAAATCTACTTTTTTGCATATGCTCAGCTCACTGGAATATCCAACCTCAGGCTATGTTACCTATGGACAGAAGAAGCTTTCTGACTACAGTGACAATCAGCTTTCAATATTGAGGCGTCGTCGTTTCGGTTTTGTGTTTCAGGCATATAATCTTGTTAATGAGCTCACAGGCTATGAGAATATTGTTCTTCCGATTATGCTTGACAAGAAAAAGCCTGATGAGGAATATATTGACAGACTTGTAAAAATGCTTGGTATTCAGGACAGGCTGGACCATCTTCCGTCAGCTCTTTCTGGCGGTCAGCAGCAGCGTATTGCCATTGCTCGTGCATTGGCAAACAAGCCTGCAATCCTTTTTGCCGACGAGCCAACAGGTAACCTTGACGGTAAAAGCGGCAGAGAGGTTTTGTCACTGCTTAAATATGTGTCAAGCGAGCTTGGCGTAACCTTAATTCTTGTTACTCACGATTTGCACGTTGCAGAGCAGGCTGACAGAATTTTAACGATTGAGGACGGCAGAATTGTTAAGGACAGTAAATCGGAAAGCACAGAATAAGAGGTATGATTATGAAAAAGAAATTAACTGTTAATACCCTTGCCTTCGGTAATCTTAAGCACAGGAAAAAGCAGTATGCCATAATGATTGTCGGCATTATTCTTGCAATGGTTTTTTCCTGCAGTATGATTCTTTATTTTTTCAGCTCCTATGAAGCACTGGATAAAAAGTATAAGGATAATTATGGCAAACAGGATGCAATCTGCAATGTTATAGGCAGTGGTGAAGAGGTTTTTAAGGATGTTAAGGAAAAGGGTCTTGCAAAGGATTATGGCATTGCCCACCTGTTAGGCTTGGTTTATACTGAAAATGAGGGAGTAGGCTTCCCTGTTGCGTGGCTTGATGATAAAGCGGCAGAATATTCTAATATATCCTTTATTGAAGGTGCTTATCCTACAAAAGACAATGAAATAGCTATTGAAAAGACTATGCTTGCAAGGCTTGGCATAGATGCCAAGGTCGGTGATGAAATCACCCTTAATTTCAAAATTCAGAGTATGGATGTTTTTTTGAATGAGCCTGTGCAGAAAACATATACCCTTGTTGGTATAGCTACTGATAAGTACAGTAATATCAGTGGCTTTTCTTGGAATGACAGAGCATATATCCCTGCTGCTTTTGTTGCTCAAAATACTGCTGTTGACGTTGGCGGTAAAGAAAAAGTAACCGCATATATGATCGTTGATAAAAACACAAATATCTATGTTGAAAACGGTTTGCTTGATACACTTAGGTATGGTGATCATCCCGACGATGAAAATAATCGCCTAAACTATTTTATTGATGACCCTAATACACAGGCTGATTTTATTAATGTGCTTTACGAGTCAAATAATATGTTTATTTTAATACCGGTTATTGCTCTTGTTGTTGCGGCTGCAGTTACAATCATCAATGCCTTTAACGCAAATCTCAGGGACAGAAAAAAGCAAATCGGTATGCTCCGTGCCGTTGGTACAACGAAAAAACAGATTTTTAAAATCTTTGGAAGAGAAGCATTTTTTATCAGTCTTATTTGTGTGCCAATCAGTATTGCACTTTCATATCTGGCAGTGTGGCTGATATTTAAAATCAGCGGCACAGAGCTTGTTATGGCAAAAAGTATTTGGGTGCTGCCTGTCAGTGCGGTGCTTGGTATGGCAATTGTTATGCTTTCTGCACTTATTCCACTGGCGAATGCTGCAGCTATCACACCGATGCAGGCAATCCGTGATATTGAAAAAACAAGAAAAATGAAAACAAAGAAAATCAAAACTCAAAAAAGCTTTGATGTTTCAACTCTTCTTTCAAAAAGAAGCCTTGCATTTTCAAAGGTATCACAAATCAGTGTCAGCGTTATTTTAATTGCAACAATTGCTTTCTCCTGCCTTGGCTTTACTTATATCAGCTACGAAAGGGCAAATCCTTATAGCTATACGTCAGATTATATAATTTCATCCTTTCTTTTTAATGGGGATAATTATGTTAATTACAAAACAGGTTCCCGCGGTATTGACGAAAAGGGTTTTCAGGAATTTGTCGCAGCTCCTTATGTTGAAAAGGCTTATGGTCAAAAGAAAATTATTGTTAATCTGCAGGCAGATGAATACAGTGATTACCTGATTAGTGCTTGCGGCAGAACTGATTGCTTTAAGTACAATATGGAAGATTGTGATTATGTTAATTATGATAATTTCCGTGATTTATTCTTATCGGAATTTACGGATGATTATATAGCCAAAAAAGAAATTCTCGGCGAAACGAAGGAGTTTATTCCGCTCGATATGAAATCATATGATGAAGAGATTGTAAGTCAGCTTAGTGATTGTGATATTCAGGGTGAAATAAATCTTGAAAAGCTTGCAGCAGGTGAGGAGATTATTCTTCTTGCTCCGCAAAAGGCGGCCTATACCGTTATCATTGATAAAGACGGATATTGGCAGCAGGACAGAGTTTTGGATGGAGAAACTTATATAAAAGAAGAAGGCTATCAGGAAATACTCAGCGGTGAAAATCCGTATAAGGTTGGCGATACCATTAATTTAACTGTTGCAGAGGCTGAGAACGAGGATACTGAGCTCACCAAGGAAACTGTTTCAGTAACCCAAAAGCAGGTTAAAATAGGTGCAATCGTTACACCTAAGCAGATTAAAAATGTTGACTATATTGAACAGGGCTATGGTATAGGATTTATCACTACCAACCAGGGTTTGAACAATTTTGTCAGTGGTGCAAAATACAGTGAGGTATATCTATTTTCGAATACAGAGGTTGATGAAAGTGTTGAAAAAGCAATCAGAGCTTCTATTGACCCTGTTTCTGATATGTATAACTGTAATATAACCTCTTGTTTTGAGCAGCAGCAAAGACAGCAGAATGACTGTAATTCACTCTATTATTCACTGCTTGCACTCATAACAATCTGCTTTGTAATCTGTGCAAGCATTGTCAACAACACCCTTTCAGCCCGTATTAGGGAAAGTAAAAAGGAAATCGGCACAATCCGTGCCTTTGGTGCAAATGAAACAGAGTTTGTTAAATCCTATTTCAAGCAGATGCTTTCAATGCTGTCAGTGGGTATCATTTCAGGCTTTGTTGTTTATACTGTCGGATTTTTTGCTGTGAATATTTATAATAAATCAAAGGGCAGAAGTATTGACCTGCCGTTTGATCCGTGGCTGACAATTGCGTTCTGCGTTGTACTTGTGGCGGTCTGCACAATCAATCTCTGGCTCAAAGTCCGCAAGGAAATGAAAAACAGCATTATCGAAAATATACGAGAGTTATAATTGTTTATTTGTATGTAGTGGAGGAGCTGGCTCTTCCCAATTCGTAAAAATAAGAAGAAAGACACCCGGCAGGGTGTCTTTTTACGTTGAAAAGGGTTGATAAAAGATATATTTATAAGGATAGAAAAATTGTAATTATCAGTTATATCTTCCTTTATATTTTTCTTTTGCTATATTTACGATTTCGATAACAAATTCACTCTTGCCATCTGTGTATAAATCTCTGTTTGATTTAAATTTATCATAAAGCGCTAATTTTAACTTTTCATATTCTTTTGCTGTTGGTAAATGCTCGTTTAAATAATCTCTAAAATATAACTCATCGCAATCTCCATATTCCTTTATGTGAATATGAAATACATTGTCAGCATAGCCATTTGTTGTATATCCTTTATTAAAGGATATTTTGTCAAAAGCTTCACGCATTAAAATATAATCATTTTTAAGTAATATTTCTTTAACAATGTCCTTATTATCAAAATCTATTTCAATTAAAATATCGACTATAGGCTTTGTTATAATATTTTTAATTGATGTGCTGCCAATATGACTTATTCTTTTTATATAACTACCAATCAAAGATTTTAAAATATTTTCCTCATCTAAATAAATTCTTCTAAATCTTTCGTTGTAATCAGTAAAAGTTATCGGGAATAATTCCCATAATTCTTCTAAGCTTAAATCTTTTAACATCATAAATATCATCTCCACAAATTACGATTTATTAATTTGATTATACCATAATTGACATTCAATTCAATATAAAAAGAAAAGAAATCAGTGTTGTTATTTATTGTGGTGGAGTGGGATTTTACTCTTGCTATCGAAAGGTACACTGTACATTTCTCCTGAATTTACCCGGCAAAACATTGCACGATAAATTCAGAGCCACGT
>CAYNGP010000050.1:0-14118 GCA_964396885.1 uncultured Bacteroides sp. | reverse complement strand
CTTGTTGTTCTCTGGATATTTGAAAAGTTTACAAAGATACCCTGTGCTGTTTCAGGACGAAGGTAAATTTCATCCTTAGCATCCTCTGTTACACCCTGGAAGGTCTTGAACATAAGGTTAAACTGACGGATGTCAGTAAAGTTATTCGCACCGCAGTTTGGACAAGGAATGTTGTGCTCCTTGATGTAAGCAGCCATCTCCTCATTGCTCCAGCCTGCAACATTTGTGCCGTCAAAATTTTCAATCAAATCATCTGCTCTGTGTCTTGTTTTACAGTCACAGCAGTCCATAAGCGGGTCAGAGAAGCCGCCAAGATGACCTGAAGCAACCCAAGTCTGCGGATTCATAAGAATAGCACTGTCAAGACCCACATTGTATGGATTTTCCTGAATAAATTTCTTTCTCCAAGCCTTTTTGATATTTTCTTTAAGCTCAACACCCAAAGGACCGTAATCCCAAGTATTTGCAAGACCGCCGTAAATTTCAGAGCCTGCATATACAAAACCTCTGCCCTTTGAAAGTGCAACAAGCTTTTCTAATGTTTTTTCACTGTTAAGCATATAATAATCCTCCATTCGGTACATAATTTATTATATTTATATTTATTGTATTTTACTATTTTTTATACAATAAGTCAACAAAAAGCCATTGATTTCCAAAATCAATGGCTTTAATGGCTTTCTTGTTACTTATAAATAATATTCGCACCATAATCCGTTAATCTATAATTAACTATATTTTTTTTGTATGGCTCGGCAATAAAAATTTTTTGCTTACACAAATTATCCATTGTGTTATAAAATTCGTTTCGCTCGTTATTATTCAGCTTATCAATCGCAAAAACGCCCCAGTATTGCTGAAATCTCCATATTCCATTAGCACCTATTCTTTGGCGTCTGATTTCATCAAATATTTTGTTTTCTATATACATATTTCATTCTCCTTATTTACAATACCAGTAATCAATATCCGACATAATAGTTCCTATACGCCAAGTCGTAAGATATTCTGCCGCAACTTCTGAATCAGATAAACCTGATATAGATACTCTATGTTCTTGATTATTGTATTGATAACTAAATTCCCAGCCAATTTGATTTTCAAATATTGCATTTTTCAGACTTGAATATTTAAATGCTTGCTTTCCAATGAATGTTACAGATTTAGGAATTGTTATAGAGTTAATGTGAGTATATCCATAAAACGCATATGGATTAATCCGTGTTACTTCATTAGGGAAAACAATATCTCCGTTAAGAAGTTCTTGATTTTCACCTAAATACAAATTAATATCAACACTTGTATAATTAGAAGATGTTTTTACCGTCGCTGGATTACTAGAATAACTATCAAAATTAATTTCTACCCAGTCTTTCAATGTTCCTTCGTAATAAACATTACATTTATAATTGCTAGTCGTTGAATAAGCAAATGCTCCACTATCAATATTTGTAATTGTTTTTGGAATATATATTTCTCTGATCTTTGTAACCCAATTGGAAATTTTACAAATAGTTGTTACAGGTATGCCTTTATAACTTTCCGGTATACTAATAACTGAAACATACTTGGCTTTATCATTGGTAGCAACACCATATGTCCCATTAGAAAGCAGAATAAAATCTAAAGGTAGATCATCTTGAACATTGCCTAATGAATCAATTATACCAGCAACCTCACTTTTACCATCTGTATAAGTAACAATTAATTTACCATCTACAAGTTCTGTTTTAGCTATACCTCTGCCGTCCTTACCGTTAGCACCGGTATCACCTTTATCGCCCTTATCACCCTTGTCGCCTTTTTCACCTTTGACATTGCCGAGATTTAGGACTGAATTATCTGAAAGTGTGATGATTAACTCACCGTCAGTTGAAAGTGTAACGCTCTTTATTCCTGTTCCGTCAGAGCCGTCTATACCGTCTCTGCCTGCAACCTTGCCGAGATTTTTAACATCACCGTTTGTGTAGGTTAAGACAAGTTCACCGTCTGCATTGATTTCTGATTTTGCAATGCCAATACCGTCAGCACCCTTGATGTTGCCAAGATTGAGAACAGTTCCGTTTGTAAGTGTAACAGTCAATGCACCATCATCTGAAATGGTTACATTGTCAATACCGATGCCGTCCTGACCGTCTTTGCCATCAACACCGTTTGTGCCGTTCAGTCCATCCTTGCCGTCTGCACCTTTTTCGCCTGTATCTCCCTTGTCACCTTTCGCACCATCAACGCCATCTTTACCATTGACACCGTCAATACCATTTGTTCCGTCTTTTCCGTCCTTACCTACGATACAACCAAGGTTAATTGTCTGATTGTCAGAGAATGTTAAAACAAGCTCACCATCAGCATTGATATTTACATTACTGATACCAATACCATCTTGACCATCCTGTCCATCAGCACCATTTAAGCCGTCCTTACCATCTTTACCATCAATACCATTCGTGCCATCTGCACCCTTTTCGCCTATATCACCTTTGTCGCCCTTGTCACCTTTAGCACCGTCTTTACCATCAACACCATCTTTGCCGTCTATTCCGTCACGACCGTCCTTACCTACAACAGTACCAAGGTTAGTTGATGTGCCGTCAGCAAAGATAATAATTAACTCTCCACTTTCGTTGATTTCTGTTTTAGAAATTCCATTGTTACCGTCTGCTCCGTCTTTTCCGTTTTCACCAACAACCTTACCAAGATTTACAGTTGTATTGTCTGAATAGGTAATAACAAGTTCGCCAAGTTCATTGATTGATGTATCAATAATTCCGATACCATTCTGTCCGTCAGTTCCGTTAATACCATCTTTGCCATCCGCACCGTCCTTGCCGTCGGTGCCTTTTATTGTGCCGAGATTTAAGGTTGTGCCGTTTGATAAAGTGATGTTAAGTGTGTCATTTTCAATTACGATTGTTTCAATACCTACACCGTCAGTGCCATTCAATCCGTCTTTACCGTCAAGACCATTCTTTCCATCAGCACCTTTTTCGCCAGCGTCGCCCTTGTCACCTTTTGCACCGTCAATGCCATCTTTTCCGTCAACGCCATCTCGACCATCCTTACCATTCGTACCATCTTTTCCATCTATGCCGTCACGACCATCTTTGCCGTCTGCACCCACAACAACACCGAGGTTGTCAATCACATTATTTGAATAAGTAACAACCAATTCACCATTTGCATTGATTTCAGACTTGATTACACTAATGCCGTCCTGTCCGTCTTTACCATCAACACCATTGATACCATCTTTACCGTTAGTGCCATTGATTCCGTCCTTGCCGTCAAGTCCGTTAGTTCCATCGATACCGTTTTTACCATCTTCGCCTTTGTCACCTTTAGCACCTATAACATTGCCAAGGTTAGATTTTTGACCATTTGAATATGTAAGCACCAATTCACCATTAGAATTGATTTCAGCATTGGTTACGCTGATACCGTCGATACCATCTTTACCATCAGTACCGTTAATGCCAGCATCACCCTTATCACCTTTGTCGCCTTTTGCTCCATCAGTTCCATTAACACCGTCTTTGCCGACAATAGAGCCGAGATTGGCAGCTGTACCATCAGAATAGGTTAAAACAAGCTCACCATTAGCATTAACAACAGATGAAACAATACTGATTCCATCCTTACCGTTTTCGCCTGCATCACCTTTATCGCCCTTGGCTCCGTCAAGTCCGTTAGCACCATCTTTACCGTCAATACCATTCATTCCATCAATGCCGTTAATTCCATCTTTGCCATCAGCACCGATTACATTACCAAGGTTATATACTTGTCCGTTAGAATAGGTTAAAACTAATTCACCGTTATCATTGATTACGGAATCAGTTACACTAACACCATCAGTACCATTCGTGCCTACGATTTTGTCAAGATTAACAGTTGAGCCGTCAGAGAATGTGAGGATAAGCTGACCATCAGCGTTTACGCTTGCTGATGAAATGCCTTTGCCATCCTGTCCGTCCTTACCATTTACACCATTAACGCCATCTTTTCCGTCAATTCCGTTTTGACCGCCCTTGCCGTCGACGCCGTTAGTTCCGTTTGACCCATTACGACCGTTTTTGCCATCGGCACCATTCTTTCCATTTACACCATCTTTACCGTCAGAGCCTGCAACCTTACCCACATTGATAGTTGTTCCGTCTGAAAGTGTAATAATCAAATTACCATCTTTTGAAAACTCAGCATTTTTAATTGTTGAATTATTCTGATTTGAAACATTGGCAACGGCTTTGTTCCATTCGTCTTCAGTTCCTGTATAGCCGTTTTCAACAGCTATTTCATAGGCTGATTTACCGTCAAGAGATTTAAGCCAATTCTCAAGACTTTCGTTATATCCCTGCTCTACTGCAAGTTCGTATGCTGATAAACCGTTCTTAACCTCAGCAGAAGCAGGCAGGTCATTATTTTTATGTACAATATTTGCAACAATAAATGCAATACCTATCATAAGCAGAATTGCTATTACAACACAAATTACTTTCGTTATAACCTTCTTTTTCTGTTTTGGATTTTGATTTTCCATTTTTATACCTCCACTAAAATACAATCATATATTCCACATTATAGAACAAATTGTTCTAATAGTCAATAGAACGATTTGTTCTATAATATAATTAGCTCCGGTGATAAATTATGATATTTAAGCGAATACGAGATTTGCGTGAAGATGCAGACTTAACACAAACTCAAATGGGTGATGCTATAAATTTACCACAAAGAACATATGCATATTATGAAAGCGGTCAAAGAACAATACCACCTGAGATATTGATTGCATTAGCTGATTTTCATAATGTTTCAGTTGATTATATTTTAGAAAGAACAGACAAAAAATAAGCAGTCACTTTCGTGACTGCTTTTTCATTTATATTAATTACCAGCAGAGCCTTACAATCTCAATTGAGCAGGAGGTGCTGCTGTATTTTTTACACTATTACCAATTTACATATACATCAATTGTTCCGTACGCACAACCACAGTCGTACACCTTTGCAGGACCGAGGGAGGTCATAAGAACAGTGCCCTTTTTCATATATGAAGTATTTGCTGCTACGCAAATGTAACCGTCGCCATCTCTGATCGTGCCGTCATCTGCAACGTGTCTGCCCGGAATTTTCAAGCCATTGCCCGGAAGTACCTTCTGAGAATAATAGGTTTCTCTGTGACCGTTGTAATAAACAACACCCTTAAAAGAGTTTAATGGATTGCTTGACACATTATAACTTGCACTGTACTGCAATGTAATACTGTCATTAACGTCAACGCTCTTTGCTTTTTCTCGTGTACCGACTGCAACAACCTTATTTACAGGTTCTTTAATCGTTTTACGGCTGAGCTCGGTTTTGCTTTCTGCTTTGCCGTTCACATATTTAATCTCATAGCTGACTGCATCCTCACCGTTAGCACCGTTCGTTAAAACCTTTTCTGTGCCCTGGTCCATAGATGCATCATTATTCTTTACTGTTTTGTAGGCAATCTTTTCCTTCTTGTTAACAGTTTGGTACTCAACACGATATACAGTAACAGACATATTGTCCTTAAGCTCGGTATTCAATGCAGGCTCTGTATAATCATATGCACTCAGGCTTACCCCTGCAAGAGTGAGAAGGTCGCTGACTGTGCCCTGATAAACTGCATGCTTTGCTGAGTTATTGTCAACTGTCAAGGTAACTGATTTTGCTGACTGGAGGGTAATGACCATACCATCTGCAATTGAATCAGTCATTTCATAATTTGCTTTCAGCTTGTCACCTGAACTGATGCCAAGCTCGTTTAGTGCTTCACCCACTGTGTCTGCATAAACAGAATAGCTGTTGATAACACTTTCAAATTCAATATTCACATTATTGAGTCTGTCAATCCTGATAACACCACCCTCACTGGATGTGAAAGCGCTGATGTCAAGTTTGTCACTATCAGCTAAAGTGATATTTGCTTGTGACAAGATTTCGATTGGTTCCGTTTCATTGGTTGTAATTACAAAGCTATCATTGTCAATCTGAATTTCAACATTGTATTGGCTTACAAGACCTGCAAATGCGGTTGTAGCGAAAATACCGATTGCAACAATAAATGCAACTACTGCTGTTAAGACTGCACGGCTGATGCCCTTAAGTCCGCCAGCACTTGATTGGTTTATCATCTTAATCTCCTTTGTCTTCGAAATATTAGGTTATTCAGTATTTTTAATTCCTAATATTCAGTGGATTAATCCACTAAACAGAAAGTAAATTTTTTTCTGCTTTACACTATTATTTCCCCGAGCGCTTGACATTATATCACAAATGCATAAGTTGTCAATAAATCCAAGTTGCGTTTTTTGTGCACATTGCACAAGTTTGTAAATTTTAATATTAAGAAAAAATAAAGATTTATCAATATCTTGTGGTTCTAAGTTTTAACGCTTTAGCGTGTGATTGATTTTTTTTGTGAAAACGTTAGAAAAATACTACAAAATTCTTACATTTTGTAACTTTTATATTTTTTTCGTAATTTTTATACAATATATTGGATAAACACCCCATTTGTTCCATTACTGACCCAATATTTAGATTGAGAAAAAATTTCCTTTTTTATCACAAAAAAAGCAAAAACTCACCCTATTCCTTGGCCATTGCAACATAGCCGAAGAATACGGTGAGTAATTACGCTTCTGTTATTATATATTATATTATTTAAAACTATTATATTGGAATTATCTGCTGCTCAGCTTCTCATTTAATTTCAACGAAAGCATTGTTGAAAAAGTAACCAATATCGCACCAAATAATATGTTGACAATAAGCATTACATTAATGCTCTTGAAAATGGCATCACTATAAACTTCAGGCGTTATTACTCCGCCCTTGCCAATGCCAAAAATCAGGCAAGCAATACCAATAAAAACAAATGACAATCCCGCTGCAGAAAATGCACTCAAAAAATACATAAAAGCCTTTTTCTTATTGTCAAACATAGATATAATCAGCAAAAATGAAACAAGAACAAGAATTAATCCCGACGAAGATAATTTGCCATAATCGTTTTTTGTATCATTAACAAACTGCCTGAAGGAATCAACATTCTGAACACCATAACAATCGGCATAAATCTCTGCTGCTTGAACAGCCGTATTATGCACAAGGTCCTTGTCATAAGTTTCACCATTGCCATCAAGAAATTCGATAATCAAATTCTCATATACATCTATTTTGTCCTTGGTGAGCATTGAGGTGTCACTGCCTCTATAAAATCGTTCAACAATTGTTTCGGTGTAGCTGCCCACATTTTCGGATGCATCAAAAACTCTTACAGGAATACCGCTGTTTTCTGCAAGAAGTGCAATTCGCTGCTCAAAGACATCGTCACAATACTCCGTTATTTGATTGGAAGATAAAAACCTTCCCATATATTTTGAAGAACAAATTGTTGACCTGACAAGCGTTGACGAAGCAAACAAACAGATACCAACAACCATTAAGAACGTCAGAAAAAAGCAAAGGGTTTTTCTTGAACTTTTAGTAAACATTGCACCCTCCCCCTATTCGACCACAACATCATCACTTACAAGCTCGGCAATTGCAGCATAATAGCTGTTGCCGATACCGTATCCGTTGCTGAAATCGGTATAAATAACGATTGATCTGCCATAAGAATCTGCACATTTGTCCAGATGACTTTCGCTGTCAACCAGCACGGTTTCCCTCATTTCATAATCAAAAACACCATAATATGTTTCGACAGAAATAATATCACCCTCTGTCAGCATTTTAATGGGAGCAGCATCCCTTTTATTGCAGTAAAGATAAACAGCACCGGCTTCACCGGGAAGCTTGCTGAAATCCGTTATATTCAGTCTGCTTGCACTGTTAATATCACTACCTCTGAGGATAATCGGAATACTTTTGTCATAAATCACTGCATTACCGATAACAGTGTTGTCGTCATATACAGCCAGTTCAGACTTGTGAATTTTATTATGATCAGGAATCATATTCTGTGCTTCTGCTTCTTTCACCTGTGCATATGAATAATCAGACAGTTTAAATTCCCTGTCCTTAAAAACATAGCTTTTCAGTGAGAGATGATAGGCAGCAAAAAATAATCCTGTTACTATAACGGCAATAATTAATGGTATTACAATACTGTGTCTGATAAATCTTTTTTCTCTGTGATTCATAACTTATCTCGGCTGTTGCTGCTGTAAAAGACTGCTCATAAGATTTGTCTTTTTCTTTTTAGGCTTGTATGGGGGTGGATTTTTAAGCTTTTTGGTAAGCTTGTTATTTTTAGCGGTTATCTTATTAATCTCATGAACAGGTCCGCTCATATAATCGCTCATATATTTATCGGCAACCTCCATAAGCTTTGGATCGTTTTTCATCTCACCAAGAATGGTAACACCGATAATATCCTGCACTTCATTTATGCCGTCCTCATAAACCTCGTTGAGCATTTTGAAAAGCTTTTTAACCTCAGCTTCACTGCCGCTTGCAATAACATCAATTACCCTTGCAGCGCCTATTTCTGTAAAGAATGTTTCAGGAAGAAACTCGCCATACTTAACAATATTCTCTTTAATCGCATCCTTCATATCAGGATAAAGCGTACCAAAACGGTTAGCAAGTGAATCCGTATCATAGCTTATAATACCATTCTTTGCTTTGGTTCTTGACACTGCCTTTGGCATCTTCACCTTATCAAGGTTAACCTTTTTTCTTGACATAAAGAGCGAGGTAAGCTCGTCCTTAATTTCATTACCAAGGGACTTAGCATCTCTTTCATTATATGAAACAGGGTCAAAAAGGCTGCGTGAAAGTGTGTTGAATTCAGGCTCTGCCGACTCAGTATCATAGGCACATTCAAATGACATAATGCTGTTTGATGAATCAAACACGAGTCTGTAAACACCCTTTTCACCTGAAAAAACAAGGCTGTTTTCTTCTCTGCTCTTAACAGCAAAGCCAAGCTCATTGTTTATGTCATCAAGATTTTTCTCGACAATTTTAAAAACTTCGCTTATTTCCATATTCATTGCTCCTTTTAAAAGCGGACATTATTTTCCATTTTATTTATAATATTTTATATTAATTTATAGTATTATAACATTACAGGGGCTGTTTGTCACTAAATTTTTATTTTTTTATTATATTGATTATTAATATCTAATGTGATACAATATTATGAATAATTATGGAGAGTAGGACTTTCTTATGAATAAAATTACAGTTGGAATTATTTTCGGCGGTGTTTCTTCTGAGCATGACATCAGCTGCATCTCAGCAAAAAGCATTATCCAAAATATCGACTTAACAAAATATAACATCGTTTTAATCGGAATTACAAAGGCAGGCAGATGGTACATCTTCAACGATAATGTTGAGCTTTTGCCTGAGGATAAATGGATGCAGTCAAAAAGCCTTGTTCCTGCATTTATTTCACCTGACGCCACAGTTGGCGGATTAATTACTGCAAACGGCGAAATCGTCAAGCTTGATGTTGTATTCCCTGTGCTTCACGGCAAAAATGGTGAGGACGGCACAATGCAGGGTCTTTTACAGCTTGCACAAATTCCTTTTGTGGGCTGCGATGCTACATCTTCAGGCGTTTGTATGGATAAAGCAGTAACCAATGCCGTTGCCGATGCTTTCGGTATTGCACAGGCAAAATGGTTCGCAATCAATAAATTTAACTACAGTAAAAATGGTGAATCCCTTCTTGACCAAGCCATTGAATACCTTGGCTTCCCTATTTTTGTTAAACCTGCAAATGCAGGCTCATCTGTCGGAATTTCAAAGGCCCGCAATAAGGAAGAGCTGGCGGCTGCAATGGAAGTTGCTTTTAAAGAGGACAAAAAGGCTGTGCTTGAGGAATTCATTGACGGCTATGAGGTTGAATGTGCCGTAATGGGCAACAACGAACCTGTTACGGGCGAGGTTGGTCAGATTCTTGCATCAGCAGATTTTTATGACTTTGATGCAAAATACAACAACCCTTCACAGACCGTTATTCCTGCTCAGCTTTCAGAAGAAAAGCGTGAAGAGGTTAAAAATCAAGCAATCAAGGCATACTCTGCTATGGGATGCGAAGGTATGAGCCGAGTTGATTTCTTTGTAACCAAGGACTCTGAGCAGGTGCTCTTAAATGAAATAAATACAATCCCGGGTCAGACTGCTATCAGTATGTACCCCAAGCTTTTTGAGGCGGTGGGCGTATCATACAAGGAGCTTATTGACAGACTGATTCAGCTTGCGTTGGAGCGCGGCGGAAGGATATAACAAAATGCTAAAGGTACTATTAAATGTAATCGGCACACAGCGTATTGATATGCAAAAGGATAAAATGGAGCTCACAACCGTTGCTTCTCTGGAAGAAGCGGACGACTGCTACATAGTGAATTACAAGGAGGAGCAGGAGCCGCCATTAAATCCCATTACCGTTTGTGTTAAAATCCACAAGGATGAAAGCCGAGTTGAAATGACAAGAAGCGGTGATTATGAATCCTGCTTGATTATAGAAAAGTCACGGCGTAATATGTGCCGCTACGGTACGGAATACGGTGATATTTTAATGGGTATATCAGGTCATTCCATTGAAACTGAATTTGACGGAGAAAGCGGCGAGTTCGTTTTCGGTTATGACATTGATATTAACGGAGCGTTAGCCTCAAAGAACGAGGTAAGAATGAGTTTTAGAAAAAATCAGGAGTAATAAAAATGTCAAAAATAGTTAAAGAAACAGAAAATAAACTGAGGGCTTTAATTAATGAGGCAATCACCAAGGCAATAAGTGCAGGTGAGCTGCCTGAAGCAGACGCCCCGGATTTTATAGTTGAAATACCTGCAAACAAAGCAAACGGTGATTACTCAAGCAACGTTGCTATGGCAGGTGCAAGAGCATTCAAAAAAGCACCGAGGATGATTGCTGAAAGCATTGTAAATCACCTTGATTTAACAGATACTGTATTCGACAGAGCTGAAATTGCAGGACCGGGCTTTTTAAACTTTTTCCTTTCACAGAAATATTACAGTGAAATACTCAAGGATATTTTTGCCTGCGGTGAAAACTATGGTAAATCAGACTATGGTCAGGGCAAGAAGATACTTGTTGAATTTGTTTCTGCAAACCCAACAGGACCAATGCATATCGGTAACGCAAGAGGCGGTGCAATCGGTGACTGCCTTGCTGCAGTACTGGACTGGGCAGGCTATGCGGTTAACAGAGAGTTCTATGTTAACGATGCAGGTAATCAGATTGAAAAGTTTGCAACCTCTCTTGAGGTAAGATACCTTCAGCACTTTGACAGCACTGTTGAAATGCCTGAGGATGCATACCAGGGTGCTGACATAACAGAACACGCTGAAAACTTTATTGAAGAATTCGGCGACAAATATGTTGACTGCGACAGCAAAACAAGAAGAAATGCACTTGTTGATTATGCACTGCCAAAGAATATTGCAGGTCTTGAAAGAGATTTAGGCAGATACAGAATCACCTATGACAAATGGTTCAGAGAATCAACACTGCACAATGACGGCTCAGTTGACAGAGTGATAACTGCCATGAAAGAAAAGGGCGTTACCTACGAACAGGACGGTGCACTCTGGTTCAAGGCAAACGAATATGGTAATGATAAGGACATCGTTCTTGTAAGAGCCAACGGTCTGCCGACTTATATTGTACCGGATATTGCATATCACTATAACAAGCTTGTTACACGTGGCTATGACAAGGCAATTGATGTGCTTGGTGCAGACCACCACGGTTATGTGCCGAGAATGAAGGCTGCACTCACCGCTCTCGGACTTGATGCTGACAGACTTGACGCAGTTATTATGCAGATGGTAAGACTTGTTCGTGAGGGCGAAACCATCAAGCTTTCAAAGCGTTCGGGTAAAGCAATCACTCTGAACACACTGATTGACGAAGTACCGCTTGATGCTGCAAGATTTTTCTTCAATCTCCGTGAGCCGAACTCACATTTCGATTTCGATTTAGAGCTGGCTGCTAAGGAGTCAAGCGAAAACCCTGTTTACTACGTTCAATATGCTCACGCAAGAATTTGCTCAATACTTAAAAAGGCTCAGGAGCAGGGCGTTGAACTGAAAACACCAACTGATGATGAGCTTATGCTGCTGAACAGTGACGAAGAAAAGGAGCTTATCCGCCACCTTTCTGCACTTACAGATGAAATTGTTACTGCTGCAAAATCATATGACCCTGCAAGAATTACACACTATGTAATTGAGCTTGCTACATTATTCCACAAATTCTACAATGCTCACAGAGTTATGATAGATGATGAAAGCTTAATGACAGCAAGACTTTATCTTTGCACAGCAGTTAAAGATACAATCAAAAACATTTTAACAATGCTAAAAATCACAACCCCAGAGGTAATGTGAAAGAGGTAATATAATGGCTCAAATGAAAAGCAAGGTGCTACACAGAATAGGCAACAGTATTTTCAGGTATGTTTATAAAGATCCTGAAAAAAACATACTTAAGCTGATTAAAATCGGCAAAACTGTTGCCGGAAAAATGTATCCGGAAAGCACTTTTACAAAGCCGATAGAAATTTTAAATGACAAAAGCAATGTGTGGAACACCTTTTTGTTCAGGGGACTTAAAGAGGTTGACAGCGAAATGCTCAGAAAAGCAGTGTTAACCTTTGGTATTGACCTTGGACTTATAGGCACCTCCACCCTCAGAAAAAAGAGGGATGAGGAGCATTGCAATATCCCTTGGGTTATTCTGCTTGACCCCACATCTGCCTGCAATATGAAATGTAAAGGCTGCTGGTCTGCTGAATATGGTCACAACTCAAACCTTACACTTGATGAAATGCGCAGAGTTGTTACCGAAGCAAAAGCACTTGGCACACACTTTTTTATGTACACAGGCGGTGAGCCGCTAATCAGAAAAAAGGATATTCTGACTGTTGCGAGAGAGAACAGTGACTGCATTTTCCTTGCCTATACCAACGGCACACTTGTTGATGAGCAGTTCTGTGAGGATATGAAGCAATGCGGTAACCTTTCACTTGCTCTGTCAATTGAAGGCAGTGAGGAAACCACTGACGGCAGACGAGGTGCAGGCGCTTATAGCAGAACGCTTAAAGCAATGCAGATGCTCAAAAAACATAAATGTCTTTTCGGCACATCTGTCTGCTATACCAGTCAGAACTATGAGGCTGTAACCAGCGATGAATTCTATGACCTGATGATAGAAAACGGTGCACGCTTTGCATGGTATTTCCACTATATGCCTGTTGGCAGTGACGCTGACACAAAGCTGCTGCTGTCACCGGACCAGCGTGAACACGTTTACAGAAGAATAAGAGAAAACAGAAACGGTAAAACAGGCAAGCCGATTTTCACAGTTGATTTCCAGAACGATGCCGAGTTTGTGGGCGGATGTATCGCAGGCGGCAGAAACTATTTTCACATCAACAGTGAGGGCGATGTTGAGCCTTGTGTGTTTGTTCACTACAGTGACTCAAATATCCGAGAGAAAAGTATTATCGAGTGTTTAAAATCCCCTCTTTTCAAGGAGTATTACAAAGGACAGCCATTTAATGATAATATGCTCAGGCCTTGTCCTATGCTGGAGAATCCACAGGCACTCAGAAAAATGGTGAACAAAACAGGTGCTAAATCAACCAACCTGATTTGCCCTGAAAGTGCCGAAACCCTTTGTTCAAAGTGTGACGAATATGCAAAGCTTTGGGCACCGAGGGCAAAGGAAATCTGGGAAGAGCAAGAGCGTTTTCACCCATTCACCCAGTATTATCGTGACACCCCGGAAGGCAAAGCCGAGCTCAGTAAAAATCAATAAAATAACAAATCCCAAAGGTATTTTTAACCTTTGGGATTTTTATATTAATTGTAGGGGCTGATGCCCTCATCAGCCCGTTTTCGGTGCGATGTGGGCATCGCACCCTACAATATTTATTCATTTTGGCGTGGTTATGACTGGCTTTATCGACAGTCAAAAAAAAGGACTTGGGAAAAACCCAAGTCCTTAATATTTTAGCTATTATTCGCTATTAACCAAGCTCTGAGAAGTACTTGATTGTACGAACCATCTGTGATGTGTAGCTGTTCTCGTTATCATACCAAGAAA
>CAYNGP010000049.1:0-14490 GCA_964396885.1 uncultured Bacteroides sp. | reverse complement strand
ATAATTATTTTCAGCATATTCTATAAAATGTTTATCATCAATTATTTCTATTTTTGTTATATCACTTCTCCAATTATATCTTGTATTATCAGTAACAATATTCCATATTTTTTCTACGTCACAATGAAATTCTTTTTTTACATTAGCCTTAATCATACTGCCACTCCTGTAAATTACTCATTATCAATTGATTATACCATAATTGAATTTCAATTCAATATAGAAAAGATACATTTTGCTTTTTTAGGATGTATTTGAACTCTTTAATTTATATTGTACACTTGAAGATAAATTGGAATTTTTAATTCTGATTACACTAAGTAAAGAGCTATTACTCTAAAGCAGCTTCATATCCATTCATTTTATCTCCGCTAATTGTAATAGAGTAAGATTCACCATAGTGTGCTTTCAAAGAAATGGGTGCTTCTATTATTTTTGTGTATTCTTCCGGATATATATTCTCATAATTTGGAGCTACATATTCTGTTATAACCGTAAATTTTATTGTTAAATCTTCTATATCAGATAAATTATCAAAATCCGGTTGTTTACTCATAGGTTGAATTAATAAATCATTATGCTTTATTAATGATTTATCTGCATTAGATATGCCTCCACTGTGTTCAAATCCACCTACACTATAATCATAAATAATCAAACCAACATCTTCTTTGGTATCTAATTTTATTTGAAGTACTATCTCATCATCTGCGACTTTAAACTCATTATTTGCAAACAAAACAAAAGCTAAACCACAAATTACCAAAGTACAAATAACACTGATGATTATTTTTTTATTCTTGTTCATAATTTTCCTCCTTACGCATTTTTCATTTTATACTCTTTTTCGTGTAATAATAATTCCAACAATTGTCCCAATAAGGATAATTGGTGCTATCCTGACAAACAACCATTCAAAAGAATGAAAAGCAACTCCTAAAACAGCATTTTCAGGAACATTATAATTCCAATTAAAATAAGGACTATTTAATAAGATTAAGGATATGAAAATTATTATTATGATTGCACATAATGAAATCAGTATCCAATGAATCATTTTTCTTCTTACATTCTTCCTTTGCGATAGTTGTAAGTTTATTATCTCTAATTTTTCAGAAATTGCTTTCAAATCATCTGCTTTAGACTCAGAAATGTTTTCTCCAAGCAAAGTGCTTACCGGTGTTTCAAGAACCTCTGATATCAAGATTAACATTTCTGAATCAGGAACCGACAATCCTTGCTCCCATTTAGAAATTGTTTGCCTTACCACATTCAGCTTGATAGCAAGTTCTTGTTGTGAAAGTCCTCTTGATTTTCTTATTGATTTAATGTTTTCCTTTAACACTTTAGAACAACTCCTTTCCTTACAAGCTATTATATAAAGAATAGTCCGTTGCTTCAAGCAATGCTTATTAACATTCAGGATTTATAACAATAAATACTGCTTCATATGTTAATTAAACATATGAAAACATGTTCACGCATAAAATCAAGGAAAAATAAAGAACATCCTTTGTAATCCGAACCTCTTGGGTTTGGACAACAAAGGATGTTTCATATGGAAAGGGTAGATAAAAAAGATACATTCCGCTGTTTTCAAGATGTTTATGAACCTTTTAATCTATTCTGTACGCAAAGATAAATTTTAAATTGTATTTTTAATTATCAGATAAAATTTTTAATTCAGAATATTCTTTGTCTGCTTTTTTTATAATTTCTAAAATAGTTTCGCCAATAATAACTTCATCATCTGTTTCTATAATTTCCACTATACATTCTATATCACTCTTTAATAAACAAAATTCGTTTTTATGCCAAGGAAGAAAAGTAATTGTAATTTTTCCATTCAAAGCATAAGAAAAAAAACAAAAATGTTTTAAATCAAAATCCTTTTGTGATTTGAAACCTTTAAACGATATATATTTGGGTTTTGCTAATCTCATATCTAAATCTTCGCCAAAACGATTTAATGAATTATTAGCAGTTTTTAGATATGTTTTTCCAATCTCTTTTGGACTTGAATCAAATGGCACTTCCAATCCCTCTGGTATAGGAACATAAATGCCAAACTTATTTCTTACACCAGGTACGAATCTTATCATTTTATCTTTTCCTAAAAATATATTGACTGAAAAGTCTTTCATTCTTTTATCTTTGCCAATTTTTCTTTTTGATCGTAGTATAAGTTTTAATAACAAACTAACTGAAGGTCCCAAATCAAATCCCATAATTTTAGCTCCTCACAAAATCACTATTTGTCAATTTGATTATATCATAGTGAAGAATTGAGTCAATATAAAAAAGCGCAGGACGGATTGCCCTACGCCGGTAGTGGCACAGAGGTGGGGATTTTCCTCTTGCTATCGAAAGCTCCACTGGAGATTTCTCCTGAAAATTTTCACCTAATGGCTCAATTTTCAGAGCCACGTCTTCAAATCCCATTTTAATATACTATTAGAAAAGCAAGCACAAAAGTGCTTGCTTTTCTAATGGCGCAGATGTGGGGATTCGAACCCCAGAGTACTCGTTGAAGCACTACACGATTTCCAATCGTGCTCCTTCGGCCAGCTCGGACACATCTGCATATTGCGTTTGTTATTATACATTACAAACGCTGAAATTGCAAGATGTTTTTTGCTTTTATTACTTTATCATCATCAATCAAGCACCTGATAATATGGTGAAAACTGATTGAGCTTTTCTTCAAACTTATCCTTTGGCTGCTCCTTTGGAACTTCAACAGGATAACTGCCTGTAAAACAGCCGTCACAAAAACCGCATTTAGAATTTTCTGCAAGCTTTTTAGTTGCTGCAACCGAAAGATAGCCGAGGCTGTCAACACCGATTTCTGTTGCAATTTCATCAACAGTATCAAATTTGCAAGCAATCAGATTTTCCTGTGAATCAACATCCGTTCCGAAAAAGCAAGGAAATTTAAACGGCGGCGATGATACACGCATATGCACCTCTTTAGCTCCTGCTTCACGCAAAAGTGCAACAATTCTTGCACAGGTTGTGCCACGGACAATGGAGTCATCAATCATAATAACACGCTTGCCTTTGATATTTTCTTTTATAACATTAAGCTTAATTCTTACAGCGTCCTCACGCTGATTCTGATTCGGCTGAATAAAGCTTCTGCCAATATATCTGTTTTTCACAAAGCCGATACCATAAGGAATGTTGCTTTCCTGTGCATAACCAAGTGCAGCATCAAGTCCGCTGTCAGGCACACCGATAACTATGTCCGCATCAACAGGATGCTCCTGTGCAAGGAATTTACCTGCTCTCATTCTTGCGTGCTGAACGGATGAGCCTTCAATCACGCTGTCCTGACGTGCAAAATAGATATATTCAAACACACATATATTGCCCTTGCTGCCGCAATGCGTTTTTATTGATTCAACACCATCTGTGCTGATAACCACAATTTCACCCGGTTCAATATCTCTGACAAACTCAGCACCAACACTGTCAATCGCACAGCTTTCGGATGAAACAATCCACGCACCATCGGCAGTTTTGCCAAGGCAAAGCGGTCTGAAGCCATCAGGGTCTCTAAATGCAATCAGCTTTGTTGCTGTCATTACAATACAGGAATACGCACCCTTTAAGGTATTCATAACCTTTTCTACTGCTTCCTCGGTACTCTTGCTTGTTAAACGCTCTGCAACAATTGAATAAGCAATGGATTCGGTATCAGATGTTCCGTGAAAAATGCCGCCCTTAAGCTCAAACTGTTTTCTAAGCTCAGATGCATTAACAAGGTTTCCGTTATGTGCAACGGCAAGATTGCCTTTAATATGACGAATGACAAGTGGCTGAATGTTGTTCGCATTTTTACCGCCTGTTGTTGAATAGCGGACATGACCGATTGCCATATTACCCATAGCCAGGTGCTCCATTTTTTCATTTGAAAACACCTCGTGCACTAAGCCGTCACCCCTGTGATGCCTGAAAACACCATCGTCATTAACAGCAATTCCACAGCTTTCCTGTCCCCTGTGCTGCAGTGCATAAAGTCCGTGATAAACAGACTGTGCAACATAGGTCGTTTTATTTTCAAATATACCGAATACACCGCATTCCTCGTGCAAATTATTGAACATCCTTATCACCCGAATCAATCAATTAGTTTTATTATAAGTTAGCTACATAAAGATTAGCATATGGTCTTGAAGTAGCAGGAATGAGCTTTTTAAATGGCTTTGACATAATATTTTCTGCATCAGCACCAAAGTATTTGCAATACTTTTTAACATAGCCTGCAAGCTCTTTTTCATCGTCCTCATCAAGATTAACCACCTTGATATTCGGACTTAAATTATCTTTAGGGAAATTACCTCTTACGAAAATTTTACCGCCATGCATACCTGACGCACAGTGCGTGCCGAAGAGCTTTTCTCCTCTTTTCATATCAAGACCAAGGAGCACAATCGTACCCCCTGCCATATATTCGCCAAGGAACGAACCTGCATTTTTACCGATAACAAGCACGGGACGCATCTGTCTGAATTCCTTCATATGAATACCGCCGCGGCAGGCAACATTGTCGCGGATATAAATCTGACCGTCACGCATTCCGTAACCCATCGCATCACCTGAATGACCATGAACGATAATTTCACCGCCGTTCATTGTATTGCCCACTGCATCCTGACAGTTGCCGAAAACCTCGACAGTACCACCGTTAAGATAACAAGCCATATCATTGCCGGGAGTTCCGTGAACTTCTATTTTTTTGCCTGCATCGAGGGCACATCCTATGTAACGCTGTCCGTTAACATCCTTAACAGTTACCTTGTTTTTGGCGGACAGCTCTTTTTTTATCATATCATTAACCTGTTCATAACGAGTTAAGCCAGCTTCAATAATCATATCGGCATACCTCCTCTCAGCTTAGTCATTCTTACATCTTTATCAAACATAAAGATGGATGGGGTGTCTGTTATATCACCCACAAGCGTATCAAGTGAAATTCGGTTTGAAATTAAGCTTGTATAAATACCTGCATTCTCACTGCAGTTAATAAGCACAAAGCCGACCAGCTTATCGTCCTTCAAAATCAGTCTTTTATATGCGTCGCCGTCTTTTTTAACAATATCCTTGTACGCATCGCCCTGTGCATTAATCAAACCACAGGTGCAAATTCTCAAACCGAAAAAGTCAATGGCATTAACTGAATAAGTACCGCCAACAGTTAAATCGGCGCCTGTCATCTGTGCACCTGCAACAGTACCCTGCTGCACAGCGTTAGGCCAAAGGGCAATAATCTTTTTTGAGCCATCAAGCATATCGGTTGAAACACAGCAGTCACCTGCTGCATAAATATCACTGTCACTTGTCTGCATAGTCTGGGTATCGGTGATAATTCCACGATTAACCTCTAATTCAGCCTTCTCAGCTAACTCTGTACAAGGTCTTACACCAACAGCTAAAACAAGCAAATCACAAGCAAGCTTTGTGCCGTTCTTTAATGTAACTGCAGTTATCTGCTTACCCTTAGATGCCGCCTTTACAACCGTGTTTTCCAAATGGAATTTAATGCCGTTATTCTCTAAATGCTTTTTAACCTGCTTTGACGATTTTTCGTCAAGGATTGACGGAAGCACTCTTGGAGCCAGCTCAACAACATCAACACTTTTACAAATTTTAACAAGACCCTCAGCGGCTTTCATTCCGATTAAGCCTGCACCGATTACAACGGCTCTTGTTTTTTCATTTGCCATTTGTTTTATTTCTTTAACAGCTGCCAAGTCAAGGAAGGTTAAAGCATTATCCTTACCACTTACATTTTCCATAGGCGGAACAAAAGGAACTGAACCGGTTGCAAGACACAGCTTATCATATGAATAAGATTTTCTGCCTGCCTTGACAGTTTTTGAGTTTTTATCAATTGCTGTAACCTTTGCACCTGTTATAACATCAATTTTGTTCTGTTTATAAAATGCAGGCTTTCTGAGTACCATATTGCTCTCCTTAACCTTGCCTTTTAAAAAGTAGCTGATTGACGGACGTGAATAGGGCAGATATTCCTCTTCGGTCAATATGGTAACCGAGCCCTCACTGTCATATTTTCTGATACTCTCTGCTGCAGCAAGACCTGCTGCTGAAGCACCGATAATTAAATATTTCATTACTTTGCACCCCCTGCTTCCAGCCACAATAATGCTCTGTTAGGACAGTTTTTAACACAAGCAGGCTCTTCACCGCCGCACAAATCACACTTCAAGGCAATATTACCCTGCTTGATACAGCCAATAGGACAAACGGCAAGGCATGTCATACAGCCGATACACTTATCCTCGTTTACAGAAACAATACCTGTCTTTTTGTCCTTAGTCATAGCACCTGTTATACAAGCATTAACACAGGCAGGATCATCACAGTGACGGCAGTTAACAGCTACAGATGCAACCTTATCACCATACACAGCAACACGGCTGACAGGTGCAGGATTTTCTGACTTATACGCTTTAATGACATCCTTTGATTTTGAATGATTGGTTTTGCAGTAAACCTCACACAGACGGCAGTTTATACAGAGCTCCTCACGAGCAAATACTTTTTTCATTACGGCAAATCTCCTATTCTCCAGCGTGCTTAATACCAAGGATTTCAAGCTCTTTTTCGCTTAAGCCGATACCTCTGAGCATTAAACGGTTGCCTCTCAATGAGTCAACTGAGTTAATACCCATACCGCCCATAATTTCCTTGATTTCGTGATTCCATGCATTAATAAGATTAACAACTCTTTTATGTGCAATTTCAGGATTTAATCTTCTTGTAAGCTCAGGTCTTTGTGTAGCAATACCCCAGTTACACTTGCCTGTATTACAGGTCTGGCACATATGGCAGCCCATTGCAATAAGCGCAGCAGATGCAACATAGCAGGCATCCGCACCCAAAGCAATAGCCTTAACAATATCGGCAGAGCAACGGAAGGAGCCTGCTGCCACAAGAGAAACGCTTGAGCGAATACCCTCGTCACGCAGTCTTTGATCTGCTGCTGCCAAAGCAAGCTCAATCGGAATACCAACATTATCTCTTATACGTGTTGGTGCAGCACCTGTACCGCCTCTGAAGCCGTCAATCACTACAATATCAGCACCTGCTCTTGCACAGCCTGATGCAATAGCTGCAACATTATGAACCGCAGCAATTTTAACAGAAACAGGCTTTTTGCCATCAGTTGCCTGCTTAAGTGACCAGATAAGCTGACGCAAATCCTCAATAGAATAAATATCGTGGTGCGGTGCAGGAGAAATAGCATCCGAGCCCTCAGGAATCATACGAGCGTTGGAAACCTCAACATTAACCTTTTCACCGGGAAGATGTCCGCCGATGCCCGGCTTTGCACCCTGACCGATTTTAATTTCAACAAATTTGGAATTATTAAGATAATCCTTATGCACACCAAATCTACCTGAAGCAACCTGAACAACTGCACAGTCACTGTACGCATTAAGCTCAGGATGAAGTCCGCCTTCACCTGTGTTAAACAGTGTACCAAGCTCTTTGGCTGCCATAGCCAGTGACTTCTGTGCATTCATTGAAATGGAACCGAAGCTCATAGCTGAAAAAATAATAGGTGTTTCAAGCATAACCTGTGGCGGCATTTCGACAGTTGATTTGCCTTTCTTTTCAACCTGAATCATCTCAGGCTTTCTGCCGAGGATTGTACGGATTTCCATTGGCTCACGCAGTGGGTCAATAGACGGATTTGTAACCTGTGAAGCATTGAGCAAAATCTTATCCCAGTAAATCGGAAAAGGCTTTGGATTACCCATTGCTGAAAGAAGCACTGAGCCCGACTCTGCCTGACGGCAGATTTCCTGCTGATACTGTGGTGTCCAGTTCGCATTTTCACGGTAATCACAAACATATTTCTCAATTCTGAGTGCACCTGTAGGGCAAAGGTCAACACAACGGTGACAAGCTACACAGTCGTTTGAATTACATAAAACCGTCTTATTATCTTCATCAAAAAAGTGACATTCGTTTGAACACTGACGCACACAGCAACCGCAATCAATACAGCGTTCTCTGTCACGAATAATTGTAAACCTGCGAGGAATATAATTTATCATCAGTTTTCTGCCTCCTCTTCATCAATTTCAAGCGGAATAAATACAGGCTCCGCACCTGATACAGACCAAACCTTTTCAGGGTTAGGGCAAATAATGCGTATAGCCGACTCCTCAGAAGCAAAATATGCTCTGTTGCCCTTTGTGGCAGCAGTCAGTGAACGCAGCTTTAATCTATCATTAATTGCAAGAAGACCTTTGTTTGAACCAAGGATTACAGAGAACGGACCATTAACAAGTGCTCCGCTGTAAATGGCTCTGAGATTTGTGAAATACGTTTTGCTCTCATCATCCATTTTATCAATCTCATCCCATTCAGGAGCAGTAAGCACATCAGCTGCAACCTCGATAGGAAGATTATGGTGTCTTAACAAATGGTCAAATAAATATGTAATAACCTCTGTATCGGTCTGCATTGTACATATATAGCCGAACTGCTCAATATATCTGCGGTTCGCATCATATGAAGAAATTTCGCCATTATGAACGATAGACCAATCAAGAATATTGAAAGGGTGAGAGCCGCCCCACCAACCGGGTGTGTTTGTAGGAAAACGACCGTGAGCAGTCCATATGTAAGCCTCATACTGATCAAGCATATAGAACTCACCAACATCCTCAGGATAACCAACAGCTTTAAAGCAGCCCATATTTTTACCGGATGAAAAAATATACGCACCCTCAATGGCATTGTTGACCTTGGTTACACACTGTGCAACATATTCCTGTTCGTCAAGTCTTGCATCCTTCATACGAACTCTGTTGGCTTTACCAAAATAACGCCAGATGTCCGGTCCCTTTTCAATGCTTGCGACCTGCTTGGTTGGTATTCTTTCGGCAACATCAATATTAAAATGTCTGAATAAAAATTCCTCACACTGCTTTTTGGCTTCAGCAGTGTCATAAAAAACGTGAATTGCATATTCATCCTTATGCTCCGGATAAATTCCGTAAGCAGCAAAGCCGCCGCCAAGACCATTTGAACGGTCGTGCATAAGAGCAATTGATTTTATAATTTCAGATCCGTTAATTCGCTTGCCCTTTCTGTCAATAATGGCAGCAATGGCACAGCCTGCAGGAATTCTGATTTCTCCCTCTTTAAGCATATAGATTCTCCTTTGCAACTTTAGTTGTCAATAAAATTTTACACCTATAAGCTCAATTATTCAATTGACCTATATATAGAAATTTCTATGCAATTAATGTATATATATGTGTAAATTAACAATAAAATTCGATGTTTTCGTATTATTATGCAATAATATATGAATATTAATGTATAATTATAAATGCCCCGTTTGTTTCAACGAGGCATTTGTGCATATTGTATAAATACTTTATTTAGTCATTTTCACCCTGAAGAGCATCATAGCCCCTTTCACCTGTTCTTACCTTAACAACATCTTCAACATCATAAATAAATATTTTTCCGTCGCCGATATGTCCTGAGTAAAGAACTGAGCGAGCAGTATCAACTACCTTTTCAACAGGAACTGCAGAAACCACCATTTCAAGCTTCATCTTAGGCATAAGGCTCATTTCCTCAATCTCTACACCACGATATTTTCTTATATGACCCTTTTGAGTACCGCAACCCATTACATTTGTAACAGTCATTCCTGTTACACCGATTTCGTTCATTGATTCCTTAATATCCTCAAGCTTAGCAGAATTGAAAATCATAACAATCTTTGTCAGCTTGGCATCTGTGTTTGTTGTATATGTTTCCACAGGAATAGCCTTTTCAACAGGAGCAACGGAAACAGGTGCAGTCGGAACTGCTGCCACTGCGGAAACACCCACAGGCATAAAGTCTGCATATGCAGATGGCAGATTATGTTCTGTAGCATCAAGACCCTTGATTTCCTCTTCAGCAGAAACACGAAGTCCGTTGGTTTTCTTAATAGCATAAAATACAATTGTCATTGTAACAATTGTCCAAGCTGCTACTGCCGCAAAGCCCATGAACTGCAGACCAAGCTGCTTAAATCCGCCGCCGTAGAATAAACCTTTACCGACACCATCAGCACCTGTTGAGAACAAACCCACAGCAAGAGTACCCCAGATACCGTTTGCACAGTGAACTGCAACAGCACCAACGGGATCATCAATAAAGAGCTTCTTGTCAAGCAGCTCTACTACCACTACAACAAGTATACCTGATACAGCACCGATTATAATTGAGCCTAAAGCGTCAACACAGTCACAAGGTGCAGTAATTGCTACAAGACCTGCAAGTGATGCGTTAAGTGACATAGATACATCCGGCTTGCCATCCTTAATCCAGGTAAATATCATTGTAACTACGGTTGCAATTGACGGAGCAAGTGTAGTTGTAACAAAAATGGATGCAAGAGAATCAACAGAGGTTGCTGCGGCACCATTAAAACCATACCAGCCAAACCACAGAATGAATACACCAAGTGCACCGATAGTCAGATTGTGACCGGGAATAGCGTTAGCCTTTTTCTTGCCTGTCTTCTTGTCAACCTTATACTTTCCGATACGAGGACCAAGCATTGCTGCACCGATGAGTGCTGCGATACCGCCAACCATATGTATTGCTGTTGAACCCGCAAAGTCGTGGAAGCCACGAGTAACAAGCCAGCCGTTCGGATTCCAAATCCAACCTGCTTCAATAGGATAAACAACTGCTGAAATCACTGCAGAATAAATGCAGTAGGATGAGAACTTTGTACGCTCTGCCATAGCACCTGAAACAATCGTAGCTGCCGTAGCACAGAACACAAGGTTAAACACAAAGTTAGACCAGTCAAAATTTGCATAATCGGTAAACACACCGAGCGTCGGCATACCCACAAGTCCGCCTAAGCACTCCTCGCCCATCATAAGACCGAAGCCTAACAAAATAAACATTACGGCACCGATACAAAAATCCATAAGATTTTTCATAATGATGTTTCCTGCATTTTTTGCTCTGGTGAAGCCGCTTTCAACCATTGCAAAGCCGCACTGCATAAAAAACACCAATGCCGCACCAATCAGAAACCAGACACCGAATAGCTCGCCATCAACGGCTTCTATAATAGATTCCATAGTCATAATTTTTCCTCCTCTATGTTTATAATATAGAATCTTAAAAAACAAGAGGGGTGCCCGCAGTATAAACTGCGGACACCCCATTGTGTCTTAAAATGCACCGACGCCCGAATCCTAAACGGACGTCGGTTAATAACCAGCAAGCAAGCTTGCTGTAAGAGAGGGTTAACTTTTCGCTAAACTGTTAACAGATTAATAGTTAACCATATATCTGTCAATTTCCCACTGAGAAACTCTTGTCTTATATTCGTCCCACTCAGCTTTCTTACCCTTTGAGTATGCATTGAATACATGCTCACCAACTGTTTCCTTAACAAATGGATCAGCCATTGATGCTTTTACAGCCTCATCAAGAGATGTTGGAAGACATTCAATGCCCTTTTCTGCAAGTTCTTCGTCTGAGAAATCAAATACATTGTAATCAACAGCCTCAGGTGGAGTGAGATTATTTTTAATACCATCAAGACCTGCTGCAAGGCAAAGTGCCATTTCCAGGTATGGGTTACAAGCAGGGTCCGGTGAACGAAGCTCTACACGAGTACCCATTCCGCGTGTTGCAGGAATACGAACAAGGCAAGAACGGTTTGAAGCTGACCAAACAATATAAGTAGGTGCTTCATAACCCGGAACCAATCTCTTATAAGAGTTAACAGTTGGGTTAGCATATACTGTCAAGCCCTTAACATGCTTTAAGATACCTGCAATAAAGTTGTGTGCAATCTTGCTTAATCCATCAGGACTTTCAGGATCATAGAAAGCATTCACTGTATTACCATTCTCATCCTTAGTCATAAGTGACATATTGGTGTGCATACCTGAACCGTTGATACCGTAAACAGGCTTTGGCATAAATGTAGCATGTAAACCGTGCTTTGTAGCATATGTTTTAACAACGTGCTTGAAAGTCATAACTCTGTCTGCAGTAGTCATAACCTCGTCAAACTTAAAGTCAATCTCGTGCTGACCCTGAGCAACCTCATGGTGTGAAGCCTCGATTGTGAAGCCCATTTCCTCAAGAGCAAGGCAGATATCACGACGGCAGTTTGAGCCTGTATCAATAGGATTAAGGTCAAAATAGCCTGCCTTATCATTTGTTTCAAGTGTCGGAGTACCATCCTCATCAACTTTGAAAAGGAAGAACTCACATTCAGGACCTACATTGAAGGTATAGCCCATTTCAGCAGCTTCGTCGATAACCTTCTGCAAAACATTTCTTGGGTCACCGAGGAAAGGTGTTTTGTTGTCAGCAGTATATACTGAACAGATTAATCTTGCTGTCTGTGCATTCTGGTGCTTTCTCCATGGGAAAATTGTCCAGGTATCATAATCAGGATGAAGATACATATCACTTTCATCAATACGAACAAAGCCCTCGATTGATGAGCCATCAAACATACACTGGTTATCAAGTGCTTTTTCAAGCTGTGAAATTGTGATAGCCACATTCTTCATAATACCGAAAACGTCTGTAAACTGAAGTCTGATAAACTCAACGCCGTTTTCCTGTGCGCTCTTTAAAATGTCTTCCTTTGTGTACTTACTCATTGTAAATACTCCTCTCTCTGAAATTATTCAATAAAAAAAGAGGGCACTCCGTCTAATACGGAACGCCCTCGTTCTTACTACATTTGCATTATACTCAATCGGTTACACATTTGTCAACCATTTTATGGGATTTTGTCAATTATTTATCTCTCATAGTGCATATCAACACTTCTTTTTGTGCATATTACATAAAGCCTATTTCAGACTGATAAAATCTTCATCAACAACATCCTTCACAAGCTTAGTATAATAATCCACGGTTCCGCCTGACTGAGAATGTGTATTTGCAAGATCATCGTTATAATCTCCAAGCTTGTACACATTAAAAGCAAATTTTCCTTCTTCATTTCTATTATAATGGCACACTACAGGAACAAACTTAGCTGATGTAATTTCAGTTTTGCCATCTCTTTTTTCAATAGTAACCTCAGCCATACCGCCAAGAAGATTTTCTAAATCAATCTGATGTGAAATAAAATTACCAAGTGAATAATAAACAAGCATCTTTTTGCCTGTGCTTTCATTCGTCACCCACTTAACAGGCTCAATAACATGTGGATGGCAGCCGATAACAAGGTCAACCCCCATATCGGAGAAAAGCTTTGTATACTCCTCCTGATAATCAGAAACCTCAAAGCTGTACTCTGTACCCCAGTGCGGGAACACAATTACAAAGTCCGCATTCTCTCTTGCTTCTTTTAAATCCTTGGTAACCTTATCCTTTTCAAATAGATTTACACACCAAGGCTTGTCATCAGGAAGAGGAATACCGTTCGTTCCATAGGTATAGTTAAGCATAGCAAAGGTGATACCGTTCTTTTCATAATATGTTATTTTATTATAGTCATCCTCACTTGCATGAATACCGAGTGCAACTGCATCCTTATGATTTGAGAAAAACTCAAGTTCATTTTCAATACCGCCCCAGCCCATATCCATAGTATGATTTGTTGCACAGTTGAATACATCAAAGCCTGCTTTGATTGCAGCCTCACCAACCTCCCAAGGCGTATTAAATTGCGGATAGCCTGAATATTCAAACTCACTGCCGCCAAGCACAGTTTCCTGATCAATGACCGCAATATCAAATTTTTCAATTTCAGGCTTGATATTTGCATAAAGCGAATCATAATTAAGCGTTCCGTCAGCCTGCTCACCTGCAGAAATAAGTGTATTGTGTATTAAGTTATCACCGGTCGCCAAAAGTGTAACCTTAGCATTTTCATTTTTTGGTGCTGCTGTGCTTTCTTCATTCACTGCAGAAACCGGAGCCTTTGCAGTAGGATTTTCCTTGTCAGCTTTTTTAGTAATATGACCGCTAACAGCAAAAGCTATTAACACAACCACTGCCATAACAATCGGCAAAATAATATATATAATATTTTTCTTATTTTTCAAAAATATCACTCCTAAACAATTATGCTAATATTTTAGCATAAAAATATAATTAACACAATATGGATTTAATATTGACAAAATATGTAATAGTAATGTAATATTATTAAGATATAAATTTAATAAGGTGGTTAAAAAAATGCAAACTGTTTTAATGTATGTTTTGTTTGTTGTCGGTCTTATCCTTATTATTAAGGGCGGCGACTGGTTCGTTGACAGTGCAAGCTGGATTGCAGAAATACTCGGTGTTCCGAAATTTGTAATCGGTGCAACAATTGTGTCTGTTGCAACAACGCTCCCTGAAATGATAGTAAGTATTCAGGCTACTGCCAGGGGTAATGTTGATATGGCAGCCGGCAACGCAATCGGCTCCGTTACCGCAAACACTGCAATGATTATGGGT
>CAYNGP010000048.1:10971-14550 GCA_964396885.1 uncultured Bacteroides sp. | reverse complement strand
GGCGGGCACTTATGAAATCAACTATTCTTCTGCACTTTCGGTTGCCGGAGGTACGACAGTGACTTTATCGGTACGGCAGAATGGCACAGTTATTCCAAGTGCATCAATTTCCCGTGTTCTTTCCGTAGGTGTTGGTTCACTGTTTAGCGGAAGTACTATCGTCACACTACCGGCAGGCGCTGTTATTGACATGGCACTCTCAGCATTGCTGGCAGTAGGTGTTACTTTGGGCAGTGGTGTTAACGCAACACTCACAGTAAAAAGACTTAATTAAGTCTGAAATATAACAATAAAAATCCTATGGCATAAACTGTCATAGGATTTTTCTCACAATGAATATCAATTTGATTTCAATTAGCAAGTTCATCATAAGTTAGGTGATTTAGTTCGTCAACTACTTCAGGGAACACAACATTTCCATCTCTATCCCAAAATACAAAATCTAGTGAATAATACAAATGGTTTTCATCGTAATACACATAGTATCCATCAATTTCATAATCCTTAAGGCTATTGTCATCACGATTAAAAATGCAAAAATATCCCTCATCATTTACATAAAAGTCATATTCCTCTACAATGTAACGTTCCTCTGTTTCTGTATTAATAAATGTCATATAAAAATAATCAACATCATCAATACACCTATATTCCTCTCCATTTTCTGTATAATACAGTAACGCTTTTCTTTGAGAGTAAGTATATTCATTGCCCTCTTTATCTAAAATAACCTTTTGTCCAAATCGATTTTTATAGGTTACAGTTGCAACATCCGAAAATTTAATATCAAAATCTAAAAATCCAAATTCACCTGTACAAGACAATTCATAAATCACAAAAGAATTAAAAGATAAAATCATTGCAATCATTGCAATGACGATTAATGCAGGCTTTGATTTCCTACGATTTTCTCTTTTTTTAACAAAAACAACGATAGCATAAATAATTGCAGGAATAAATCCGAATAAAAATGAAAGAATACTCCATAATAATTTGCCTTTATTTTCGTTTGCTTTTCCGTCATTATAAACAGCAAAGCACAAGAATAATCTACCAATTAAGAACATAACAACGCCTATTAAAACATAAACAAGCTGAATATCACTGGCATATATCAAAGAATCAAAGCCAAACATAGTAACACTCCTTTCAATCGCATCATATCAAAACGAAGTTTACTATTCAGTAAAATCAAAATAATTTTATAAATAATTTAGAATAAGATTTTTAACGCATCCACTGTCTTTATAATAAGGGTTGCACCGACATTATGAAGTTCGTCATAATCACCATATCCGTATTCAACACCTATCGAGTCGATTCCAACCGCTTTTGCACCTATAATGTCGTGCATTCTGTCGCCTATCATAACCACCTTGGATTTATCAGTAATCTGGCATTTATTTAATGCGTATTCAATAACCTCTGCCTTTTTAGAGCGTGTGCCATCCATATTAGAGCCTGCGATAAATTCAAAATATTTTGCCAAATCAAAATGCTCCATAATTCTGTTTGTAAATTCCTGAGGTTTTGAGGTTGCGAGGATAAGCTTTTTACCTTTATCGTTAAGTGTTTTCAACAAATCGGGTATACCATTATAGACTTGATTTTCCAAAAGCCCCTTAGTGCTGAAATATTCACGATAATATGAAACAGCTTCCATAGACTTTTCTTCATCAAAGCCATAAAAATCTCTGAATGATTCGTGTAAAGGAGGTCCGAGAAATTTTCTTAGTTGCGCTGTATCCTCAATGACAATATTATATTTCTTCAACGCATAGACAATAGAATTAATAATACCCGGTGAAGAGTCGGTCAAAGTACCGTCAAGGTCAAACAATATTACATCATACTTTTTCATTGCATTCTCCTATTGATATAAACATTTTATTGATATACAATACGATTTATTATCTAAACATTGATTTACTATAACAATCAATCATTCATCATAAGATATTCCTTAGTCACTGCGTTTGACGCACTTAAGCCCTTTAATATAAATCCGTGGTCTCCGTGAATTTCAACTAACTTACAGTCAGGATAATGCTCTTTCGCTTTTCTGCTATAATCAATTTTCACTAACTTATCCTCAATTCCATGAACAATAAACACAGGCTTTTTAAAAGTGCAGATTTGCTCATAGGGATCTATTGACTTAGCATCAAGCACATATTTTTTGCTTAAAGGTATAAATAATCCGAAGAATCTATTCGGTACATTATCAGGATCAATTTTAGTCCCTATAATGCAGCCCCTTCTTGCGTCATCGGGTATACACAGTGCAGGGTAATAGAGAACAAGTCGTTCAATATCACTTTCACGTTTTGCACCTGCAAGTGCACTCACTAATCCACCCTGGCTGCAACCGCAAAGTGTTATGTGATTATTGTCAACAATAGCAAGTGTTTTCGCATAATCAAGCACATCAATCAAATTTTTTGTTTCTGTAAAAATGCTCATCCCGGTACTCTTTCCACTGGATATACCACTGCCTGAACCGCAGAAGTCATACATTATAACAACATAACCGCTATCAATAAACGGTTTTGCATAAGGAAAGGTAATTAGCATATTGCTTGCATAGCCGTGACTTATTATAACTGTCTTTGCCGGAGTTTGGGCACTTGGATTTAATATTAGTCCCCTCAGTGTTTTACCCTCACTTTTAATTGAAAAACGCTGTATTTTCATTTATTAATCCCCCATAAATCAAATTTCAAAGCACCAAGCACAACTGTCTTTATATTACAAATTGCTCTTCTATCCTTAACTGATTCAAAAAATTCTTACTCATTTTACCATACAGCAATACAAAAATTATAGCAAGCTGTTTTTGTGATAAGCCTTTTTCAATACCAGCTTGCATTTCTTTAGAATTTCAAAAACAGGACTTATATTATTTGACAGAAACATATAATTCTCAATATTACCCGTAAAAAAGCGTTACAAAAAAGCGGTTGTCGAAAGACAACCGCTTAATATTAACCATTAATCTGCTTTGCGATTTCCTCTGCAAAGTTTTCTTCTCTCTTCTCAAGACCGTCGCCCTTCATCATACGGATGAAGCCTGTAGCCTTAATCTCTGTGCCAAGCGCCTTAGCAACAGAATCGATATAGCCCTTAACTGAGCCCTGGAATAAGTCACCACGAACGAACTCCTGCTCAACAAGGCAGTTTTCTTTGTAGTACTTGCCCATTTTACCTGCAGCAATCTTAGCAAGAACTGCCTCAGGCTTAGAAGCCATTTTAGGATCTTCCTTCATCTGAGCAGCAAGGATACCCTGCTCGTGCTCAACAACCTCAGCAGGAACTGAAGCCTCATCAAGGTAGCTTGGGTTCATAGCAGCAATCTGCATTGCAACATTCTTACCCATAGCCTCGAACTCAGCAGTAGCAGCCTTTGACTCATCAGCAACATCAAAGCCAATCATAACGCCAACTGAACCGCCGCCGTGAATATAAGTTGAAACAACACCGTCCATTCTCTCAAAACGACGAACTTTCATATTCTCACCAATAGCAAGAACAAGGTCGTTAAGAGTTTCTGTAACAGTTCTGCCTGTGCCGTCAAAATCA
>CAYNGP010000048.1:5651-10961 GCA_964396885.1 uncultured Bacteroides sp. | reverse complement strand
ACAAAGAGCTTCAACATCAGCAGGATCTGTAGCAAGAATTGTCTTTGCTACGCCTGTAACGAAGTCCATAAACTTTTCGTTCTTAGCTACGAAGTCTGTTTCTGAGTTAACCTCAACAACAACACCCTTCTTAGCCTCTGCATCGTAATATGGAAGAACCACACCCTCTGCAGCAATTCTTGTTGCCTTTTTCTGAGCAGCAGCAAGACCTCTCTCACGAAGGAAGTCAACAGCCTTATCCATATCGCCGTCTGCTTCTGTAAGAGCTTTTTTACATTCCATCATACCAACGCCGGTCTTCTCACGAAGAGCCTTTACGTCCTGAGCTGTAAATGCCATTATTTTACCCTCCTATGAGTTAATATTAAATTATTCAGCAGCTTCCTCAGCAGCAACCTCTGCTTCAGCTTCCTCTGCTGTATCTTTACCGTCACGACCCTCAATAACAGCGTCAGCCATAGCACCGGCAATAAGCTTAACTGCACGGATAGCGTCGTCGTTACCTGGGATAACATAGTCGATTTCGTCTGGGTCACAGTTTGTATCAACAATAGCTACGATTGGAAGACCAAGCTTTGTAGCCTCTGATACAGCGATTCTTTCCTTGCGTGGGTCAACGATGAACATTGCGTTAGGAATCTTCTTCATCTCTGTGATACCGCCAAGGTATTTCTCAAGCTTTTCAATCTCAAGCTCAAGACCAACAACCTCTTTCTTAGGAAGAAGGTCAAAAGTACCGTCTTCTCTCATAGCCTTAAGCTGAGCAAGACGAGCAACTCTGCCACGGATTGTTTTGAAGTTTGTGAGCATACCGCCAAGCCATCTTGCGTTAACATAAGGCATTGCACAACGCTCAGCCTCTTCCTTAACAGAATCCTGAGCCTGCTTCTTTGTACCAACGAAGATGATTGAACCACCGTCTGCTGCTAAATCACGAACGAACATATAAGCCTCATCAAGCTTCTTAACTGTCTTCTGAAGGTCAATGATGTAGATGCCGTTACGCTCTGTGAAGATGTACTCTGCCATTTTAGGGTTCCATCTTCTTGTCTGGTGACCGAAATGAACACCAGCTTCTAAAAGTTGTTTCATAGAAACTACGTTTGCCATAATAATTTCCTCCTTTAAGGTTAATCCTCCACATCAAGCTTGGCAAGAGCCGCATTTATAACCTTTGGCTCAGCTTGACTGTGTGCGTATTCGCGTTCATTTTCACGAATGCGTTAGCATTATAACAAAAAAGGCTTGAAAAATCAAGCCTTTTTACCATAAATTATGAATACTTTTTGTAAATATCACATTTTTCCCAATTTGTTCCGTTGTAGTCAGTACAGAAGCAATCGTGCTTTGCTTCGCTAACAGAATTGTGGCACAAATCACAGTAGTAATTACCACCATTATAATCATAATGCGGACAATCCATTTTATCTCCTCCTCAATTGTCAAGATTTTTAAGTATTTGAAAGATTAATACTCCACTTCCAAATTTTTACTTAGTTAAAATGCTGATTTTTGTTCTTGCTTCGGTACTATATATGTAAATCCTGCTGCTTGATGTAATTCGGCTACTCCGCCCCACGCTGCTATTCTTTGAGAAACTTGTTCCATATAGTCGCCACTTTTATTTGTTCCGTCATCATATTCAATGCTTCCGAAATTAAAATCTCCAGAAAATTCATTAAGAACTTTCTTTATTCTTTCTTTGATTACTTCAGCAAAGGCCTTTATCAAAACTCTTTCTGAAGCCGCCTTGCCATTTGAACAAGTAAGTCCATTAGCAGTTAATGGTTTATAACCCAAAGTATTAGCAAAATTGCAAACAGCTTCATCACTAACATTAGCACTGGTTATTTCAAAACAAACTGCAACACAATCATTATCTATAATAACTAATCTCTCACAATCATCATAGAAATTATATTGTGAATAAAGAAACGGTTTTGCCTCTAATTGTGATTTAAACCACATTTCAAAATCATCAGCAATAGCTGAATTCAACATTTTTGGCTTCAGTTCATCAATATATTTTGAATCAGTCGAATCTATTACACCTTCAACAACCGAACCTAATAAGCTTCCTAATAATCCCATTTTTTATACCTCCACGCACACGTATATGTTACATAATGTAACATAATTATTGTAACAAATTGTTACAATAAAGTCAAGAGGTGATTTTTTGATTGGACTTAGAGAAATAAGAAAAGCAAAAAACTTAAATCAACAAAAGGTTGCACTTGACTTAAATATAAGCAGAGAGGCACTATCTCATTATGAGAATGGTAAAAGAGAGCCAAGCTTAGCTATGCTAATTAAGATGTCTGAATACTTTAATGTTTCTATAGATTATCTTATCACCGGCAAAGAATTCCAAAAGAAATAAGGAGTTGTTTCAAAACTGAAACAGCTCCTTTTTATTAATTATTTGCAGCGTCCATAACAGCATCAATTGCAAGGACGACTGCAAGGGCGATGATTTCATCATGATCGTTCTGAATATCAAGCTCAAAGGTATCTCCCCATGCCATAAACTCCTTATGGATTGAAACAATGGTTTTGTTTCCGTTTGTGATATCATAATTGTGAGAAAAGAAATCGCCGTTAACATCCCAGCCAAGACCATCAACATAATACTTAGGTCTTAAAAATGTAAGCTTTTTCACGATTTCTGCAACTTCTCTGCCATTAATCTCAACGGTAAATTTAGGCATAAAGGCTAAAAGTCTTTCTCTAACAAATGCAAGCTCGTTACCACTCATATCATATATTCTGAGTTTTTTACCAAGTGAAAGTATTTCACCCTCAACATAATATTTATCCTCGCCATATTCATTCTTGATTGTAAACCTGTCACGGAATGAAAAGACTTTTTGTTTCATATAGAGTTTCATAGCTTACTCCTATTTGATATAGAGCTTCATAACCTGCTGCTGTGCCTTGATTTCAAGTGTATCATCAAGAGGAACAAGGTCTGCTTTGCCATACTTATTTTCAACTGCTTTTGAAATGAGTAAATCTGCAAACTGTGAATTTTTCGGAAGAATAGGACCATGTGAATACGTGCCGAAGGTATTTTTATAGCGCACACCCTCTGTGCCGTCCTCACCATTATTGCCGTAGCCCTTAATCATTTTACCGAGCGGCTCAACATGTTTGCCGAGGTAGGTTCTGCCGCTGTGGTTTTCAAACCCAACAACCTCTATACCCTCTTTTGTTTTAAACGCATAGTTGCCTATCATTCGTTCTTCCTTACCCTCGGTGTAGAAATCAAGAGCACCCATATACTCAAGCATTTTGCCGTCGTAGGTTTTATAGTATTTACCAAGCATCTGATAACCGCCGCAGATTGCAAGAAAAACCTTTGCGTTTTCAATTGCTCTTTTTATTTCAAGGTCCTTACCCTTTTTTAAATCATCGAGCAGGACATCCTGTTCAAAATCCTGTCCGCCGCCTACGAAGAGAATATCGTAATCATCGGAATTAAAGGACTTTCCCATTGTAATCCGGTCTGTAACAACGTCAATATTTCTTGCTTTCATTCGCTCAGTTAACGCGATGATATTACCCCTGTCACCATAGAGGTTCAGCATATCGGGATAAAGATGTGCAATTCTTATAATCATTCCCAAAAATCCTTACCTCCTAATCTTTTAGCAATAGTTGGTCGCATTGTCATCATTGAGGTATATGTGGGCACGATATAAACATCTCTTCCCTGCTGTGAAGCAATGTCAACAAGCTTATCGTAATCCTCATTTTCAATAACCTTGATTTCACGGTTGCCGACACCCTCGTACTTAACACGGATTGCCATATCATAACAGCGCTTGCCTGCCACATAAATTTCTTTAACATTATCCTTATCAAAAATGCCTGCAAAGTCAACATCCCAAATCCAGCTGATGTCACGACCGTCAGCCGCGTTATCGTTCAATGACAAAATCATTGTGAAATCATCATCAATTGATTTTAAGAAATTCATTGTCTGGCTGAAGCCTGCCGGATTTTTAACAAGAATAACATTGATTTTATTATCACCGCAGTCAAACTGCTCCATTCTGCCGAAAGCACCGTTAAAGCTTTCAAGTGCTTTGATAATGGTTTTATCGTCAATACCGAAGGCTGAAAGTGCTGAAGCACAGCCGATTGCATTATAAACATTATAGGCACCGCCGATATTGACCTTAACGATATATTCACTGCCCTTGAATGATGCAACAACGACAGAATGATTCTGCTTAAGCTCTGCAACAGAAGTTACGGCAAAATCAGGGTTCGGTCTGCTATAGCCACAATTTGGACAGATAAAGCCGCCAAGATGGCCATAGGTGTGGTAGGTATAATTATATTCATTCTTACAGAAAATGCAGTATTTAGCGTCACTGATTTCAGGTGCTTTTGCATTACTGTCAAAGGGAACATTAACACCGAAGGTAACAATTTTATTTGGTATTTCCCTGCTCATTGAATAGGTCAATGAGCAGTCAGCATCAAGACAGATAACTGCATTCGGAAGATTTTTAACAGATTCCTTGATTGCATTGAGTGTATGAGTAACCTCACCATATCTGTCAAGCTGATCACGGAAAACATTTGTAACAAGCACCACATCGGCACGAATATAGCGTGAAACCTCTCTGAATGCATTTTCATCACACTCAACAATGGCATATTCATACTTTCTTTTGCCCATAATGGTTGAATTCATAATAAAGGAAGAGGTTATACCTGTTATTAAATTGGCACCTGATTTATTGATAAAATATGTTTTGCCTGCAGCCTTGAGTCCTTCCTCAATAATTCTGCAGGAGGTTGTTTTACCGTTCGTACCTGTAACGATAATAACCTTAACATCTTTTGACAAATCTGTTAATACATTTCTTTTAACCTTAAGTGCAACCCTGCCCGGTAATGTTGTTGCACCCCTGCCAAGCTTTTGCAGAACAAAATGAACAAATCTGCAAACAAGACAGCACAAAAATACTTTCACTGAATCACTCCTAAAATTTAACTAATTCAATTTTAAACCACTGAACTTTTTAAGTCAATAATAATATATGAAGATTATATGTTTTTTTATGAAATGTTATGTTATAATATTCCCAACAAACACTCAGAAAAGGAAGTTAATTATGCTGAATAAAATTATTGATATAGTGAAACAAGCCGGAAAGATTTATAAAAGTGCAGGTGATGACCTTGGTATTGAGGACAAGGGATCTGCTGTTAATCTTGTTACAAAATACGATAAAATGATACAGGATTTTTTATTCACCGAGCTTGAAAAGGTTGTGCCTGACTGCAAATTCC
>CAYNGP010000048.1:0-5641 GCA_964396885.1 uncultured Bacteroides sp. | reverse complement strand
TTGTAACCACATCTGTATTGTGCTAAAATACAAGCGGAGATGATATTATGTTAAATCAAATTATGGATATAATAAAACAAGCAGGCGAAATATACAAATCAGCAGGTGATGACCTTGGCATTGAGGATAAGGGCTCGGCAGTAAACCTTGTAACAAAATACGACAAGCTGATACAGGACTTCCTTTTTACAGAACTGAAAAAGCTTATACCCGATTGTCAATTTCTCGGTGAAGAGGGTGACGGAAATAAGGAGCTGACCAACGGCTACTGCTTTATTATTGACCCGATTGACGGAACTACAAACTTTATCAAAGGTTTTCAGCACAGTGCCATCAGTGTTGCTCTTGCTAAAGATAAAGAAATCATAATCGGTGTTGTGCTTGACCCTGATTTAGACAATCTGTTTTATGCAGAAAAAGGCAAAGGTGCATTTTTAAACGGCAAGCCTATTCACTGTTCTGACTGTGATTTAAGCCAAAGTCTTGTATTATTCGGAACCTGTCCATACGAGCACGAGCTGGCACATAAAACCTTTGAACTGACAGAAAAGATTTTCTACAAGGTAATTGAGGTAAGGCGCGGCGGCTCTGCTGCACTTGACATTTGCTATGTTGCAAGCGGCAAGGCAGATTTATATTATGAAATGATTTTGCGCCCTTGGGACTGGGCAGGTGCATACCTCATATTAAGTGAAGCAGGCGGATATGCAGCTACCTTTGAGGGTAGCAAGCTTGATGCTGACAAAATTGACTCACTTGTTTGCGGCAATAAAAAAGTACTTGAGGAATTTTATGGAATACTTAACGCTTAACAAATACCTGCGTTCGGTTTTCGGTGACAAGGTTTACAAGCTGAGTCTTAACGGCGGATTCACCTGCCCGAACCGTGACGGAACAATTGACACAAGGGGTTGCATTTTCTGTTCTAAGGGCGGCAGCGGTGATTTTGCCGAAAGCAGTTTAATGTCAATTACAGAACAGATTGAGCAGGGCAAAAAACGAGTTGAAAATAAAATAAAGAGCGGAAAATATATTGCTTATTTTCAAGCCTTCACCAACACCTATGCACCTGTTGAAATTCTAAGAAAAAAGTTTTTTGAGGCTATAGAGCACAAGGATATTGTTGCACTGTCAATCGCTACACGACCTGATTGCCTTGGTGATAATGTGCTTAAATTGCTTGATGAGCTCAACCAAATAAAGCCTGTTTTTGTTGAGCTTGGACTGCAGACGATACACGAAAAAAGTGCTGAATATATAAGGCGAGGTTATCCCCTTTCTGTTTATGATACAGCAGTAAAGAAGCTGAAAGCAATTGATGTTAATATTGTTGTTCACGTGATTTTAGGACTGCCGAATGAGAGCAAAGCAGATATGCTTGAAACAGTGAGCTATGTTTGTAACAGCGGTATCAACGGCATTAAGCTGCAGCTATTACATATACTGAAAAACACCGATTTAGCTGACGAATATTACCGAGGAAATGTAAAGACTTTGGAGCTTGATGAATACATAGATATTGTTAAAGCCTGTGTTGAAATCATACCAAAGGACATTGTTATTCATCGTTTAACAGGTGACGGAGCAAAAAAGGATTTGATTGCACCCTTATGGTCTGCCGATAAGAAAAATGTTTTAAATAAAATGAACAAAGCCTTGCAGGATTCATAACCTGCAAGGCTTTAAATTATTCATAAAAACCGATTTGTTTTATAATCGGATTGCTGCGGCTTTGACGAATGACAAGTGCAGCACCGACAGCACTTTCATTTTTAATTTTGATTATCTTCTTTGCACCGATGATTGTGCCTGAATGAACCTTGATGTATTTATTATTTGGCTTTTTCAGATAAATATCAAAAGCTTCAACACGCTGGCTGAACGCAATATCCTCGCTAAGCACAATATAATTAACGTGCTTTTTATCGCCAAATGAAAATTCAGCATAGCTTTTTTCCTTAGTAAGCTCACCGATATTTTCACTGAGAATTTCATGAGCGGTTATGCCATGAATCATTTCGCCTAATTTAGTGAGAGCCTTAACATCCTTTTTATGGATAACTCCGCTGTCAGTTGGCGGAACATTCAATAATAATGTACAGTTGTTACCGACAGAATTAAGGTAAATATCAAAAAGCTTTTCAGGTGATTTAACTGTTAAGTTTTCATTCTTTGAGTAAAACCAGCCTTTACGGATTGAAACATCAACCTCAGCAGGATACCAGCAAAGCGCATCGGCTTTTTTCAGTGCCGAGCGTGAGCCTAAGTCCTCGTCTTTAGAATTAAAGCTCTGTAACGCAGCCGCCTGTCCCTCGCTCTGCTGTGAATTTTTCTCTATTGTTTCACACATTGTTAAGCTGAGAGGAACAACAGAATACTCATTCTTTCTGCATTTGCCGCCCTCGTTACCTACCCAGCGAATGTCAGGTCCGCATATAGCAATATTAGCTTTTGGCTGCAGACGGCGGATGATTTCATAAAATCTTTCCCAGTCATATTCAAAAGCCACGGCTTCCTTGCCCTTTGCACCATCAAACCACACTTCAAAAACATCACCGTAGTTTGTCAGCAGTTCAGTAAGCTGATTGCAGAAATAATCATTATATGCATCCGTTCCGTAGCGTTTATCGTGCATATCCCAAGGGGACAGATAAACACCGAAATCAATACCCTGTCTGTGACATTCGTCACTGACCATTTTAACAATATCGCCGTTAAAGTCCGTATTTTTAACGGAAAAATCAGTATACGCACTTTCCCAGAGGCAGAAACCGTCGTGGTGCTTACAGGTTAAAATAATACCTGTTGCACCACTGTTTTTTATTACATCAACCCACTGCTTAGCATCAATAGATTTTATTGTAAAATCCTTAACAGTTTCCTTACCGCTGCCCCATTCACGAGCAGTAGCAGTGTTCATACCAAAGTGCACAAAACAATAAAATGGTTTTGACTGATGTCTGAGCTGATTTTCATTCGGAGTTACGGATATGTAACGCTCAACCTCGCTGTCTAAAAGCGGATAGCCGTTATTATCGTTTGACCAATCTTTTTCAAATATATTTTCCATATTAATGACCTACTGTGTCAAAGGTTCTTGATTTAACATTTTTCTTGCTTTGCTCTACTCTTCTGCCGTTTTTACCGTTATTCCAGTGTGTTAAGAAATTGTCTTTATCATTGAGCATCCAAACACACTTTGAGTGCATATACCAAATCTTCTCCTTAAGATTCTTTGTGAACGTAAATTCACGCTTTTCTACTCTATCCTCAAGAGGTGTAACAAGGCTTGCATTTGGTGCATTAACCTGTGAAGCTGAAAGAATAACAATATCTTTATCTTTAGGGAGCATAGTTGTTCCGTCAAGGGTAATCACCCAGAAATACATACCTTTTGCAAAAAGAGTATTGCCGTTATCGTCAACACTGTGCGTAAATTCGTAGCCAAGATGACCTGATTTGATATAAGCCATCTCTTCAAAATCGTATAAATCCCATTGTGCATATGGCTTATCAATCGCATTGACTGTTTTGATAACGGTCTTGCCGTCAACAACAAACTTTGCTTGTTTATCGTCAGAAAGAGATGCACAAAGAAGCTTAAGCTGATTGCCCTTCTCAACCTCTATTATCTGACCATTACAGCTCATAAGCTCATTTTTAACCTTAAAGCTGACATCGCCTGCAACAATTTCCTCAGGCATTAATCTGTCAGGAATATGTGTATTCTTAACATCACAATCAAGGGCAATATGCGTGCTTGAGCTCTTAACACAATCCACACTGCTTGGCTTCAATTTAAGTGCAAAGGTTTTAACCTCGTATGGCTTGAATGAAGTAACAAGCTTGCCGTTTTCAACAACAGCATCGGCTAAAAACTCCTCACTTGCATAGAGCTCTCGTGCACATTCTACACCCTCACCAAGCGTAAAGGTATAATGATCAACTGTTTTATTTGCACCTTCGTTAAAACGCACGATAATTTCACCGTTATCAATATTATGATGCGGCAGCTTGATTGCTCTTACAATAACATCCTCACTGCTTCCGCCGCCGAAGGAATAGCTTGTGCCAAGCTTACCCTGATGCTTATCAAATACGATTGCAGTAAGTGGCTGAGTAAATAGTTTTGCCTGAAGCTGAGTCGCTGTTCCAACCTCACCCTTATGGCTGAATACAGCATAGGAATAAATATTTTTACCTAAATCCATCATTGACTGCATGGAGTCAATACGGTAATTCTTTTTAGGTGTATGAATTGCAGTTAAACGCAACGTGTTATCATTATACTTATCCCAGCCGTGCTTGCTGTCACTGAGGATTGACACACCGAATTCACCACTGTCATCCGTAATATCTGCCCATTTCTGTGCAGGAACTTCAAACAGCTTTTCATTCATATTGTCACGCTTAATAGCACCAAGACCCAAATCGAAGGTTGCCTGCTTATTCTTTGCAGTCAGAGCAAAACGATTTTTACACATTGTGCGCATGGACTGCCATTCAAAATCGTTATAAACCTCAACAATTTCACCGTTATCGGTCAATGATATGTAGCTTGTGAATTCGCTTTTGCCATCCTTCTGCTTAATCTCAAAGGTAACACGTGCTGCACCGTTTTCAACGATAGTAACAGATGCTGCAAGCGGAATTCTGTCAGGCTCTTTATTTGCCTCTTTAAAATTCATTTCCCAGGCAGGCCAATCCTTTGAGCCTGTATAGTTGAACAAGCCAAGAACAATAGGCTTTGCAAGAAGCTCCCTGTCATGATCTGTTTTGTCAATAATTGAAGCAATGTCACCGTTTTTATTGAGTCTTACCTCATATTTCTGGTTTGACATTGTATCACCGCTGATTGAAAGCTCGCTGCTGATACAGCATGGCTCACTGCTTGGTCTTACATCATAAACACGATTACCAAGGCTTTCAACCTCTGCAATAAATATAACCTCCATAATTCCGTTCTTTACGGAATTAACCTGACTCTTAACCTCTCTGCCCTTATCGTTATAAACACGTACAAATGGTGCAGTAATTCCCTTAAGCTCAAGCTTAACGGCACTGACACGCTTTGCTTCAACAGAGTTTGAAATCATAACAGGAATACCTGTGCAAAAATCAGATTTCATAAGACGAGTCATGGATGAAAGTGATGATTCAAGCTCACCCTTGAACTGATTGATTGACATAGCATAATCATTCCATGAACGGCGGTAAGCACGCTGAACGGATGTACCCGGAGTATCATCGTGGAACTGGTGTGCAATAGCTCTTTTCCAAGACTTTTCAAGAACAGGCTCGTTATAATCGGCAACACCAAAATAGCTTGCCATAACACCTGCACGTTCAGCCATATCACCAAGCTCCTGACATTTTGCGTTCCAGCGTTTACCGATGGCACGTGAGGTGTAACCGCCGACACCGTGGTTCTGCATAACAAGCTCGGTTTTCCATTCAGGCAGCTTATCCTTAACCTCCTGTGGGAGCTCATTTTCAATATCACGGTAAATCTGGTCAGCACTGGTTGCAACAACCTCGATGTCACTGCTGTCATTTTTCTTTATTTCGTCATCAACATATTTAACGGTCTTTTCCTCAGGAGCACCGCCACGGTCACCGATACCATGGAACATATATGTCC
>CAYNGP010000047.1:0-14644 GCA_964396885.1 uncultured Bacteroides sp. | reverse complement strand
CGATTGTGCCCTGACCTGCAATAACATCCGGGTCGTTGAAGGGGTGAATAAATACATAGCCCTTCTCGTCCTTAAGCTCAAGAGCCTTGTTGTATGCATCGTCATACACGCCCTTAACCATACAAACCTCTGCACCGTATTTTTTGGTTGCCTCTACCTTGCTGATTGGTGCACCGTCCGGCAGGCAGATTAAGGATTTAATTCCGTTTTTTGTGGCAGCAAGTGCAACACCCTGTGCGTGGTTACCTGCTGAGCAGGCAATAACACCCTTTGCCTTTTCTTCGTCACTGAGCTGGCTGATTTTAAAGTATGAGCCACGGACTTTGAATGAACCTGTTATCTGCAGGTTTTCTGTCTTTAAATAAATATCTGCATCCGGGCAAAGGTTTTTTGCTAAAATCATATCGGTCTTTCTTACGACCTCGCTTAAAACTCTTTTTGCAGAATAAACTTTATCAAGTGTTAACATTCGTTTTGTTTCCTCCAAATTACCAAGTGAATTTACAATCGGCATAGCTGATTTCGCCGTCGCTGTCGGCATAAATAACTAATAGCTGGTTTTGACTATTAATATAATAGAACTGATATTGCACACTGTCAATACCATTTTCGCCTGTTCCGATTGGTTTTGCATGTGAATTGTGCAGTTTAAGCTCATCACCGTATAAATCACTGAGGCTGTCTGCAAACTTTTGAGCATTATTTATTGCAAGCTTTTCTGTTTCATCGTCACGTTCGTTGGCATAAACAACACTTGCTTCGCGGTTATATTTATATACAAATTTGCCATATTCAAGTTCACCGCTTATTTCTGCACCGTCTTTATTACCTAAGGTGCTGATTACAGTGGATTTCAGCTCGTTAGCCTTTTGGCTGTCACTTTTGTGCGGCTGAGTTGTTTTTTCAATAATAGGCTCTGTTGTGGTTTCTGTTTGTGATACAGACTGCGGTTCTGTTGTATCCGTGTTTTCGACTGTAGTTGTTTTGCTGCAGGCAGCAAAGGCGATGCAAAGTGAAAGTGTTAATACTAATGCGATTGCTTTTTTCATAATAATACCTCAATTCTTTTATCTATTGTCATTGAATCAGGTGTGACCTTGCAGTCAACTGCAAGGATTTCCACACCGCTTTCGTATGCTCTTTTCAGTTCTTTTGCAAAGGCCGGGTCACGTTCCGTGTTTGGGTTAAAGCATTTGCAGCCTTTCATCTGAATAACAAAAATTGCCGCTGCTCGGTATCCCTCCTGCTTAGCCTTTATCAGCTCACCAAGGTGCTTTCGGCCTCTTTCTGTTGGTGCATCAGGGAATTTTGCAACACCGTCAACCTCAAGCGTAACACCTTTAACCTCGGCATACATTTTTTCAGTTTCGTTTTCTATGTAAAAATCAAGGCGTGAGTCACCGTATTTGGTTTCAGGCTTAACAAGGGTTGGATTTTTTAGCAGTCCGCCTGACCTCAGCCATTCAGCCACAGCCTTGTTAGGGCTTTGGGAGTCCATATTGACAAGCATATTTCCTTTATATACTGCCACTAAATCATCTTGGGTTTTACGCAGGGGATTACCGCTTTTCTCCAAAAACACAGTTGCACCCGGTGTTAATAGCTCCCTGCACCTGCCTGTGTTTTTCACGTGAACCGTGTGCTCCTCGCCGTCAATTTCAACCTGTGCAATAAATCGGTTGGGGCGGCTTAAAAACCTGCCGTCTTTTATATTATAATATTTCATACTAATTAGATTAAGTCAAATCTTTCAAACTGTCAAGAACAAATTATCTGTATTCTAAAAAATACTTAAAATTGTGCATTGAATAGAACACAGAAAAGCATTATACTTTGCCTGAAGACAGGAGGAATGATTATGAATCGTAGTGAAGCAGTTAAAGCAAAGAAGAAAATGAGTGTAAGATCAATCTGTTTTACCGCAGTTATGGCAGCTTTGATTTTTGTGTTTACTTTTACTTTTAAAATCCCGCTCGGCAACGGCTATACACATCTGGGCGATGCCATAATCTTTTTGTCAATACCACTGCTCGGCTCAAAAAAATCCTGCTTAGCAGCAGGTATCGGTGCGGCACTTGCGGACATAATCGGCGGTTATACTATATGGGCACCGCCAACCTTTTGCATTAAGCTTTTGTTGGTTTTAATCTGCGGACTTTTTGCAGAAAAACGGATGAAAAATAAACTTTTTGGCTATATTATCGGTGCTGTTTTGGGCGGTGCATTTCAAATCGTTGCCTATACGCTTGTTAAGATTGTTATGTTTGACAAGGCTTATGCCTTTTCAACACTGCCCTCACTGGCAATACAAACAGCAGTGGGAGTAGCTGTTGCACTGGTGTTTATTGCAGTTTTCACCAAAACCAATGTTATAGTAAAACTGAAGAAAATGGCAAAATAAATAAGGAGATTTTTATTATGAAAAAAATTGATGCACACACACATATTGGTAATTTCGGCGGTTGGGCAGGTGTAGCCTTTACTAAGGAAAAGCTTATAGAGCAGATGAAGGAATTTGAGATTGAAAAGACCTTTCTCTGTCCATCAGGTTTTCAGAATAATGATGAGGTAGTTGATGCATTTCAGTCCTATCCTGACAGAATTGTACCCTTTGTATGGATTAACCCTGCACTTGATAATGTTGAAAAAAAGCTTGATAAATATATAAATCAGGAGGGTTTCAAGGGCATTAAAATGCAGCCGCTATTTGACAGCTTTGTTGCCGATGATCCTGTGGTTTATCCTGTTATGGATTTTGCGAGGGAATATGATGTTCCTGTGTTTATTCATTGCGGTCATCCGCCTTTTTCACTGCCTTGGAGCATTGCACTGTTGGCAGAGCAGTACCCTGATGTGAGGGTGACTATGATACATATGGGCCACGGTCACGGTGTCTATATTGATGCATCGCTAAAAATGGCAAAGCGATACAACAATCTTTATCTTGAAATGAGCGGTATGCCAATGGGCAGTAAGATTAAAGAGGCATATGAAACTGTCGGCAGTGACAGAATTATGTTTGGAATTGACTCACCATTTCATCATCCTACAGTGGAAATTCAAAAGGTGCTCAGCTGTGGACTGGATGAAAAGGCACAGGAGGATGTGTTCTATAATAATGCTAAAAAGCTGCTTAGGTTATAATATATAGTAAAATGTATTGGATATAAACTTGCAGGGCAGGGGGTTACGCCTGCCGATTATGTGCTACGTTATAATAAAACCTCCGTTAACAGTTGTTAACGGAGGTTTGTCCTTATTTCCAAAGCTTTTTATAAATATTAAGCACATCATTTTTATCAATGTCCTTTATTGTGTTGGCAGGTGAGCCGGATGCAACTGCATCCTCTGCCATTTTATCCATAACCTCAAAAAATTCATCCTTATTAATGCCGTATTCCTCAAGGCTTGGAATCTCACAGATTTCACAAAGCTGCGTGCAGGCATCAATGAATTTTTTAGCTGCAGTCATATCATCCTCTTTTTCAGTGGCAGCACCGATTGCCCTTGCCATATCGGCAAATCTGCTGTATGCTCCGTCATAAACATATTTAAAGCATTCGGTCAAAAGCATTGCGTTGCTGATACCGTGAGGAACGTGGAACAGTGCACCGATAGGTCTGCTCATTCCGTGAATGATTGTAACCGATGCGTTGTTGAATGCAACACCTGCTTCAAGTGCCGCCAGTGACATCTGTGCCCTTGCCTTAACATTCTGACCCTCGTTATAGCATATAGGCAGGTATTTGAAAATCTTTTTGATTGCAGATAGTGCAAATTCGTCTGTCAGCGGCTGAGCCTTTCTTGAAGTGTAGGCCTCTGCAGCGTGGCAGAGTGCGTCAAGTCCTGTTGCCGCAGTTACACTTTGCGGAGCTGTCAGTGTGAATGCAGGGTCGTCAATTGCCAAATCGGGCATAAGCACCGCACCCTTTAACAGCATTTTAATATCCTTTTCCGTATTGGTTATAATTGTGAACTGTGTTGCTTCTGAGCCTGTACCGCTTGTTGTTGGTATTGCCACCATAGGTGGTGTAGGGATAGTGATTATTTTTCCTAAATAATCGTTGATTGAGCCACCGTTTGTTGCAACTGCACCAATTGCTTTCATAGCGTCAATAGGTGAGCCTCCGCCAACTGCAATCAAAAAGTCACAGTTGTTTGTTTTATAGCTTTCAATACCGCTGTTGATAATTATATCTGTCGGTTCGGAATTAACCTCGTCAAAAATAATATATTCAATGTTTAATGCGTCAAGTATATTGGTTACAAGTCTGACATTGCCAAGTCTTACCATAAACTGATCAGTAACAATTAAAGCCTTTTTGCCAAAGGCTGCTAAAAATTCTTTTGCATTTTCAAGTGCATTTTCGCCGTAGATGACCTTTGACGGCATAATGAATTGATTGCCCATTTTCTCTTTACCTCACTATGACAAAAAATTAACAAATATATTTTAGTCCAATTAAACAAAAAGTCAATAGTGATTTTATACAAAATGAACAAAGATTTATTGGGGTATATCGTCGTTATTGAATGCAATTGCAGAAGAGATATTATCAGTCCATTACCAAAGTCCAAGAATAAAAGCCGTTGGAATTTTTCCAACGGCTTTTGTTATGTGTATTATGAATTACAGAAGACCGTCCCAGGTGTCAACCTCTTTTGCCTTCATTTCTTCCTCGTCAAACCAGTGCTGTGTTACAGACTTGCTCTCTGTAAAGAAGCGGTAAGCATCCTTGCCAAGGCAATGTAAATCACCGAAGAAGCTCTGCTTGTGACCGCTGAATGGAATAAATCCAACCGGTACAGGAATACCAACGTTGATACCAACCTGACCGCCGTCAGTATAGCGTGCAAACTGACGAGCATAGTAACCGCTCTGTGTATAGATAACTGAGCCGTTTGCATATGGGCTTGCATTCATAATAGCAAGTCCCTCGTCAAAGTCCTTACATCTCTTAACGCAAAGAACAGGACCAAATACCTCATCACTGCCGATTGTCATATCTTCAGTTACGTGGTCGAAGATGGTTGGGCCTACAAAGTAACCATTCTCATAACCCTCAGGAAGCTCAGGATTTCTGCCGTCAAGAACAACAGTTGCACCCTCGTCGATACCCTTCTGAATATCAGCAAGTACTTCCTTGTAGTGCTTTTCATATGTGATAGGGCCAAGACGTGTTGACTTATCCCAAGCAGGGCCGCAATTGATGTTCTGTGCCTGTGCTTTAAGCTCAGCAACAAACTTGTCTGCGATTGATTCCTGAACGACTACGCAAGAGAGAGCCATACATCTCTGACCTGCACAGCCGAATGCAGAGTTGATAACACCTGCAACTGTTCTTTCAAGTGCACAGTCCTCAAGAATGAGTGCGTGGTTTTTAGCCTGGCAAAGTGCCTGACATCTTTTGCCGTTAGCAGCAGCCTTTTCATAAATCTTTAAGCCTACAGGTGTAGAGCCTACGAAAGTAATACCTTTAACATCCGGATGCTCAAGGATTGTGTTAATCTCGTTTCTTGAGCAGGTAACAATGTTGATAACACCGTCAGGAATACCGGCTTCCTTGTAAAGCTCACCGATTCTCATAGCAGTTCTTGGTGTGAGAGATGCAGCCTTTAATACCATTGTGTTACCGCATGCAACGCATACAGGAGCCATCCAGCCGAAAGGAATCATAGCCGGGAAATTAACAGGAACAATACCTGCAAAAACACCCATTGGCTCACGATATTTAACTGTGTCAAAGCCTGTTGATGCATCCATAAGGCTTTCACCCATCATAAGTGATGGTGCCTGGATAGCAAGCTCTGTGCCTTCCTGTGCCTTACCAACGTCACCCTGAGCCTCGCCCCAGGTTTTACCATTTTCTTCACAAACAAGCATTGTCAGCTCATCCATATGCTCAAGAAGAAGCTCTCTTACTTTATAGAGAATCTGGGCTCTTTTTCTTGCAGGAGTTGCTCTCCAAGCAGGATAAGCAGCCTTAGCAGCCTCAATAGCCTCTAACACTTCGTCGTTTGTGCAGCAAGGTGCCTGACCTGTAATCTCGCCTGTTGACGGATTGTGGAGGTCATACCAAACCGCTGTTTGTGAGTCCTTAAACTCACCATTTACAAAATACTTTAATTTTTCCATAAAAATTACCCCTAAGTAAAATTTTTTCTATTATATTTTACCATTATAATGAATCAAATTCAATACATAATCAACATATTCACTAATTTTTAACGATTACATAGAATGAGATTAACGGGGTGATAGTATGACTCTTTCCCAAATGAAAGAAAATGAGTCCGGATATATAGTCAGTGTGGATAACAGCTCAAATTTTGAACGCAGATTTTCGGATATGGGCTTTATTGCAGGGCAAAAAATCATCTGCACGAATATCGGTTTGTTTGGCTCACCCATAGCCTACCGGATACGCGGCAGCAAGGTGGCACTCAGAAAAAAAGATGCCGACAGAATAGGAGTGGTTTTGTGATTAAAAATAAAAAAGTTCTTTTAATGGGTAATCCCAATGTGGGAAAAAGTACGGTGTTCAATGAAATCACAGGCTCTCACCAGCATACGGGTAACTGGACCGGCAAAACAGTTGATTCCTGCAGCGGCAAATTCAAATATAAGTTTAATGATTATGAGCTTGTGGATTTGCCGGGTACATATAGCTTGCTTGCCTCCAGTGAGGAAGAGCGGGTGGCAAGAGATTATCTTTGCTTTAATGATTATGATTGTGTAGTTTGTGTGGTTGATGCCACGAATTTAGAAAGAAATCTGAACTTAGTTCTACAGGTGCTTGAGCTGACAAATAAAGTCGTTTTGCTGCTTAATCTGTGCGATGAGGCTAAAAAGAAAAATATTGAAATTGATACAGATTTATTGTCAAAGCTGCTGGGTGTTCCTGTGGTAAAGGCAACGGCACGTAGCGGTAAGGGGATTAACGAACTGCTTGAAATTGTTTATCAGATTTCAAACGAAACCCTGCTCAATGATAATACGACGCTGTTTTATAATAATACAATTGAAAGTGCAGTTAAGCAGGTCAGCCGAGCATTAAAGGGGCAGATTGATACGGAACGAAATCTGCGATTTTTCTCGTTAAGACTGATTGAAAATGATGAAAGCTTTAATTCTTCCTTTAAAGAAAATTTTGGTGCGGATATTTTATTAAAGGGTAATTTGCGTGCAAGCATAAAATCGGCACAAAACAAGCTTAGTCAGTTTGGTGTTCATGTTTCACAGTCTGTTACCACTGCAATATTTGATAAGTCTGAGGATATATCAAAATCGGTTTCAAAAAAATTGCCATCCAAAAAGGATGCTTTTGAAAAACGGCTCGATAATCTTCTGCTTGGAAAATATACATCAATTCCGATAATGCTTTTGCTTTTTGGTGTGGTGTTGTGGATAACGATTGCAGGCTCTAACTATCCATCAGATTTGCTAAGAGGCATATTTAATGATTTTCAAATCTGGCTCGCTGATTGGCTTGCCGGCATAAATGCACCTGATATATTTATCAGTCTGTTTGTTAACGGAATACTGCGCGTGCTTCTTTGGGTAGTTGCGGTTATGCTGCCGCCGATGGCAATTTTCTTTCCGCTTTTTGCATTGCTTGAGGATTTCGGTGTTCTGCCCAGAATTGCATTTAATCTTGATGGTGCTTTTGAAAGCTGCGGTGCCTGCGGCAAGCAAGCACTTACAACTTGTATGGGCTACGGCTGTAATGCGGTTGGTGTAACAGGCGCAAGAATAATTGACAGTCCCCGTGAACGGTTGGTAGCAATAATTACAAATTCGCTAACCCCCTGCAACGGCAGATTACCTCCACCAACACTATGGCAACTACTATGGCTGAAAACAATAAAAACTTCGTCAAAGTGACCATAAATCCAACAATCAATTTGTATAATCCTACCAGAATCAAAAATTTCAGAAAAAAGCAGAATTTAACGAGAGTTGAACTCTCACAACTAATAGGCATTTCAATAAATGCATTGCAATTGTGGGAACTCGGACAAGCCAAACCGCATTATAAATATTGGAGAAAATTATTGTTGTTTATGAGAGAAGATGAACATAAGAACTTTTGAAAAGTGTAGTTTTGGTGAGTGTAATTTTATTGAAAAGTGTATTTTTTCAATAATAAAATTATTTGAAAAGTGTTAAATCTATAAATTTAAAGTTATAAAAATAGGTATTAAAAAAATAAAAATGCAGTGCATTCGTTTTGAATGCACTGCATTTTTGCTTATAAAATATACATTTTGGAAAATAACTTGATTTTTCAATTTTTTCAAGTTACTATTCAACAAATTTGACACTTATATATTGTGTATTATTGCGTAGAACTACGAGTTCTATAACAAAAAGACGGAAGTCCTTGAAATATGAGACTTCCGTTAGCTTTTGACCAGAATTTTTGACCAGAAATAGAAAATTATCAGGCAATTAAATTATTAAGTTTTTCAATCTGAATTTTCTTTAAGTCCATAGATGAATGGACATAGGTGTTCAGTGTAACAGATACATTTGAATGTCCCATAAATTCACTTAGTGATTTCACATCAACTCCACACTCAATACATCTGGTTGCAAATGAATGCCTTAAAGCATGATAATTAATATCATTAATCCCTGCATCTTTTAGAACCTTATGATACCTATATTCAAATGTTCTTTTGTTGACAAAATCCATTTTTGTAGAGATGACATATGGTGATTTACTTAATTTTTTCATTTTCAAAAGTGGAATAAAAAGCTTATTGAATATCGGAATATCTCTAATTGAGGCATCTGTTTTTGCTATACCAATATCGTCATGGCTTTTGCCATTTGCATCTTTAACCCTGATTACAGTTGACCTAACCTTTATTATTTGATTTTCAAAATCAATATCACTCCAATGCAAAGCACAAACCTCTCCGATACGAAGACCTGCATAAAGAGAAATGTATATTCCAAGAGTTGTAAAGTCGAGATCATTCAGAATATATTGCTCAAGTATATTTTGTTCTCTAGCCGATAAAATTTTCAATTCATGTTTACTTTGCTTAGGTAAATGAATATCTAAATTAGGCATAAAAATAAACTGCTCTTTTATACCAAGTTCCAAGGCAGATTTCATAATAATTGCCATTGTTCTGACATAAGAATTTGACAAATTTTTAATTTTGCTGTCAATAAATTTATTAATCATTGCTGATGAAATCTTGTTGAGTTTAACATTTCCAAGTTCAGGTTCAATATGCTTTTTAATAAGAAACTCATATTTATCCTGTGTTGTTTGCTTGTTTTTGGGACTATTAAATTCAAGCCAATAATGAAGCAAGTCACCAAAAGTATTTACTGTAGTTGATTTCCTAAGATTCAAATTACTGTTCTTAGCAACCTCAAGCTTTCTTTTGGTATCTGAATAGGTTTTACTGTAAACCGATTTATATATTGCTTTCCCATTTTCATTATAGGAAGAAATATATCTGCCCTCCCATCTACCGTCCTTTCTTTTAAAAATGTTTTCGCCATGTCTTGGCATATATTTCACACTCCTTTATGTAATATCCGTTGAAATGGCGACCACAAATTTGACCAGAAATAATGATGCAGTCTTATCTTTATTCAGTATTTTGACAGTTTGTTATCGAATTGTTACTAAAAAATGACCTTGTTTTATTGACATATTGTATAATTATATGATAAAATACGACAGAATAATGAGAGATAGTATGCGTTTAGAACTCGTAGTTCTACGAAAAAATATATCACCTATAATTTTTGCGTAAAAGGATGGTTTATTATGATTGTTTCCCTTTTTAGAAAAAATAGACATACAACAATACATTTGCCTCAAAGAATTAATGGCCAATATTGGTTAGAAGATTTAGATGAAAAAGGAAACAATATAAAAATTATAGGAATTGAAGCTATAGATAATGACTGGTATATTAAATCAAATAAATATACTAAGATTGTTAACAGTTCTAAAGAATATATTTCCGAAATTAAACTCGAAGAATTGAGGTTTTATAAATTATCTTCTGTCCGTGATTATACTGAAGAATATGTTTATACCGAACCTGATACTGATGATAGGTTTATATTCACTAAGTATTTGGCTAATGGAAAATTAGAATTAACTATTGGCAGAGATATAAAAAATAAAATTATTTATGATAATGGATGTGTTTCATCCAGTCATGCTACTTTATCATTTGATGGAGTTGATTCGTGGTCAATTATAGATGAAAATAGTTCCAATGGAACATATGTGAATGAGAAAAAAGTAACTGGTAAAGTTGATTTAGAATCCGGAGATATAATCTACATTCTTGGCTTAAAAATTGTAATTGGTGGACAATTTATTGCTGTTAACAATCCAGATGAAAAGGTAAAAATTAATAGTTCAAATTTGGTTAATTTACCTGAGCAAAAAATTAATATAACCGAATTGGAAACTGATGATAATATGGAAAACAGTTTCTATTTTCGTTCGCCTAAGTTTCAACGAAATATAGAAACTTTTAAAATGAAAATTGATTCGCCACCTCAAAAAGAAAAGCAAGAAGAGATGCCTCTTGCATTTGTGATAGGTCCGTCGATGACTATGGGTATTGCATCAATATTTACTGCAATGTCCTCTATTATAAATTACATAGGGCAAGACCCTTTTGATAGAGATTTTTTATCTATATTACCAACAATAGCGATGGCAATAGGTATGCTTGCAGGAACTATTCTTTGGCCAATACTTACAAAAAAAGTTGAAAAGAAAAATAAAGCGACAAGAGAAAAAGACAGAAAGAAGAAATATGTTGCATATTTAAATGATTGTAGAGAAACAATTCAAAAAGCCAGTGATGCTCAAAAACAAATTTTATTAGAAAATAATCCGTCAATTGAACAGATTGCTGCAAATAGAGAATTTTGGAATCACGATTTATGGTCAAGACAATATGGGCAGCATGACTTTTTGAATGTACGTATAGGTAATGGTAATATTGAGTTCGATTCTGATATTAAGTTTCCCGAAAAATCATTTTCTCTTGATGATGATGATTTGATTGATGAAGTTCAAAAAATGGCTTCAAATGATTATTCTCTAAAAAATGTTTCTGTTACTCATTCAATTTATAATAATAAAATTACGGGTATAGCAAGTGTAGTAAGAAATAGAACTCTTTTATTTATAAATAATCTCATACTCCAGATGACGATGTTTCAAAGTTATGATGAACTGAAGATTGTGTTGATTGGTAATTCAAAAGACATTGAAGAATTTCAATATCTCAAATGGATACCTCATTTTTGGAATAATGAGAAAAGCATGAGATTTTTGGCTTCTTCAATTGATGAGATTAAAGAACTTTCAAATTTTGTAAATAAAGAGCTCGATAAAAGATTAGAAAAAGACAATGATGATAAAGATAAGCTAGAACCTTATTATGTCATTATTGCTACTGATAAAGAATTATCTCGTAAGGCTGAATTTATATCCAAGATAATAAATTGCGATGAAGAATGTGGATTTAGTTTGATTTTTGCCTATGGTGAGATGAAAGATTTACCTAAAGAATGTTCAACTGTAATTGAAATTAATAATTCAATCTCGACTATATACGATAAAGATGATTTGGCTGGCTTTAAGCAAACCTTTGAAATAGAAACTATTTCAAACGAAATTGCTTTACAAATTGCCAAAGAGTTATCGAATATATCTTTAGATTTGACATCGTACAGTTATGAGTTGCCTGCAATGTTATCATTTTTGGATATGTTTGATGTTGGAAAGATAGAGCATTTGAATGCGTTAACAAGATGGAAGGAAAATAATCCAGTTTTGTCATTACAAGCTCCGGTAGGTATTGATACTAATGGCGAATTATTTATGCTTGACCTGCATGAGAAAGCACATGGTCCACATGGTTTGATTGCAGGTATGACTGGTTCCGGTAAGTCTGAATTTATAATTTCATTTGTTCTATCATTAGCTCTTAATTACCATCCGGATGAAGTATCGTTTATTTTGATTGATTATAAAGGCGGAGGACTCACGGGCGCATTTGAAAGTGACGATTATGTGCTTCCTCATCTTGCAGGCACAATAACAAATTTGGATGGAAGTTCAATTAAACGTTCTTTGCTGTCAATAGAATCAGAACTTAGAAAACGTCAAACTATTTTTAATGAGGCAAGACGAGTGTCAAACGAAGGCACTATGGATATTTATAAATATCAAAAATTGTATAGAAATGGTGTTGTAAGAGAACCACTTCCTCATTTATTTATAATATCCGATGAGTTTGCTGAATTAAAAGCTCAGCAGCCGGAATTTATGGACCAACTTATTTCAACTGCGAGAATAGGTCGTAGTTTGGGTGTTCACTTGATTTTGGCGACTCAAAAGCCAAGTGGTGTTGTAAATGATCAAATATGGTCAAACTCAAGATTTAGAGTTTGTTTAAAAGTTCAGGATAAAAGCGATAGTATGGATATGATAAAACGTGCTGATGCTGCTGAAATATCACAAACTGGTAGATTTTATTTACAAGTTGGTTTTAATGAACTCTTTGAATTGGGACAGTCTGCATGGAGTGGAGCTCCATATATTGTACAGGATACTGTAATTGAAAAAAACAATAAAAAACAAGTTTGTTTGTTAGATAATCTTGGACGAGAATCAAATTCAATTATTGTTAATAATGAAGATTCAGTTACTCAAGAGATAGATTTAAAACAAATTGTTGAAATTAATAAGTATATATATGAATTAGCAAAAGAAGAAAATGCTTTTGCACGACCTTTATGGCTCCCGCCAATTCCCGAAAAAATATTGGTAGATGATTTAAGGGCAAAATATGTCCGTCAAAACAAATCAGTGTCTAATATGTCTGCAATTATCGGTGAATATGATGATCCAACAAATCAGCGACAAAGTATTTTAGAATTATCATTTGAAGAAGATGGAAATGTAATAGTTTATGGTTCTATGGGTAGCGGGAAAGAACAATTCTTAACCTCAATCATCTATTCTTTAGCAAATGATTATGATGCTCAAGAACTAAATACTTATATTCTCGATTTTGGGTCTGAAACGCTTAAAGCTTTTGAAAGAACTCCGCAAGTAGCAGATGTAGTTTTGTCCTCTGAATCGGAAAAAATAAAAAATTTGTTTAAATTACTGCAAGGTAATTTGAATTCAAGAAAAAAACTGTTTTCAAACTATGGCGGTTCGATAAGTTCTTATATTTCTCATACGGATAATAAAATTCAAAGAATTCTTATTTTAATAAACAATTATGCTTCTTTTATTGAAACATATGAGGAATACGAAGATAATCTCGTACAACTTTTAAGAGAAGGTTATAAATATGGTATTCATTTTGTTTTAACAGCAACAAATTATAGTGATTTAAGATTTCGAGTTTCACAGAATTTTAATAGAATATTTGTTTTACAGATGAATGACTCAGCTGAGTATTCTATGCTTTTAGGAAGTACTAATGGTTTATATCCATCGAAAATCAAAGGCAGAGGATTAGTTGAAATTGATGATGTAATATATGAATTTCAAACTGTAACGGCATTTGAAAATGAAGACATATTACAGGGTATTAATAATTTCGTTGAAAAAATGCTAATGAATTCAAAAGTCTATGCAGAAAAAATACCAGTACTTCCTGAAAAAGTTAATCAAGAATTTCTTTCTAGTGTCGATAAAACTTATGAATCATTTGTATTAGGTGTTGATTATAATTCCTTATCATTGGCTACTTATAATTTCGACAAAAACACTACACTTTTTGTTGTATCGGAAGTCAAAGATGAAATGATAGATTTTTGTTGTTCTTTTGTTGAGAATTGTAAAAACTATAATGATTTAGAACTCAAGGTTTTTGACACAATGAAATATTTACCTGCTCATCAAATTGACAATGTTGTAAGTAGTGATATTGAAAAAGAATTAGATCATATCTATCATATTGTTCTTGATAGACATAACAGAATAAAAACAAATAATTGGGAAATTCCTGATGATTTGGATATGCATCATGTGTTTTGCATTATTTTTGGATTGTCAGATCTCATTCATTCACTGTCATCGAAAATGCTTGAGAAACTTATTTTGATGCTTGAAAAAAATAAGGCAGAATTTAATGTTTCGTTTGTAATTTTTGACAATTCGGTATCTGTTTCAGATTATTTCAGCTCGAACTGGTTTAAAGAACAAGTTAATAATTCCGGATTGTGGATTGGTGATGGAGTAGTAGATCAATATGTGTTTGGTATTACGAAGCGAATTCGAGATATGAATAAAGAAATTAGCAATGAATATGGCTTTTTAATTAATAGAGGAAAACCAAGATTGCTTAAGTTAATAGATGAAAGCGAGGAATGATTATGAGTGAAATTTTTGTACAAGTATTTGTTCCGTCTATTCAAAAAACATTTGATGTTAAAATCTCAAAAGCGCTTAAAATTTATGAATTGAGAGAAATACTTTTAGAACTATTGGCTACGGAAACAGATATTGAATGGCTAAACAAAAGCAAAGTTATACTATGTGATAAAGACAGCGGTGCAATTTTTAATATTAATTTATCGATTGCTGAACTGAAAATGAGAAACGGTTCACAGTTGATGTTA
>CAYNGP010000046.1:0-15014 GCA_964396885.1 uncultured Bacteroides sp. | reverse complement strand
ATGACTGCTAAAATATTTTCATTAAAAAATGCAGTGTTTTTAACGGAATATACTGCAAAAAATAACAATGAAAGAACATTTAATCCAGTTAATATAACTGAAACAACTTTTTTCATAATATATCCCCTCCAAAAATATTATAACATATACAAAAATAAAAGCATGATTATTTATGCTGTATCCTATAAAAAATGCTATCGATAAATCGATAGCATTTTTGTGGTTAAAATTTTACTGTAACAACGGACATTGCAGGGATTTCAACATCAACATCACCTGCTGTGCCGTTTGCAGTATTTTCTAAATCATACTTTTCACTTGTCGTGTAAACAGAATAATCCTTATCGGCACTAAGCTTTGTTACGGCATCGTTAACTGTAGTATTAACATAGACCACTGTTGTAGTATCATCAGGATTGATGAACGCACAGCTTTCTACACCTTCAACACCTGAGCTGCATGCAACACGAACTGCACCCTCACGAATGAATTTTGAGAAATTACCAAGACACCATAATCTTTTTGATGTCTGAATATCGTTATGATTATCAGCGTTAATATAAACAAGTCCGTCAGGATAAACACCATAGGAACAACCAAGCCACCAGTCCCACTCATTGGCATTGAGTATTGTCAAATCATCAACAATAACCTTTGCCATAGCAACACCGTATTCAATACTCATTCCGTTTGTTCCATTTTCTTCCTTTGAAATCAGGTCAAAAACGCCAGTGTTTTCATCATTAGTCATCTGGCAATATTCACTTGCAGTGATGTTGTAGGCAGAATATTTATCCGCAAGATAATTAGCCGTATCCTTCTTAGTGTCTGTTGATGACCAATAGGAATGCATACTTACATTATTAAAATAATCTCTTAAATCCTTGTTTTTAAATACATACTTAGGACCTTTTCCGAGGATACAATCCATATATGCAGCACAGCTTGAGCCATCTCCCTCCATTGAGCCTGACTCAAACATTGAAATTCTGACACCGTTATTTTTCTCAAGCTCAGAATCTGCAAATTTGTCAACCATTACCTTATACAAATCCCTTGCCTCTGTCTTTGAGTAATGACAGCCTTCCTGATTAACTGAAAAAGTACCATCCTCATTAAACCACGCTGCCCAGCTGTACTGAGGCTCGTTAATCGGTGATACATCTGTTACATTATATCCCTCATTAACAAAATGCTCAGCAACATTATAGCAGTAATCAGCAAATGGCTGATAGTTTGATGAATCAATATTCGTTACCCAAGGGTCATCCTCCTTAATAGCATCACCATAGCCAAGTCCGTTTTTAGTCATACTTACAGGGGGAGAATTCACAAAAAGAGTGAGCCTTAAATCATCACCTGCAAGTGCCTTTGCCTCTGCAAGGCATTTTTGGGCAGCCGCATCTGCAGTGAAATCATAGCTTCCGTCAGCCTGCAAAAAGCATTCTGTACCACGATTTTCGGTTAAAATGTGCTCGTCACCCTTTGAGCCTGCGCCAAGATTATAGCGGTAAACATTTAAGCCAATGCCCTTTTCTTTATCATAAAGGTATGACAAAATCTCCTTGCTGTTTTCCCAAGTGCCTACATCCTGACTCCACCAGCAGGAAGATGCACCAAAACCGTTCATACTCTGATATGAAACCAAATCATCAATAACAGTAACATTCGTATTGATATTTTCATTCACTGCAGCACTTTCGCCATAGCTTCTTTTTTCATCAATACCGACAACACCAAGCATTATGTAAGCACCTGCAGCAATGATAACAGCCAGCAGTATTGCAATAACACTTATGGTTATTTTTTTAGCCTTTGACATAATTATACACCTCATTATATTTGTTAAAAAATAACGGGTACATTATAAAAACCAACTGTACCCGTTATAAACAAATCAATTATACACCTGAATAAGCGTTAAATCCGCCGTCAACTGCAATGTTAACACCTGTGATAAAGCCTGAATACTCCTCGTCACAAAGGAACAGCAAGGTTCCGTCAAGCTCCTCAGGCTCGCCAAAGCGGTCCATAGGCGTAGCTGCGAGAATTTTGCCTGTTCTTTCAGTTGGTGAGCCATCCTCATTCCAAAGGAGAGTTGCATTCTGCTTTGTTGAGAAAAAGCCCGGAGCAATTGCGTTAACACGGATTCCAAGCGGAGCAAAATGAACTGCCATCCACTCAGTAAAATTCTTAACAGCCGCCTTGGCCGCACTATATGCAGGAATTCTTGTAAGCGGACGATAAGCATTCATAGATGTAACCATAATGATTGTGCCCTTTTCCTTTTCAGCCATATCCTTTGCAAATACCTGCGTAGGAATTAATGTACCAAGGAAATTGAGGTTGAAAACAAAACTGATCCCATTCGGATCCAAATCAAAGAATGTTTTGATGTTTTCATCCTTCTGAACAAGGTCAATCTTTTCAAGTGTATCTTTAGTGGTTGTACCCTTTGGGTTGTTACCGCCTGCACCATTAAGAAGAATATCGCAGGTGCCAAGCTTCTCCGTAATAATTTCGCGAGCCTTTTCCATTGACTCAAGCTCTAAAACATTGCAGCCAACTGCAATTGCTTCACCGCCGTCAGCATTAATCTCATCAGCACAAGCCTGTGCTGCAGCTTCATTAAGGTCAAGAACAGCAACTCTGCAGCCCTGCTTTGCCAGTGTTTTTGCAAATGAGCCGCAAAGAACTCCGCCGCCGCCTGTAACAACAGCAACCTTGCCCTTTAAATTATCGTGTTTGAACATATTATTTTTCCTTCCTTGATTTTTCTACTGCTTCCCACAGTCCGTTAAGATAGCTTACACCAAGTGCTCTGTCATAAAGACCATAACCCGGTCTTGCAACCTCACCCCAAATCATTCTGCCGTGGTCAGGACGGATATAACCATCAAAGCCAACCTCCTGCAGAGCCTTAACAATTTCATACATATCAAGTGAGCCTGCTGCACTTTCGTGAGCAGTTTCATTAAACCACTGATTGTTGATTGAAACATTTCTGAGATGTGCAAAATAAATTCTGTCACCTGCTGCTTTAATGATTTCAACCATATCGTTATCAGGGCTTGCGCCCAGTGAGCCTGTGCAAAGAGTTATGCCGTTGTACTTGCTTGGCACCATTTCAAGCAGCTTAACAATAGCATCCTTGCCTGTAATAATTCTCGGCAGACCGAAAATGCTCCAGGGCGGATCATCAGGGTGGATAGCCATTTTAACATCACATTCCTCACAAACCGGCATAATAGCCTCAAGGAAATACTTAAGGTTTGTCCACAAATCATCTGCAGTTATACCCTTGTATTTTTCAAAGAGCTCCTTGATTTCACCCATACGCTCGGTTTCCCAGCCGGGCATAGCGTAGCCGTTTGAGTTATCGTCAATCTCTTTAAACATATCCTCAGGTGACTTGCCCTCAACCTGCTTGCCGTCATAGCAAAGACAGGTAGAACCGTCAGGGAGAGGCATATACAAATCAGTTCTTGTCCAGTCAAAAACAGGCATAAAGTTATAGCATATAACCTTAACACCAACCTTGGCTAAATTTTTGATTGATTTTTTATAATTTTCAATTAATTGGTCACGGCTTGGCAGACCAAGCTTAATATCCTCGTGAACATTAACACTTTCAATACATTCCATTGAAAGACCGGCAGCAGTAATTTCATCATACATTTTCTGAACGTCTTCCATCTCCCACGCCTCACCTGCAGGAAGATAATGAAGAGCAGGTACTACGCCGACAACACCAGGGATTTGTTTGATTTGGTCAAGTGAGATTGTATCTAACTTGTCACCAAACCAACGAAAAGTCATTTGCATAGAAATACCTCCTTAATCTTATTTATATACGTCAATATTTTACCATAACAATTATTACCTTGCAAGGTAAATATTATTTTCTTCTGATAATATATGAGCAGGTGACCGTGCATTTGTCATCAGTCAGGTCATAATGCTCGGTTTTATTAACAATTTCAAAGCCATCAAACTCCCTTTGTTCCAAATAATAGAGCCTTTTCTTTGCAAGCTCCTTTAATTCATCATCTGAAAGCGTTTTAGACGTTGATTTAAAAAATCGTTCTTCACTTTTAGTATAGCCGATAGGCAATTCAACATCTTTTATTTCTAAAGATTTATAGCTGTCATAGGACTGCTCACCTGTCTGCTTTTTAAAATACAATGGTATCTCGGCAGTAAAAAAGTTTAATTTATAATATAACTTGATTTCTTTAACCGCAATATCCTTTTGCTCTCGGCTGACAGTGGTGCTTAGCTCTCGCCTGAACACACCTATACCCTGCAGCTTATCCTCATCTGCTTCAGCATCCTGCTGTCTTGTTTCGTTGACCTCAATTCTTGCAGTAGTGCCGAACTTATTAATGTGAACCCATGAAAAATCTTCAAAATCGCTCATCATTTTCCAGCAAAGATCTGTTCTGTCAACACTCCCCCACATCGTGCCTGATTTAAAATTATTGTTTTCAAGGTATGACAAAATTGTTGTGTCACTAACCCTGTCATTGCCAACAATCTCCACATTCCAGACAAAGGCATTTAAAAAAGAAATAATCGCACAAAAGCAGATTATCCCCACAAAAAAACCAAACCTGTTCTTAAGCGGCAAAAGCACAAAGGGCAAGCCTTTTTTCTTGATAATTCTTACTACACCGCCATGCTTGTATGCAATTCTGTGAAGCTTTTTATAATTCTTCAAATTACAAGCAGCCGTTATATATTCACCCTTGTCCTCTACCTCTCTGAGTTCAAGACCCTGTGCAAAGCAATCGGTTATAAAATCCTCACTGAAACCGTTTTTAAAATAAAACTTAACATACCCGAAAATCCATCTGAATAAATATATCAACTCAAAAACTCCATATATGTAATATTTCCTTCAATAATTGCCCCCTCTTTTGTAAAGGAGTTGATTTTCAAATCAAAGCCGTTAAATACAATAATCTGACTGCCAAGGCTGACAGAAATTTTTGTGTCACTGTATTCAACAACACTCTTAAGCCCATCAACCAGACACTCACCGCCGGTTATTTCAAGCCGTGGCTTTCCGAATAAATAGTCAAGTTCTTTTTTACTGTGCATCATTTTTTTCATCATATCACCAATAATATGTATGAAAAACCTGACGTTGTTATGAAAAAAGCAGGGTGAAAAATCACCCTGCTTAATTTTTCTATACTGCTTTTTCATATTTTTTATTTTCTATTCTTTTCCTGATTATATTTGTCAATGATTTTGAAACTGCAAATATAATTATAGGATATAAACAAGAGAACACAAAAGCAATAACTGCTGATATATTATAATCAATATTTAATATATAAAACATAAAATCTTTTGTATAAGTAAATAGTATATCCAAAAACATTATAATTAAGCTAATAAAAGAATCTTCAAAAACTGTCATAAAAATTATAAACAATAATTTTACTGCAATCATAAATACAACAGGAACCAATGCATCTTCTTTATATTTCACACCAAAAACGGCAAATACAATTGTAAACATCAATACACTTATGATAAAGCACAATATTTCTGTATCTATATCAATCAAATTATATGAATAAAGCACCGAGCTTAACCATACTGCAAAATAAGAAAACATTGAAGCTACAATATAAGTATAAGCAAATCTGAGATTCTTAATAAATTTCATACCAATTGCTCCACCGTATTATAATCTTATATTCATTATACTTTACACTGCAAAAATATGTCAATATTTATCGTATAATAAACTATTAAAACAAAAAGCAAGCCAGGATGATTTCTCACCCTGGCTGCATAGAGTATTAATCATCCCTTGTGTTATTGGCAAAATAAAATCCCTCTTTGCCACCAATAACAATCCATATTATAACCGGAATAATTGGTGCAATATGCAAAACTAATCTTCCTAATATTGATGGTGCCACATCATACGGCTCAAAAAGATCGAATAAAGCATGATTCATATAATATTCTGCCTTTTGACTCAAACCAAATGGATTACCAATAAACAAGAAAAACTCAATTACCAGTATATTAGAAATAACCAGAGAGAAAATGAGAAAAACTGCAAATTCTATTTTTAAATGGTTTTTAAGCGTATACAGAGATATAAACACAAGAAAGAAAATATAAAGCAATAAAAATAAAATTTCTGAAATAAAATCATATTTAATATAATTGGCAATGTTGTCAAACGAATAGAAAACAAAAATAAACATAGCTATTAATGCTAATGCCACGATATGGTTTATCTTTGATTTATCTATTTTCATTGTATCACCCCATTCGTCATAATCATAATACAACACTTTGCAAATTTTTGTCAATATTTCATTAGATTTGAACATTTAAAACCCGGAGCAATATTGCTCCGGGCTACTCATAAACTCATTTGACTCGTACAACGGTAAATGTTTTATAAATATTTTTCAAAATTTCAATCATATTTTCTGTTTTCGATATATCTTTATTAACGTATACATATACATCAATGTCCAAAGAACTATTGGAACTTATATCATAAGTCGGTTCTAAATCAATACAACTTTCAATCAAATAACAATCATCATTTTTAACAACCTTCTCGTTAAAAATACATACCGAAAAATCATTGTTATTTGTAAATCTATATTTTACTTTTACGAGCTTATAGTTTTCGGTATAGAGTTCTACATTTCCCGATGAAAAAGCACAATTGTATTTTTCAAAATCCTCTTTGGTTGCATCAGAAATATTCAAAATATCAAAATTAACTTTTTCTGCGGGAGGTTTCATTGTATTACTGCAGAATGCAAACAAAATTATTGCTAATAAAGTTGCTAATAAAATAGAAATAATCCCGATGAATAATGCTTTTTTCATATAAACCTACCTTAAAACACAAACTTTTACAATCATATTTTTATAATAATTATCGTTGTAAATATCCTTAATCGATGTATATTGCCTTTTACCATTCAAGTATTGATTACCATTATAATCATTAATATTTAAATACTAATATCATTCGCATTAATGAATCTGCAGATTGATGGGTCATAGTAGCGGGATTGGAGATAGTAATAATTTGTTTCGGTATCGAGATAATAACCACGATAGCGGAGAGGATTTGCCTCAGCGAGTTCTCTTTCCTCGTCAGTATTATTTAGCAATGTAGCAATGACTGTATTGCCCCACTCGGCATAATCATGATACATTACTTTGTAAATATTTGTCAATATTTATCGTATAAACAAACTATTAAATACAAAATACAAAAAGCAAACCAGGGTGATTTCTCACCCTGGCTGAAAAGCAATTTATATATGAACCTCAAAACAATACCAATTATCAGTAATTTTCTCCGTAGCGTACCAATCTTTTCCGTTGTTTTGCTTGCCCTTGACATGTATACTACCTTTGACTATATGAAATTTTTCGTAATAAATATCATCGTTGCCCCACATTGGAGTTTCTTCAGAATACTTATCTTCTACAGAATAATAGATTCCACCATAATAAGGAGTATCATATTTAACCCAAAAATAAACATAAGAATTATCAATTTCAATTTCATCAACATAAATATCCTTTAAATAATCAGGAACATCAACATTTCCTTCATTTTGCTCTATGTCAATTGAATTAATGTATTTATTAAATAATTCTGCATTATTATTGTATAAATCTATATAAGCATCATTATGTTGATAATGTATAGGTAATAACGCTATAAATATCACTAATGCCATTATGCATATCAACACACATACTATTTTTGTGAATGTCTTCATTGTTTCACCATCTGTTATGTAACTATTTTTTACCTAAATAATTATAAATTATACTTTACATAGAAAGACAATGTCAATATTTATCGTATAAATAAACTATTAAATATAAAAACAAATCAGGGTGATTTCTCACCCTGATTATGTAGAATAATCTATATATTTAGATACTCTGCTTTATTTTTATATTCTTTAAATTCACCTGTTTTTGTATTGAAAACAATATAGGCTTTATAAATCATATTATAAAATAATAATCCCTCAACATGATATTTCTTTGAACTTTGGAATTCTTTCAGATTAAGATTTTGATTTGTTCTTTCCGGAAATTCAGGACCAAAATCAGAATCAACAATTTTAAACTCAAAAGTTAGGTTATCATCTGTAAATTCATATGATGAAATTATACCTTCAAAAACCGGTAAATTATCAAAGTATAGAATTTGACCTCTATAATCACCTGCATCTTCAATATAACAGTTGTCTGTTATTTGTATTTTTTGTGATTTATTTTCTCTGAAATACCAGTTGTCAAAATTCAAGTTGTTTTCTTTGCACTCAGTATTAAAACTTTCAATGCTTTCAAATTCCGTTATGCTTTGATTTTCAGCATCGAAAATCACAAAACAGTTTTTTTCAACTTTAACCGTATCCATAGAAAACTTTATTGAGTTATCACTATCATCGGTAACTTCCGCTAAATTCATATTGTGTATTGCAACATATCGGTTATCAAAAGACGCATATTTATAAAACGAGCCTTTATACACAATATTGTCATTATATATCAACATATATTCATTTATACTTCCACCCATAATAGCACAGCTATCAAACAACTTATGCTCATAATCACCATTAACCGCAAGTAAATTTGGTTCATTTTCAATGTCGATTTCTGCCTTACAAGCACAACAGCTCAGAATAATATATAATGTCAATAATAAACATATAACTTTTTTCATAATTTATCCTTTGTACCAATAATCATAACTCACGCTAAATTTAAACTTAAACTTAACGAATACCCCAACTTTTTGTGTATAAAATCCTATATTATTAATTAATTTTATAAACGTATTATTGCTATGAGCATTATCTTTAGTCCAATATGCAAAATCAAAATTTTCATTTTCCAAAGAACAAGTTACCTTATACTGGTATTTTCCTGATTTAACCTTATTAGCATTTTTTACAGTTATTGTCATATAACTGCCTTTGCCTAAAGATAAAATCAAATCAATATCACTAACATTTTTATGATAATAATAGAAATCAAAATATGTTGAATTAGTATAAGAGGATTTTCTTTTTCTTCTTGCATCATATATCATTTCATGAACTACAGTAGAAATCAATGTTGATTTTTTCATTAAATCAACGATTAAAGAATTCCAACTTTTAGAGAAATCGTAATATTTATTTTTAGTTTTATGCAAAAATCCCCAAGTGTATAATCTTACACACATATGACCATTATATACAGTCATTCCCAAACCAATCATACCAAGAAATTGTTTTTCAGACATATTTCCTGTATGATCACTATCATTAATAGCATCATTACTACAATATGCAAATAAATTCAATCCATTATAATCATTAATATTTAAATAACTAATATCATCCGCATTAATAAACCTACAAATTGATGGGTCATAATAGCGGGACTGGAGATAGTAATAATTTGTTTCAGTATCAAGATAATAACCACGATAGCGGAGAGGGTTTGCCTCAGCGAGTTTTCTTTCCTCGTCAGTATTATTGAGCAATGTAACAACTACGGTATTGCCCCACTCGTCATATTCATACTGCACAACCTCTTTACGGCCTGTGTTAACAATACTGATAACGTCACCCATTTGGTTGGTCATATATAAATACTGCTTGCCGTTATAGGTCAAGCCCATCGGCACACCATAAGAATCATATTGAAAATGCATTGTATTGGTGCCGTCTGTTTGCGACAGAATAACACCGTCCTGTGTTGCATAATAGGTTGTCACACCATTGACTGTTTTTGATGTTCTTATGCCTTCTTCATCATATGTGTAAGTATATTCGTTTTCACCATCCGTTATACTTTCAAGATGCCTGCCTGTATTCCATGTAAACTCTTTGTCACCATAGGTAAGCACATTTCCGTTGGCATCATAGGTTAAAGTATCATCATTTACCTGTGTGAGCAGGTCTTTCCAACCGCTGTCTGAATAGGTAAAGGTTGTTGCGCCTTGTGATTCTCCGTTGCGGTCGTAGGTTTCACGCAGGGTTACATTGCCTCTGCTGTCATAAGTATAATCGGATTGATATACACCAAAACCGTTTTTTGCACTTATCAGCTGACTGTTATCATCATAGGTAAAACGCTGTGAGGCTCCGCCATAGCCTGTGCCGATTATTCTGCCCTTATCATCATAATCATTAACCACTGATGTATCGGAAGTTGCGGTTACCATTGCTTTTTCAATTATATTATCAGAATCATCATAATTATATTCTGAGGTTATTATTGTTCTTGTACCATTCTTAATTATATCAGAAGTAATTTTTCCGTTTTCATCAACAGTGGATGTATAATTCGGTCCTCTGTTCGTGCTATTCACCGCATGGAAAAGGCTGTTTTCCTTTGAAACAATATGATAACTTGTTCCAAAAAGTGAACCTGTAATGTCAGTCTGTGCTTCAATGCCCTGCTCTTCATCCGCTTCTGTAACAACCTCAGAATATGACTGAATGAGCGCATTGTCTGACATTCTGTAGACCTCTACACTGCTATTTTCACCATAAACATATTTAAGGTCACTGTCATAATTGATTTTTTGTGTGAGCTCGCCCTCTGTATTATATACAAAGGTTACATATGGTGAGGTGCTGTCATCTCTGTACTGTGCTGTTATATAACCATCATCGTTATACGCATAACGAATAGTATCGCCGTTGGCGTAATTCTCTGATACAAGGTTACCGCTGTTATCATAGGTATATGAAATTGTTTCATTACCGCCGATTTTAACATTTAACAAATCACCGTTATCGGTATAATTGAATTCGTAAATATCAAAGCTTTCTTTGATTTTTGCACCCACATCATTATACTGATAGGTTGTGGTTACACCAAGGCGGTTTGTTTCACTTTCAAGGTTGCCGTTTTCGGCATAAACATAGGTTTGCCCTGCTGTTGAATCGGCATAAGTATTTTCATCAGGCAAGCCGTCTTTTGTGCTGTCATAGTCCTCTGTGCTGATTTCCTGCACAACTCTGCCATAGTCATCATAAAGTGTTCTTGTAACACTGTCACCCTCCTTGGCAAGGAGGTTTCTGCCTGCATTATCATAGGTATAGGATGCGGTATCCTTATCGCAGGTTGTGTTGAGGACATTGCCTAAGGAATCATAAGTATAGGATGTAACAGTAGTTGTGGTTTCATCCTCATCAATTGAGGTAGATGTTTCCTTTAAAACATTACCGCTTTCATCATATTCATATTTATAAACAGAGCCGAAACTGCTGTTTTCCTCAACAACACGACCATTACTATCATAAGTATACTCTGTTTTATCAAAGCAAGTCAAGTCAGGACTGTAAATAGTTGGAATTTCTCCCTCATAATCCTCCTTGAGTGTTGCACTGACTAAAACATTTTTATTGTCATTATAAGTGTAATAGTTATAGCTGTCACCAGTCTGCTCACGGATAATATTTCCGTTATCATCATAGGTGTAGTAAGTATTATCAGCCTCGTCATCATCTGTTACGGCTGAAATAATATTCCCCATACTGTCATAGGTATAGGTTGTGGTTGAGCCGTCTGTCGTTTCAGTAACAACACGGTAACGGCTGTCATAAGTATATGATGTCGTCTGACCATACTCGTCTGTATACTCAACAGGCAGAAAAGCATCGTTATATACAGTTTTAGTAGCCTCGCCGCTTGAGGTCAATGTTGTATAGGTCATATGCTCATCGTCATAAGTATATTTAATATATGAGCCGTTGTCATATGTAACGCTTTTAACTCTGCCGTTATCATAGTAGCTTATGGACTTGTCCATACTCCTGATAAGCGTATAATCAGTGGTTTCACTGCTATATTCATACTGACCCAGAATAACCCCTGCCTGGTCGGTGACTTTAATATATCTGCCAAGCTTTGTGGTGTATTCAAGCTTATTGTTGTTAGGGTCGGTTATTTCCTTAACACTGTAGTATTTTGCATCACTGCCGTCAGGTGCTTCAATCGCACGGTAATCTGACAAGGCAAAGGAACGCCCTGCACCGTCGGAAATTGAGATTTCCTCAGAATTAGTTGTTCGGCTGAGATTTAGCCTGTTGCCGTAATAATCTTCAATCGCACTGAGATATGCCACACTCTGAAGTGCTTTGATTTCAAAATAATATTTATAAGCACCGTCATCAAAGATATAATTGTCATCTGTTTTTGTGAGCACGTAGCCGTTAAGCTCATCAACATAAGTATCTGCATCTTTTTTGATCATCGGATATTTTGAGCTATCAGGCAGCTGAACCTCAAGTCGGCTGTTTGTTACCAATACTCTACTGTGAATGGATTCAAACCAGTCTTTATCGGCACTGTTATAAATTCTTGTATAACCAAAATCAATATTATTATAAGAAAACTCAAAATCAGTATTTCCCTCGGTATACACACCGATAGCCTCGTTGGATGTTGATACATTCAGATAAGTGATTTTGCCGTCCTCACCGATACGAGCATAGACCTTTGTTGTGGTAAAAGCAGGGATTGAAAACGGCACTGAATAATCAGTCCATTCACCATCTTCACCTATTTTGTACTGAATTTCAGCACTGTTTGTGTAGTCGAGCGTATAAAGACCTACCAGCTCGCCGTACCTGTAATAAAGCGGCACAGGTGATATTGCTGCTTCTGCCTTAATGAGTGACATAAAATCAACATAATCTGACAAAAACAGATTACTGAATGTCATTGCAATAAAGGTTGAAAAGCCCATAATCACCGCAAGGAAAATGCTTAACAGCTTTTTCCAAAGTTTTGTTTGGGACAATTTGTCCTTAGAGTAGTTACCTTCCATTTTTTCCTCCTAATTATTCGCATTTGTAACAATATAAGCTGTTACACTTATATAGTGCTGAAAAACATAAAAGGTAACAAAAAAAGCAGTAAATTATAAAAATCCACTGCTTTCTTACTTATTCCATATAAAGAACGATTCGTTTTTCTGATAAGGTTTTTTTGACATCGATTATACGCTGATTGGATGAGCCACGAAACTTGAGTGAAATATCCTTTTTGCTTTCCTCAAAACGCCCATCAACCAAAACATCAATAAGCGACAGCATTTCAGCTGATATATCGGTTTTTGCCCTGCTTTTTACTTTGCCTTTAATTTCCTCAAAGGTAAAGCCGGAATAACACCATATATCTTTATCAGGGAACTTATCTTTAAACATCAAGAGAAACGGAAGGAGCACACGCTGATTTTCAGGTTCAAAGGGCTCACCACCCAAAAGTGAAAGTCCGTTAATCCAGTCAGGCTCACAGGACTCAAGTATTTCAATCATTGTCTGCTCAGTGAAAGCCTCACCAAAACCAAAATCCCATGTCTGTGCATTAAAACAATCCTTACAGTGGTGCCTGCAGCCCGACACAAAAAGGGATGTGCGAACACCGATTCCGTTTGAAATATCATTTTTCTTTATTTCACCGTAGTTCATATTTCACCTCGTATTTCATAATTATATGGCAATAGGCTGTCTGATTAAAGACAGCCTATTTATTATTTTATAAATGCAGAACTCTTTCTTTGATTTCCTGCGTTCTGCCCTGATTCCAGAACTGTGTACCGATATAACCACAGGTTCTGCGGGCAACGTTCATTTTATCCTGATCCTCATTGCCGCACTTAGGGCATCTCCAAATCAGCTTGCCATCACCGTTTTCAACGATTTTAATTTCACCGTCATAACCGCAGCACTGGCAGTAATCGCTCTTGGTATTGAGCTCGGCATACATAATATTTTCATAAATAAATTTCATTACCTGAAGCACAGCAGGGATATTATCCTGCATATTCGGTACTTCAACATAAGAGATTGCACCGCCCGGTGAAAGAGCCTGGAACTCACTTTCAAACTTAAGCTTTGTGAAGGCATCAATCTCCTCAGCAACATGAACATGATATGAATTTGTGATGTAATTTCTGTCTGTTACACCGGGAATAATACCAAATCTTTTCTGAAGCTGCTTTGCAAATTTATAAGTCGTTGACTCAAGCGGAGTACCGTAAATACTGTAGTCAATATTTTCTTCTTTCTTCCACTTATTACAAGCGTCATTCATATACTGCATAACCGAAAGTGCAAATGGCTTGCCGCCGTCAGCATCGGTATGTGATTTGCCTGTCATATACTTTGTACATTCATAAAGACCTGCATAGCCAAGTGAAATGGTTGAATAACCGTCAAAGAGCAGTCTGTCAATGGTTTCACCCTTTTTAAGTCTTGCAAGCGCACCATGCTGCCACAAAATCGGTGCAGCATCACTCATTGTGCCCATCAATCTGTTATGACGGCACTGAAGTGCTCTGTGGCAAAGGTCAAGACGTTCATCAAAAATCTTCCAGAACTTAGTCATATCTCCGCCTGATGAGCAGGCAATATCAACAAGGTTAAGTGTTACAACGCCCTGATTGAAACGTCCGTAATATTTTCTCTTGCCTTCAACATAATTCTTAGCATTCGCAATGTTGCCAACACCATTTTGGGTAAATCTGTCCGGTGTAAGGAAAGAACGGCAGCCCATACAGGTATAAACATCACCCTTTAACTCAAGCATAACCTTTTCGCTTATATAGTCAGGCACCATACGCTTTGCCGTACATCTTGCAGCAAGCTCTGTAAGATAGTAGAAAGGTGACTCCTCTTTAATATTATCCTCTTCAAGCACATAAATAAGCTTTGGGAATGCCGGTGTAATCCACTCACCGCTTTCGTTTTTAACACCCTGAATTCTCTGCTTGAGTGTTTCCTCAATAATAAGGGCAAGATCCTTTTTCTCCTGCTCATTATTCGCCTCGTTCAGATACATAAACACAGTAACAAAAGGAGCCTGTCCGTTTGTAGTAAGCAAAGTTACAACCTGATACTGAATTGTCTGAACACCGCGTGCAACCTCTTCACGAACTCTTTTTTCTGTAAGTCCGCTAATCTGCTCCTCGTTCATGTCAACAT
>CAYNGP010000045.1:0-15515 GCA_964396885.1 uncultured Bacteroides sp. | reverse complement strand
AATCAAATTGATAGTAACACCGGCTGGTATACGGGTCTTGGTTTCAAAGCTAAGGATGATAATGGTCAATATTTCCTTGCTTCAATGACAGGTAGAACAACCTTCCGTCAGGCTGATGGTCAGTATCAGGATATTTATCCCAGCCAGCAGGATAATACGCAGCATGCTGCAGGTAACTACTCAGGCCAGTGGATGAATGTTGTTGTTACTGTTGACCCGAATGCTGCTTCTGATAACGTAACTGTTTATACTAACGGTGAACCACATGAAATTGAAATAAATGGTGTAACCGGTTACTTCGGTAATTCAAAGACATTAGCTAATAAAATCCTTAATTTTATAACAAGAGATGATACGGTTCTTACTATCGGTGACAACGGTAGAGGCTACTGGGCAAATACTTATGATACATATATTGACGATGTTCGTGTTTATACTGAAGTATTAACGCAGGTTGATATCAATAATATGTATACTGACCAGTATGCTGATTTACAAAATAAGAATGCAACTGCTCATGACCCAACAGCTGTAACAGTTTATACACTTGATAGCGGCAAAACAGTTGGTCAGGAGTATATGGATGCTAACCCTGGTACTTCATATAGCAAGATTGATTATTATATGTTCGGTACAGGTATGACAGTATATCACTCAGACAATGGTTATGAGTGGACCGTAGTTGGTGACTCAGCCGGCAGATGTGGTTATCAGAACCAGCAGCTCTTTGGTTCAGATTACAGATCAGCACTTTCAGGTCCTCTTAGCTATGCTGCTGCTTCATCACAGGGCTGCCCTGGTGCTGGTTACCTTGTATGGGCACCGCATGTAATGTACAATACCACACTTAATACGTGGTGCTACTATGGTTCAACCTCTGCTTGGGGTGCGTTCCAGTCAGAAATCTTTATGGGAACAAGTGATAATATCACAGGTCCTTACACAAATATTACAACAATTGCTCGCAGCCAGTATGATCCAAACAAGGATTGGAATGGAAATCAGGCTGGCGTTAACGCTATCGACCCTGCAACATTTTATGCCGCAGATGGAACACTTTACCTTGTTTATGGTTCATATCAGAGCGGTATCGCATTAAAGAAGCTTAATGCAGACGGTACTGCTAAGGGCGGAGCTGCAAAGCTTATTGCTGATAAAAATGCTTCACTCGACGATGGCGGAGTTGTTATGATTACAACAACAGAAGGTATCGGCAGCGGTGAAGGTGCATTCGTTAAATATGATAACGGATATTACTATTTATATGTAGCTTATGGCGGTAACGGCTGGAACTATACACAGCGTGTTTTCCGTTCTAAGAGTCCTGAAGGCCCTTATGTTGGTCTTAACAATGTAAGTGCTTTAACTACAGTAAATGAGTCTGATCAAAGACGTGGTAACCAGTTTATGTCATCATACTTAATTTATGGTAACAACTGGATTAATTCAGGTACAGCTCATAACTCTGTATTTATGGCAGAGAATGCTAATGGTGAGCTTGTAACAGTCAATGCAGTTCATTCACGTCCTCTTGCTACAAAAGAAGCAAATATGGTTGCCAATGAAGACGGTGCAATGGCTACAAGACAGAGTGATTTGTCAGGTAACAACACAGTTCTTAACTTGATTGGTTATACTGAAAGTGGTTGGCCTGTAGCATTCCCATTAAAGTATAATGGTACTGACTCACTTAATGTGGGCAGACTTACTGCTTATGATTTACAGGGTGTTTATTCCGGTAACAGATTTGATATTGGCTTAGCATACAATACTTATAACGGACTTTACACATTCAGAATGATTGCTGAAAGTAATACTACAGGTGTATTATACGGCTCTGAATTTGATGGCACACTCTTCAATTATGACTTTGAAATTATCAGAAATAATGGCAAGGCTTACGTAAGATTGAAGAATGCAGATGGTCAGATTGTACGTGAGGCTGCAGTAGCTACTCAGATTAGAGATGGTAAAACTGTCTATGAGTTGGGTCTTGTCAACTGTGATGCAACAAGTGCTGCATACGGCCAGAACATCTGGTGCTATGAGAGTCAGGAGCTTCCTGATGTAAATAATGTTGCACCTGCTGGTGATATTGTAGATATGGATCAGATTATCTACACTCACGCATCAAATGATTCTTTCTATAAGTTCGGTCAGGAAATTTCTGATTCTCTTGACTATGATCAGGTTAATCATGATGTTGGTGAGAGAGCAACAAAGATTAGAGTTCAATATCCTTACTATATCGATACTACAAATCCAACAGCTATCTATTGCTTCTCAGATGAAGCGAACTGTGCTGAAACCGGCTGTACTGGTTCAAGTATGTCCTGCAAGCTTTTATCAGAAGCTAAGAGAGAAGGAGAATATAGCGAATATCTTCTTACCGGCTATGTTTCAAATTACTTCAAATACAATGAGCAGGATGATGCTTATAGCACTGACGGTGTAGTTCTTATCATAACTTATACTGACAGAACAGATGGAAAGCAATACAGTGAGTTTGAATTCCCATTTGTAAAGCCAAATCCGGCAATGGCTCATACACTTCAGTTTATGAGAAACCAGAACGATAGAGTTGGTAATGATAAGAGAATTTCTACAGGTCTTTTCACAAGATTTATTGGTTCTGAGGGTAGAGCTACTGAGCTTATTTCTGAGGTTGTAAAATCTCCTCATGCTAACTTCACAACATCACCTATCCGTGATTCAGGTACATACAGATATGCTCCTGTGTTCGGTGAAAATCCGGAATCAACAAATGATGCTAATTATGAAACACCTGAATTGATTTGGAGTCAGTTTGATGATATGGATAAATCAGTCGGTGTTAATGCCGGTTCCTGTGGTGTTGCTGAGCACAATGATAATCAGGACGGCTGGTATTCAAATACTTCAGCTGTTATTCAGGCAGATTATTATGTAGATTATTCTGATCCTGATAATAAGATTATTAATCGTGATTCAAATGGCACACCTACAGGCTTCTCAATTAAATATCAGGCATTTAATGTTAACTGGAAGCCAAAAACCGATTCTCAGTATGGTACATCATTTATGAATAACCGTACAGGATTAACTGCAAATATTTCTGTTTCATCTGATTCAAGTGCTATGCTTCATGATACAGCATTAAAAGATAGCATAGATAAAAAACACGATTATCTGATTGGTGAAAACGGACGTAGGGTAATGAGTGGTTCTATAACAACTCCCGGCTATTCTGATTCAAGCTATGAGACCGGTCTTGTACCAGCATTCCCTCAGATTGCACAGACACAATCATCGACTAATACATGGAATGGTCAGATTATACTTACTGGTAAAGATACAGTTGCAAAAATGCCGCTTGCCGATCCTTCAGATGAATACGCAGCTGAAAAGTCCTCCAACTTTATTATGGAGCAGGGCTTGAACAGCTGGTGGAAGAATCTTGTTTCTTCAAACTACACCAGTGAGGAGCTTTATTCTTACTATAATATCGGTGTAAGCACTTGTGATAAGGGTGCGGTTCGTGAATTCGTTGAAACCTTCGCTAATAAGAAGATGAATGTCATCACCAAAGGTGACAGAATAGTGGATATTGTTCCTGGTGAAGATCTTGTTGGTAGTGACTATTCAGCTGCTTCCTACAGAGCTTATATCAGAACTCTTGCTCAGGCATTTTTCTTCATTGAAAATCCTTATAATACAACCTATGTTGATACTGACGGTTTAACTAAGGAGTATGAGGTTGCTTATGCTGTGGCTCCGGATGGTGATCATCATGCATTAATCTATGTTGATGAGGAAGGCGAAAACATCTTCGGCGACAAAACAACCCATACTGACCCTGTTCAGGCTCAATTAATTCAGAATATTCTTAAAGCATATGATATGCTGTTCACTAAGGATGAATTCATTCAGTACAGTGAGTTTGTTGAAGATGCAAAGAATTTAGCAATTGAAATTGCTGAAGAGGGTACACATACAGAAGAAACTGTAGCTGCTTTGAATAATACTCTTGATGAGGTATCAAAGTACTTTGATTATTATCTTGTTGAGGATAATCCTGAAGAGGAGAGAGAGTACTGGAGACTTACTTCATTATCAGGTGAAGGTTATGCTACTCTTCTTGATGTTGTTAATGCTTATAAGCGTAACTTAATGCCTGTTGTTGACTCAACAGAACTTCAGGCTCAGATTGACGAAAAGACACCATTAGTAAACAAGGGTATTTACGGCGAGAATGAAAAGGGTGAAACAGTTCAGATTAAGACTATGTCAAGCTGGATTGAAATGGATAACGCCGTAACCAAATCTGCACAGGATAAAATTGATACTGAAGGTAATGCTAAGTATGAAACACTTGCACCTGAAACAATTGTTTTGGACAATAAGGTATATACTTATGCAGAGCCGGATATGAATACACTTTCAGCTGATCAGATTTTAGTTAATGATGATACGGAAGTAGTTAAGGCAACAGAGCTTAAGGATTGTGATAAGGATGAAAGATACGAAAGCTATAATGCTGCTGAAGCTGTTGTTAAGGCAATGGAGCGTGACAGATATACGCCTGAAGCCCTTGCAGAATTTGATGCATTTGTTAACCAGCTCAGCACAGGCGCTGACTTGTCACAGCCGTCTGTATATGTTCTTACAACAGATGAAATTGCTGCTAAATATAATGCAGCAACCGGTGAAAACATTGCTGCAGGAACAAAGCTTTGTGCAACTGCAGAAGATGAAACCGATCCGTTAACAACTGAACTTCTTGAAAAGCTTAATGATCTTGCTGTTAACCGTTACACTGCATATCTTACAGTTCAGACTATTGATGAAAATGGTGATTCAACACCGGTAATGGTTAATCAGAAGTCAGAAAATTATTATGGCGAAATGTTTGATTTTGCTACAGGTGCTGATGAAAATGCGTCTGTAACATGGCTTGTTCAGCAGTTTAATAAGGGTGACGTTGATAAGTTCATAAATGGTGAGGATGTAACACCGGTTTCTACTCACAGAGTATCAGCTTATACAGGTGCAAATATGCTTCGCAAGGCTGACTGTGATATGAAGGTAACAGCAGAGATTAATACAGCTGAAACAAGAGAAGCAGGTGTAATTCTTAAGGCATACAATGGTTATGGCAATGTATTCGATGTTATTTATGCTGCAGATCTTGAAACAGCAAAGGCAGATCTTACCGAGCCTAAGATGCCGTTCTATACATTTATCGAATGGAAATTCATAGATAATGGTGATAACGTATGGACTGCCCAGCCGGTATTTGAATCTGTTCCAACAGTTACAGTTACTGTTACAGACGGAAATACAATGACCGGCAATAAGCTCACAGGCAACACTGCTGTTTCCGGTTTTGAGGTTAACGTTTCAACTTCAATCAGTGATGATGAATTTGCTGCTTGGGCAATCAATTCACCGGAAGGTTATCAGATCGTAAGCTACAACAAGAAATATACATTTGTTGCGATTGCTGACGAAAATTATACAGTAGTTACAAAGCAGGACGGCAAGTACTATGTTGACGACAAAGAGCTTACTGCTGCTGATATGTGTCAGTTTACAAATACAACTGATAACGGAATGACTGATGATGAATTCTTAAAGCTTAAGCTTGATAACAAGGCACCATTTATTTACAAGCAAAGTGATGATCTTGATGGAAGAAGAATTCTTCTTCGTGTAACAAATGGTACTGAAAGTGAGAATGACATCAGAGCTTATGGTTTAAGTGTATTTAATACTACTTCAAATGCTGAAAAGAAATTCCCGGCTACGAATATGGCAGTTTCAGGTCAGTTCGCAATGACCTTCAGCGAAACATCATTTGCAAAGTATTCAAATGCTCCGTATGATATTCAGGCTTATGTAACATATTCATTCAGTTATGAATTTAATGGTAAAACATACCAGATTAACACAACAGATTATCTTGACGTATAAATTGGAGGGTTGTAAAATTGAAAAAGAATTATTTACCTCCTGAGGTTGAGGTTGATTTGTTTAAGCTGAGTAGTGCCTCTGTGGTAACTACCAGTATGGAAATTCCGGATATTGAAATTGATGACCTTGATCCGGAATTCTAAAATTTAAATAAAAAGACAGTGGGTAACACCACTGTCTTTTTTAATTTATTATGAATTTTGTAAATAAACTGTTAACAAACCATTGACCTGAAAGTTAAGTATTAATATAATATATATCAATCACTGCTGATGATTTGATAATTAAAATCACATCGGCAGAATTCTTTAGGAGGTATATTTATGGTTAAATCTATGACAGGATTTGGCAGAGCGGTTGCAGAGCTTGATGGTTATGTAATCACTGTTGAGCTTAAATCTGTTAATCACAGATATTTTGAGTTTTACTCACGCTGTCCAAGACAATATGGTTTTATTGATGATAAAATCAAGTCATATGTTAACAGTCGTGTTTCACGCGGTAAAATTGAATGCTTTGTCGGTATTGAAGCACTTAATACGGAAGCAGCCGAGGTTGCTGTTAATAACACCTTAGCTTCTGCCTATGTTAAAGCTTTAAGAGAGCTTTCTTCCACATATGATTTAAAAGAAGATTTCGGTGCATCAACAATCAGCAGATTTCAGGATGTTCTGGTAGTTAAAAAGGCTGAAGAGGACGAGGAAAAAATCTGGCAGATGGTTAAATCTGTTGCAGATGAAGCCATTGACAAGTTCATTGAAATGCGAAGTGTTGAGGGCAAAAGAATGTTTGACGATGTATTTGCTCGTTCTGAGTTCATTCTTGACACGGTTTCCTTTATTGAGGAACGCTCTCCGCAGACCGTTAAAGAGTATAACGATAAACTCATTGAAAGAGTTCACGATTTAATCGGTGATGTTTCACTCGATGAAAACAGAATTATTCAAGAGGTTGCAATTTATGCTGACAAGGTTGCCGTTGCAGAGGAAACAGTAAGACTTCGTTCTCATATTGAGCAGCTTAGAAAGTTCTTAGAAAGTGATGAAGCTATCGGCAGAAAAATGGACTTCTTAGTTCAGGAAATCAATCGTGAAACAAACACAATCGGCTCAAAGTGCAATGACGTTGAAATTGCTCGCAAGGTTGTTGATATGAAGGCTGAAATCGAAAAAATCAGAGAGCAAATACAGAATATAGAGTAAGTTATGAATTTAATTAATATTGGTTTTGGCAATCTGATTAATGCAGACAGGATTGTTACAATAGTTTCACCGGAGTCTGCACCGGTAAAGAAAATTGTTCGTGAAAGCAAGGCAAACGGCACACTGATTGATGCCACACACGGCAGAAAAACGATGAGTGTTTTTATTACCGATAGTGATAATGTTGTGCTTTCATATCTTGATTTAAAGCAGATTTCTGCTAAATTTGGCAAGGAGGTTGATACTGATGAATAAAGGAATGCTTGTTGTATTTTCAGCACCGAGTGGTTGCGGCAAGGATACTGTTTTTAAAGAACTTTGCAAAATCCGTGATGATGTTGTTGAGTCAGTTTCAGCCACTACCCGAATGCCAAGAACTGGCGAGGTTGACGGAGTAAACTATTTCTTTGTCAGTGAAGCTGAATTTAAAAATATGATTGATAGTAATGGTCTTCTTGAATTTAACAACTATAATGGTTGTTATTACGGAACACCTGTTGCCGGTATCAACAAGGCAATTGAAAATGGTAAGGTTTGCTTTTTGATTATTGATGTTAACGGTGCTGAAAAGATTAAGGAGCTTTATCCAGATTGTCTGTCAATCTTTCTTCTTCCTCCAAGTATTGAGGAACTGGAAAAGCGACTGAGGGGTCGTGATAGTGATGATGTCGATATTATCAAGAGTCGTCTCGACATTGCTATGGTTGAATTATCCTATAAAGATAAATATGATTATCAGATTATTAACGACGACTTGAGCGAGTGTGTCGATAATGTTAATAAAATACTTAGCACTGAGCTTGAAAAACGCGGTGCATAATTAAATGTTATAAGGAGAATTATTATGTTTAATCCAGATTTAAAAAAATTATTAAAGAACTGCAATAGCCGTTATAGCCTTGTTGTAGGCACTGCTAAAAGAGCAAGAGAAATTCGTGACGAGGCAATTGCAAGAGAAGAGCATGTTGATGTAAAAACAGTGTCAACCGCTATTGATGAAATTCTTGATGGCAAGTATGTGATTGAAGAGCCTGAAGAAATCAATACAAAATAATGAACAGGCTTATTGCAACTGTTGCAGTTGAAAAGGCTTTTTTCAACATTGACAGTGATTATGATTACTATGTTCCCGATGAGCTTTCTTCTGTTCTCAAGGTTGGTATGATGGTAAAAGTACCCTTTGGTAATGGTAATAAGCTTCGTGAGGGAATGGTTGTAAAATTATATACTGCAATCAATTCAAAGCTTAAAGAAATAAATTCTGTTGTTAGTAAAGCACCTGTTCTCAGCGAAGAAATGGTGTCACTTGCTCTTTGGCTTAAGGAAAGATGCTTTTGCACTACCTTTGACTGCTTAAGACAAATGCTGCCAAGGGGATATGGTAAGGTTGGCGATAAATCGTCTAAAATGGCAACACTGCTTATTGAAAATGAGCGTGATTTGCCTAAATTGACACCTAAACAAAGAAGCGTTGTCAATCTTCTTTTTGATATCGGTACTGCAGGTGTTGATGAAATTTGTGCGTTTTGCTCCGTAGGTAAAGGCGTTTTAAATAATCTTGAAAAGTATGGGGTAATCTCTTTTTTTGATAAACAGATTTACAGAACGCCTTATACTGTCTCAAATACAGAAATCGTTAAGTCAGATATTGAATTGTCACCAAAGCAGAATAAAGCTTATGAAACCTTTCTTGAAATGGTAAATGGTGACGGTGGAAATGGTTTGCTTTTCGGTGTAACAGGCTGCGGTAAAACACAGGTTTATTTGAAGCTGATTGATAAAGTGATTGAACAGGGCAGGGATGTTCTTGTTCTTGTTCCTGAAATAGGTCTTACCTCACAGGCTTTGTCAATTTTCCATAATAGATACGGCAGCAAAATTGCAGTTATTCACAGCGGCTTATCACTTGGTGAGCGTAATGATGAATATAAGCGTATTGATAGTGGAGAAGCTAAAATTGTTGTGGGAACACGCAGTGCAGTTTTTGCTCCTGTTCATAATCTTGGTCTTATTGTTATGGATGAGGAGCAGGAGAATACTTATAAAAGCGAGCGTACTCCAAGGTACAATACGAAAGACGTTGCTAATTTCAGGGCAAAATACAATAAAGCACTTTTTCTGATGACATCTGCCACACCAAGTCTTGAAAGCTATTCAAATGCACTTGCAGGCAAAATCAAGCTATGTGAAATTGACGAACGCTTTGGCGATTCAAAGTTGCCGGATGTTGTTACAATTGATATGAAGGATGAAATGAAGAACGGTAATAAAACACCGATTTCGTCCAAATTAAGGGAATGTCTGCAGGAAACACTTGATCATAACAAGCAGGCTATTCTGCTTATTAACAGACGTGGGTATAATACGTTCATTGCCTGTACGGATTGCGGTAATGTCATAACCTGTCCAAGCTGTTCTATTTCATTGACTTATCACAGCTACAATAATAGACTTGTGTGCCATTATTGCGGTTACACAAAAAGGCTTGATAATAAGTGTCCTGAATGCAGCAGTGAAAATATAAGATATAGCGGCTATGGTACACAAAGAATTGAGGATGAGTTATCGGCTCTGTTTCCTGCGGCGAAAATTCTTCGTATGGATGCAGATACTACCTCCTCAAAATTCAGCCATGACAAGCTGTTCAATTCCTTTAAAAATCACGAGTATGATATTTTAATTGGTACTCAGATGGTGGCAAAGGGTCTTGATTTCCCCGATGTTACACTTGTCGGTGTTGTTAATGCAGATAACTCACTTTATGATGAAAACTATAACAGCAGTGAACGATGCTTTGATTTGATCACACAGGTTATCGGACGAAGCGGCAGACGTGACGACAAGGGAAAAGCTGTTATTCAGACTATCAATCCTTTTAATCCCACACTTGAGTTTGCTGCCCATCAGGATTACAAATCATTTTATAATAATGAAATTTCACTGAGAAAGGCAATGATTTATCCGCCTTACTGCGACATTTATTCGGCATCCTTTGTCGGTGAAAATGAAAATACTGTTGCACTTTGTGCTAAAGCTTTTTTTGATATATTAAAGGAGCTTAATGCAGATAACAGCCAGAAGCTGATTGTACTTGGACCAAGTCCTGCAAAAATTTCAAAGCTTAACAATCAGTATCGTTACAGGCTGTCCATTAAGTGTAAAAATTCAAAAAAAATTCGTAAACTTTTTACTGATATTTTAATTAAATTAAGTAAAATTAAAGAATACAAGGATGTTCAGGTATCACTTGACCTGAATCCATATAGTTTAAATTAGGAGAATATGAAATGGCGTTAAGAAATATAGTTAAGCTTGGCGACCCTATTTTGAATAAAAAAAGCAGAGTTGTTGAAAAATTTGACGATAGGCTTGCAATGCTTATTGATGATATGAAGGAGACTATGTATGATGGCAACGGCGTTGGTCTTGCTGCTGTACAGGTTGGTATATTAAAAAGAGTAGTCGTTATTGATATCGGCGAAGGTCCTATGGAGCTTGTCAACCCTGAAATCACATTGGCAGAGGGCGAACAGATTTCACAGGAGGGCTGCTTGTCTTTACCGGGCAAATGGGCTAATACAAGAAGACCTAAAAGAGTTCAGGTAAAAGCGCAGGACAGAAACGGCAAATGGCAGGTATTTACCGGTGAGGACTTAAAGGCAAAAGCGTTTTGCCACGAGATTGACCATCTTGACGGTATCTTATTCACCTCACACATAATTGAAGGCGAAACTCTTAATAGTTAATGGTGATTGAATGAATATAGTTTTTATGGGTACACCGGATTTTGCTGTACCTACTCTTGAAGCATTATATAAATCAAATCATAATATTGTCGGTGTGTTTTCACAGCCTGATAAGCCTGTTGGCAGAAAGCAGGTGTTAACGCCTCCGCCGGTTAAAGCATTCGCGGTTGAAAACGGCTTAACTGTATATCAGCCGAATTCTTTAAAAACAGAGGATGCTTTTGATTTAATTGAAGGCTTAAAGCCTGATATTATGGTTGTGGTTGCTTATGGTAAAATATTACCCAAAAGAATTTTGGATTTACCAAAATACGGCTGTGTAAATGTTCACGCATCCTTACTGCCAAAATATCGCGGTGCGGCACCGATTCAGTGGGCTGTGATTAATGGTGACAAAGAAACAGGTGTTACCATTATGAAAATGGCTGAGGGTATTGATACCGGTGATATGATATTCGTTGAAAAAACTGAAATCAGTGAAAATGAAACTTCTGCAGAGCTTTTCGACAGATTAGCGGTGCTTGGTGCAGAGGCTTTGATTAAAGCACTTGATTCAATTGAAAACGGTACTGCTGAATATACTGTACAGGATGACGCTTTATCTACCCATGCAGAAAAGATAACAAAGGCACTCAGCCCTATAGATTGGAGCAAATCAGCTCTTGAAGTTCATAATCTTGTTAGAGGTCTTCAGACCTGGCCTTGTGCTATGACAATTATTGATGGCAGGGAATATAAAGTTCACAAAACTGTTTTGTCAAAAAAATGCGGTAATAAGCCCGGTGAAATTGTTGATAATAAAGGTGTACTTACTGTCTGCTGTGGTGATGGAAACTGTGTTGATATTTTAGAACTTCAGGCACAGGGTAAAAAGAAAATGGATGTTAAGTCATTTTTGGCAGGCAATAAAATTGATTTAGGCACAATTGCAGGGGAATGATATGGGCGCATATTTTACTTATTATTTAACAGGGTTTATCATGATACCTGTTGTTTTGTTTGCAGCAATCTGTCAATGGAAGGTGAATATTGCTTTTAATAAGTATTCACGTGTAAGAGGCAGCCGAGGTATGACAGGTGCGGATGCTGCATATCAGCTGCTGAAAATAAACGGCGTTAATGATGTGAGAATCAAAAGGGTATCCGGAAATCTTACTGACCATTATAATCCGAAAACTAAGGAAATTTGTCTTAGTGAGGGTGTCTTTTCATCAACAAGCGTTGCTGCAATCGGCATTGCCTGTCACGAGGCCGGTCATGCATGCCAGCATGCAGAAGGCTATTTTCCTCTTAAAATTCGTAATGCCGTTATCCCGGCAACAAGGATTGGTTCTTGGCTCGGCATTCCGTTGGCTGTTTTTGGTATGCTGCTTTACAGTGATACATTAATTTATATCGGTTTAGTGCTGTATGCTGCTGTTGCGTTATTTCAGCTTATTACTTTGCCTGTTGAATTTAATGCATCACGCAGAGCACTGAATACTATTGAGTCAAACGGCTTTTTAGATTCAAATGAATACGCAGGTGCAAAGAGTGTATTATCCGCAGCAGCACTTACTTATGTTGCGGCATTAACATCTGCTCTTGCTGTTCTGTACAGATTAATTGTAGTTATTAGTAGGAATAGAAGATAATATGAAAAATGCAAGACTGATTGCCTTTGAAACTTTGCACAAAATATTTTATGACAGCACTTATTCAAATCTTGCTGTTGACAATGCACTGAAGGATGTTGAAAATGACAAAGCCTTTATAAGTGCACTTGTTTATGGTGTTGTTGAAAGAAAGCTGACCCTCGATTACTATATCAATAAATATCTCACATCAAAACCAAAGCCTAAAGTTCTTACCATACTCAGGTTAGGTGCATATCAGCTTCTGTTTATGGATAAGGTGCCAAACAGTGCTGCAATTAATGAAAGCGTAAAACTGACACACGATATAAAACAGGATTATTACTCAAAGCTTGTTAATGCTGTTTTACATAAAATTGATGATAACAGGGAAGATATTACAGATCCTTCCATTAAATATTCAGTGCCTGAATGTCTGATTAATATGTGGACTAAGCAGTATGGTGAAGAGGCTGTTCATAAGTTTTTGCCTGCGCTTAATGAAAGACCTCCTATTTTTGCAATACCTAATTCAAAGTTTGTGGATGCAAGCGAGCTTTGCTATGAGCTTCTTGATGAAGGGATTGAATGTGAAGTTTTCGATGATGTTGTTTTAATCAATTCAAGTATTGATTTTAATAACAGCCGTGCATTTAAAAATGGTCTTTTTTACATTGAAGATTTATCAAGCTATTGCTGTGCAAAAGCACTTGATGCAAAGCCTGATGATGTAGTTATTGATTTTTGTTCTGCACCCGGCGGCAAGTCTTTTACTATTGCTCAGGGTATGAATGGCAGCGGTAAACTCTATGCATTTGATTTGTATGAGCATAGGGCAGAGCTTGTTAAAAAAAGTGCCAATAGACTTGAACTTGATGTGATTCAAACAGGTGTTAATGATGCATCTGTTTATAATGACCATATTCCGAAGGCTGACAAAATTCTTTGTGATGTGCCGTGCTCAGGCTTTGGTATTGTAAGAAGAAAGCCTGAAATCAGATATAAGGATTTGGACAGTGTTAAGACATTGCCTGCGCTTCAGCTTGAAATCCTTAAAACATCTTCACTTTATTTAAAAAACGGCGGCAGATTGATTTACTCAACCTGCACTCTTAATAAGAAAGAAAATGAAAAGGTAGTCACTGCCTTTCTTAAAGAAAATCCAAGCTATACACTTGAATATGATAAAACAATTTTTCCGTCAATTAATGGCGGCGACGGATTTTATTTTGCGGTATTAACTAAAAATGATGACTGATATTAAAGCATTAACATTTGAACAACTTAATAATGCTATGGCTGATATGTCACAGCCGAAGTTTCGTTCTAAACAGATTTATAAATGGCTTCACAGTGACGGAGTAAAAACTTTCGATGAAATGACGAATATAAGCAAGGATTTGCGTTCAAAACTCAGCCAAAATTATTTCATTTCAAGCTGTGAAATTGAGGATAAGTATATTTCAAAGCTTGATGAAACAGTTAAATATTTGTTCAGGCTCTATGATGGTGAATATGTTGAAAGTGTTGTGATGAAATACAAATACGGCTACACGATTTGCGTATCATCACAGGTTGGCTGCAAAATGGGGTGTACCTTCTGTGCATCTACACTTGCGGGATTTAAGAGAAATCTGACAGCCGGTGAGATTGAAAGCCAGCTTCATTCAGCACAGGATGATTTAGGTGTTCGTATTTCGCATATTGTTATGATGGGTATTGGTGAGCCCCTTGATAATTTTGACAATGTTAAAGCATTTCTAAGTAATGTGAATAATGAAAACGGCTTGAATATTTCAATGAGAAATATAACAATTTCGACCTGTGGAATTGTTCCTAAAATCTATGATTTAATGGATATGGATTTACAGCTGACACTGACAATTTCTCTTCATGCACCTAATGATGAAATCCGTTCAAAAACAATGCCTGTTAATAACAAGTATAATATTGACGAATTGTTGAAGGCTTGTGTTGCTTACGGCAAAAAAACAGGAAGGCGTGTCAGCTTTGAATACACATTAATTAAAGGCGTAAATGACAGCGAAGAAAATGCTCTTGAGCTTTCAAATAAATTAAAAGGCAGCCTTTGCCACGTTAATCTGATACCTGTCAATGATGTTCGTGAAAGGGACAATAAACGCGGCAGTAAGGCTGATATAATCAAATTCCAAAATATATTGAAAAGAAATGGAATTAATGCTACAATAAGAAGAACGCTTGGTGCCGATATTAATGCATCCTGCGGTCAGCTTAGACGACTTAAAAACCGAGGTGAGATTATTGAGAATAGTTGCAAAAACCGATAAGGGTAATGTTCGCGATTCAAATCAGGATGCTTATGCAGTTGGTGAATTTTCCGATGAAGTAGTATGGTCTGTTGTATGTGACGGTATGGGTGGTGCTGCAGGCGGTAATATTGCATCAGCACTCGCTGTTAAGGTAATCAGCGATAAAATCAATGCTTCTTATAGGAATGAAATGCGTGACAGTTCAATAAAAAATATGCTTGATTCTGCTTTGACCGCAGCTAATATTGAGGTTTTCGATTTTGCTGAGGCTCAGCCGGATTTAAGGGGGATGGGCACTACAGTTGTTTGTGCAATTGTTCGTGATAATCAAGCCTATATAGCCCATGCAGGCGACAGCCGTGCTTATGTAATGAACAACGGCAATATTCGTCAGATAACAACTGACCACAGCATGGTACAGAATTTGCTTTCAATGGGAAAAATAACTAAGGAAGAGGCTGAAAATCACCCCAATAAAAATATAATTACTCGTGCTGTGGGTGTTGATAAAGCTATAGAAATTGACTTTGAACAAATTGATTTAGATGATGATGACACACTGCTTCTTTGCACAGACGGTCTTTCAAACTATGTTTCCGATGATGAAATGATTGAGTTAATGAGTGACGGCAAACACTATGCTTTTGCTGACAGATTAGTGCAAAAGGCCAATTCAAATGGCGGCGGTGATAACATTACTGTTGTTATTAT
>CAYNGP010000044.1:0-15581 GCA_964396885.1 uncultured Bacteroides sp. | reverse complement strand
ATGTACCGCAATCAAAATACATAGGATGAAACACAGCATAAGGAATATTCAGTATTTCACACGCAACAAAACAGCGCTCGGTTAATTCATCGTACAATTCTTCATTTTTAAATACATCAATTATATGATGAAACGGTGCATGAACCTGACTGAAACAGATATTATATTCTTTAGCAGCTTCTCTTAAATCATAAAACCATTTTTCAAAATTATCACCTAATAGCGGCGAATAATCTCTATTACAAAAATCAGACAAATTAAAATCCAATGCATCAAATCCAACTTCGCTCAGCTTTTTTACAATTTCAACTGAACTAAGTGTATGTAAATATGCATCCATTGAAATACCTATATCCATCATACATCATCCAAAAACATCAGTAATATAAAATTTAAAAGCCACCATAATATATGGTGGCTTTATCATTACATTTCTTCGCAGTAGTCAAATACCTCTACAGGTAAATCTTCTTTATCACAACTGATTGTGAAGTAGAAGTTAACATCTGTAGCCTCTGAAAGCTCTGAAAGCATTTCAAAGAACTGAGATAATTTTTCATACTCTCTGCCAACGATTTTGAATGTAGCGTCAACAAGAATATCTGTAACATCATAGTTACCAGCACAGATGCCGGCAAGGAAGCCGTAAAAAGCCTTATGACCATTGATTAAATATGTATCTGTTTCAAGAAGGCGAGCCTTTGATGAAACATCATAAGTTAACTTTGGCTCTTTCTCAATGCAAACTACATTGCCGTCAGAGTTTTCAACACAAGCGTTAACCTGATCAATCAATTTTTTTGTTTTTCCTGTACCTTTATTACCTATGATAAGTTTAATCATATTAGAATTCCTCCCAGGTATTTTATTTACAGTTACATATTAACATATGCCGAGTCTTTTTTCAAGACTTTCTTTTTCCTTTTCGTAACCCGGCTTGCCTAAAAGAGCAAACATATTCTTTTTATAGCTCTCTACACCCGGCTGATTGAAAGGATTTACGCCAAGAATGTAACCTGAAACAGCACATACCTTTTCGAAGAAATAAATTAAATAACCGATTTCATTTTCAGAAATTGAATCACATTCAATAACAAGATTGCCGACACCGCCATCAGTATGAGCAAGCAGTGTACCCTGACGAGCCTTCTCGTTAACATAGCTCATTGAACGACCTGCAAGGAAGTTAAGACCGTCGATATTGCCCTCCTGCTCTGTGATTAAGAAATCATCGTGAGGATTATTGAACTTAATAACAGTTTCAAACATCAGATTGCTGCCGCTTTCCTGAATATACTGACCTACAGAATGTAAATCAGTTGAGAAGATACAGGAAACAGGATAAAGTCCCTTACCGTTCTTACCTTCACTTTCTGCGAAGAGCTGCTTTAACCATTCGTTGAACATTGCCATACAAGGTTCATAAGAAACAAAGCACTCAAGCTTTGTGCCTTTATTATAAAAAGCATTTCTTACTGCAGCATATTTTAATACAGGATTTTCCTCAACAGTTGCAGCATTTAAGCTGTCCTGTGCTGATTTAGCACCAACCATAAGCTTATCAATGTCAATGCCTGCAACAGCAATAGGAAGCAAACCAACAGCTGTTAAAACAGAAAATCTTCCGCCGACATCATCAGGAACTACAAATGTTTCATAGCCTTCATCATCAGCAAGCTGCTTTAATGTGCCCTTTGCTTTATCAGTAGTTGCGAAAATTCTCTTAGCTGCTTCATCTGCAGAATACTTATTGTAAACCAAATCACGGAATACTCTGAAAGCAATTGCAGGCTCGGTCGTTGTACCGCTCTTGCTGATAACATTAACACATATATCCTTGCCTTCACAAATAGTAACAAGCTCTGTAAGCATTGAAGGACTGATAGAGTTACCGATAAAATAAATATCAGGAGTATCCTTTTTAATTGAGTTGTAGTTTGGTGATTTAAGACATTCAATAACTGCCCTTGCACCAAGATACGAGCCGCCGATACCGATTACAATAAGAACATCCGCATTATCCTTAATGTATTCAGCAGCCTTTTTAATTCTGTCAAACTCCTCTTTATCGTAATCGGTCGGAAGAGTAAGCCAGCCGAGGAAGTCATTGCCCTCACCTGTTTTGTTGTGCAGTGTATTCATTGCTTCAACTGCCTGTGGCTCAAGTGCCTTAATATCGGCAGCAGAAACTATACCTTCTGCATGATTAGAAATAAATTTCATAGACATGGTATCACCTCAAATTTGTATAACATATTGTCACATTTTGCCTGAATAAATATATTACACCATTTTTATGAAATATTCAATACATTTTTAAATATTCTTTAATAAGTGTATAAATATGTATTTGAATGTGATTTTGTCAATATTCTTATCAGCAGTCAGCTTAATTGCAGAAATTTCCTTGCCGTCACTCTTCACAATAATTGTACCGAGCTCATCACCTGATTTAATCGGTGCTTTTACTTCAGCAGAAATTTTATATTCATATTCAAATTCACCTGATGCCTTTGGCAGCATGATTTCACCGGAGTTGCCAAATGTCGGTGTAATTTCTTTAACAACACCATTTTTAACCTTAACCGCCTTCAGCTGACTTTCGTCAATTTCAAATTTCTGTACTTTATAATTTGCAAAGCCGTAGTCAAGAAGGCTGACTGATTTTTGAAATCTGTCATCACTTGTATCAGCACCAAGTACAACAGATACCAAATTAAGTCCATCACGTGATGCTGTAGCACAAAGGCAGAAGCCTGCGTTTGATGTTGTGCCTGTTTTAAGACCTGTAATTCCATTATAAGTATTAACAAGCTTGTTGGTATTATTAAGCTCTGTTTTACCATTTCTTAAGCTGTCAAGCCAAACGGTTGAATACTGGGTAATAATATCGTGCTTCATAACCTCTGTTGCAATAACTGCCAAATCATACGCACAGGAATAATGATTTTTTATTTCATCATCAAGTCCTGTGCAGTTTTCAAAATGGCTGTCCTTAAGTCCTAATTCCTTAACTCTATTATTCATCATATCAACAAAAGCAGAGTCACTGCCTGCAACATATTCACTGAGAAGTGTGCAGGCATCATTAGCAGAAGCAATGATAACTGCCTTAAGCAAATCATTAACGCTCATCTGTTCGCCAACCTCAAGCCAAATTTGAGAACCACCCTTTGACACAGCATTTTCACTGGCTGCGACCATATCATCCAAACCGATTTTGCCGCTGTCAATTGCTTCAAGAATAATAAGCAGGCTGGCAATTTTTGTTACTGATGCAGGTGAAAGATGCTCATAAGCATTTTCTTCACTGATAACATCACCGGTATTCATACACATTAAAATGCTTGATTTTACTTTAATTTCCTTATTCTCTGCTGCCATAACTTTCGCCGGCATGGAAACAAATATCAGCAGGGACATAATAAATATAATTAATCTTTTCATAATATCACCATTAAATACTATTACCAAAACCTTGTATTAATAACAAAACTTTGTTATAATCACATAAAAGATTTGGAGGATGACTATGAAAGCAGCATTTTACACACTTGGTTGCAAGGTGAACCAGTACGAAACAGAATATATGAGCGAGCTGTTAAAGAATGCAGGATTTGAAATTGTATCGCCTGCCGAGGATGCTGACTATTACATAATCAACTCCTGCACAGTAACAGCAACAGCCGACCAAAAAACAAGGCAGAATGTTAGAAAGTTTAAAAGAAAGCATCCTGATTCAGTAGTAATACTGACAGGCTGTATGCCGCAGGCCTTTCCGGATGATGCCGAAAACCTTATTGAAGCAGATATTGTTTTTTCTAATAAAAATGATGGTGATATATTAAAACTTATTAATGAATATAACACATCAAAAAACAGGGTGTTAAACATTGAAGAGCATAAAACAGGTGATGATTTCTGGAGCTGTTCAATTAACAGCTTCAATGACAGAATAAGAGCTTTTGTTAAGATTGAGGATGGCTGCGACCGTTTTTGTTCTTACTGCATTATTCCCAAATCCCGTGGCAGAGTACGTTCTAAAAGTCCTGAATTACTAATAAAAGAAATAGATGCTTTAGCAAAGTCCGGAATTAAGGAAATTGTTTTAGTCGGTATTAATCTTTCTGCTTATGGCAAAGGCGAGGATTTCGATATTGTTGATGCTGTTGAAATTTGTGCTGACACTGAGGGCATCACAAGGGTTCGCCTTGGCTCTCTTGAGCCTGACCATATTACCGATGATATTATTGACAGACTTTCTGCTATCGAAAAATTCTGCCCGCAGTTTCATTTATCGCTGCAAAGCGGCTGCGATAAGACACTGAAGAATATGAACAGACATTACACGGCTGAGGAATACAAGACCCTTTGCGACAAGCTGAGAAAATCTTTTGACGGTACAAGCATTACAACAGATGTTATGGTTGGATTTAACGAGGAAAGCCAAGAGGATTTTGAAGACAGTCTGTCCTTTGTTAAAAAGATTGCATTTGAAAAGGTGCACACCTTCCCCTATAGTGAAAGGAGCGGCACTGCTGCATCAAGAAAAGGCGACAGCGTTCCTAAATCAGAAAAGGAACGCCGTGCTGCTGTTATGATTGAAGAAACCGATAAAATCAGACAAAACTATTTGAAAAATCTTATCGGCAAAACACAAGAGGTTTTGTTTGAAAATAAGGTTGGTGAAAACACTTATCAGGGCTATACAAAAAGCTATCTTCCGGTACAAATCAAATCTGACGAAAATCTTGTAGGCAAAACACTTGATGTTAAGATTATAGATTTCTGCAGTGATTACTGCATTGCGGAATAAAGATTTTTTGTTTCATCATTATCCTTTAGTGAACTGTATGAGAATATATAGTAGCCTTTAATCTTATCCAGTTTTGAGAGATATGTAACCTGTCTTGCTGCAATATTATTATTTTCAACAAATTCATTAACACCCCTATCACCTGCAAACTCATCTTCCTTTTCAGCTTTATAAAGAGGAAGTGAAACATAAAGCGTGCAATCAGTCATTTCTATCCATTCCTTTGTGGTGGACATAAATGGCTGATTTTCATTTTGAAAGCCATAATATATCTGTGGGCATAGATAATCAACATAGCCCTTCTCTGTTGCCCACTTATGAACATCAGCGTAGAGCGTATTGTAATTATCATCAACTTTGGATGCAGGACTGATACCAAATGTAATATCTGAATGAATATCTTTGATTGCTTTATACACAGAGGAAACCATTCGGGAAACGTTATCACGCCTGTAGTCATCAAGACTAAGCTCTCCCCCATTCTTTTTATATTCGCTGTAAGATTTTTTATCAATTGATTTATCCGTCGAAGGATAAAAATAGTCATCAAAGCAAATTGAGTCGACAGAATAATGATTAACAATTTCCTTAACTCCGTTTACAATCAAATCAATTACTTTATCTGATGCCGGATTGAAATACAAACCTGTATCACAGACAATCAAATCCTCACTGTCCTTCATCGTTACTGCTATGTTATCCTGTGAAAGGTCACTGAAATCTGTTTTGTTGCTGACTCTGTATGGATTAATCCAAGCCTCAATTGTTAATCCCTGCTTATGAGCTGCTTCAACCATAATACTTAACGGATCATAAATAAGTTCGCTACCCTGCTGACCAAAACAATAACTGCTTGTCGGAAAATAGTCCGACTTATAAAACGCATCTGCAAATGGTCTGACCTGTACAGTAACACGGTTAAACCCTTTTGATGAAAGCTCCTTAAATGCCTTTGAAATGGATTTTTTAAACTGTGTTTCATCATTATCCTCTGTAAAGGCAGAAAGCTCATAATAGGAAATCCAGACAGCTTTAATATATGGCTCCTCTTGTTTTTCAACTGGCTTGTTTTGCGGAACTGTACATCCTGCCAAACATAAAATGAGAAAAAACGATAAAATTATTTTTTTATACACTTGAACACATCCTTAATTTATAGTAAAATAGTTTTAATATCAGTCATCAGAAAGGCTATGAAAGATATGGAATACAGACTTGGAAATTCATTAAAAATAAAAAGCAGAGGAGAAACCATTAAGCTGAAATGCCCTCATTGTGAAAAAGAGGTTCAGTTTGGTGTTTTCTCAAACTTTGAACGCAGACTTGATGCCAAAAAGCTTTTGGATTTAAAAACAGTTTATTTTCTTATCTGCCCTTCATGTGCATCGATATACACTGTTGAAGAAGTAACAGGTGAGGAATTTACTAAAGGCAGACAAGATGCAATTGACACCTGGGACTTTAAGGACTTGAAGGAATTCAAACCACAGATATGACATTTAAGATTGTAATAACAGTAATACTTGTCTACTTAATTTGTATAAATATAACAGCAAGCATTATTACTGTTCAGGATAAGAGAAAGGCTGTTAAAGGCAAATGGCGAATATCTGAAAAGTGTTTATTGCTTTTAGGTTTATTCGGCGGAGCAGCAGGTGAATATTTTACAATGTTAAAAATTCGCCACAAAACAAAGCACGCAAAATTTATGATTGGCTTGCCCCTTGAAATATTTCTGCACATAATTTTAATAGTTTTAATAATTTATAAGGTCGCATTATGTTAATAGTGCGACCTTTTTATATTCGATACGTCGAGGACGCCGTACCCTACAATATAAGTATTACAGTATTATACATATAAGCCCATTACAGCCCTCGTTAATAACACGTTCAATTGTTTCTCTGAATTTATCACGTGCATCAAGAGGCATACGATAAAGCTTATTGTTAAGGCCTTCACTCACCAATTCGTGCAGCGATTTGCCAAACAGATTGGTATTCCAAATGTCTGCAGGATTTTCCTCAAACTCCTTAAGCAGATACATAACAAGCTCCTGACTCTGACTTTCACTGCCGACAATAGGGGCAACCTCTGTATACGTATTGCATTTAATCATATGAATTGAAGGTGCATTGGCTTTTAATCTTACACCGTATCTGCCGCCCTGTTTCATAATCTCAGGCTCGCTCAATGTTAACTCATTCATTTCAGGCATAACGATACCGTAACCGTTTTCTTCCACATCATCCAGTGCTTTTGCAAAGCGTTCATACTGTCTTTGCATAGAAACAAGTGATACAAAATTATTTAACAAATCTTTTTCATCCTTAATGTCAAAATGACAGCTTTCACTAAGTATCTGATAAAAATATTTGTTATCAACATAAAGCTTGATATTAGCTGAACCGCAGGATAAATCAAGAGAATTAACCGAAATGGATTCAATATATTCATTATTCTTAATTTGGTCGGCAAATCCTGAAACACTTCTGATATTCCCTAACAGATTAATATTTTCCTTAACGCTTTTGAATATGGATGCTCTGAAATAATTATCCTTTTCCAGTGAATTAATCCAGCCCGGGAATGATATTCCGACATTTGAAATCGGAAATTCATAAAGAATGTCAGATAAAATATCATTAACCTCCTGCTCGGTAAGTTCAAGACAGTTGACAGGAATAACAGGCACTCCGTATTTATTTGATAATGACGAGCACAACTCAATAGCACTGTTTGACCTTGGTTCAACACAGTTCATTAATACAACAAAAGGTTTATCAAGTGCTTTTAATTCGTCAATTACTCTTTCTTCAGCCTCCTCATATTCATCACGTGGAATAGAGCTGATTGAGCCATCAGTTGTAATAACAAGACCGATTGTTGAATGCTCGGTAATAACTTTTTTAGTGCCGATTTCAGCAGCCATATTGAACGGGATTTCTTCATCATACCAAGGAGTTGAAACCATTCTCGGCTGTTCTTCCTCTATATATCCTACTGAGCTTGGAACAATATAACCGACACAGTCAATCAATCTGACCTTCATTTTAAGATTTTCTGCCATACTGAGTTCAACTGCATCCTCAGGAATAAACTTAGGCTCAGTGGTCATAATGGTTCTGCCTGCAGCAGACTGGGGCAATTCATCCATAGCACGCTCTTTAACATAAGGATCACTGATATTCGGAATAACAAGCGTATCCATAAAGCGTTTAATAAAAGTGGATTTACCAGATCTTACAGGACCGACAACACCGATATAAATATCGCCGCCGGTTCTTTTAGAAATATCGTTATAGATGTTATTATTCATAATTTAACCTCACATTCCCGGAACTAACAAAACTCTTTGGCAGTCAATAATCTGTGATGTCAAATCGTTTTCTTCCATAATTAAAGACATATCAGTAGAGAATTTTTTGGCAATTTCCCAAACATCCTCATTCTTGTTTGCAAAATAAAGTGTAAGCTGCGGCATATTGGAATTATCCTTTTCCGTTGCCGAAGATATGTCTGTAATATAATTCAGATTTTCACGTTTGAAAAGGTAAGCACTGTATTCAAAATTGAGCCTGAGTGATACAGTATTTGCATTTTTGATCACATAATCAAAGCTGAAAAGATTAGCATTGCCCACACCGCTGAGTTCGTTATCATTAAGCGTTAAAACATAATCACTGCTGCCCTCATAAAAACAAATCTGCGATGAATCATCATAATACAGGAAGGAAAGTTTAATGCTGAGTGACATTTTTGAATTTTCGATACTGCAGTCAGCAATATCAAGTTTAAGATCAAGAATTTCAATAATATCCTTCTCAACCTCAAAATTAAGTTCAGCAGTTTTGTCGTCATAAAAATAGGTTGGATTTGATTTCAGGCTGACGCTGTCCGTGACAACATCTGTATCAAAATTCGGAATATAAGTATCTACTACGAATTCATCCTTGATTGTTGTAAAAAGACTGTAGTTAAATGTGACCCTGCCGACCATTTCAATATCACAAAGCTTGTTGCTGACATCTGCCTTGGCTTTAACATAAACGCTTGAAATGGTTGCTTTTACAAAGGCATTATCTTCTTCACCGGAATCATTAACATCAATAATCTTGCTGACAGAAAAGCTGTGAATACACTTTTCGACTGCACCATCCTCATTCTCATAAAGCACCGATGCATCAACTCTGAGCTTAACAAGCATTTTATCCTTAATTATCTTTTTATCCTCAACAATACAATTTGCAAACGTATTAACAATATTTCTTATCTGAGAATTGCTGTTAGAAATTGTAAAGGTTTCATCAAATTCCTCATTGCAAATTCCTGAATCCTTTTCAACCAACCTTGTAGGGTTATACTGCTTCACAAAAGCATTTTTGCAATCCGAAAGACATTGGGTGCTGTTTGTTGAAAAAGCTGTTATATTTGCTCTGACAGCAGTATGAACATCAATTCTTCGCTGGTTAATCAGTCTGAAGCTTGAATATTTTGTAACAAGGTTAATTTGTGCAAACTTAACATCAATTCCTGCATTTGAATTAATCGGCTTTGAAAATTCCTCCTCAAAAATATTTGAAAGAAGGCAGCCGCTGCTGTTAACATATGTAAGACTGATGATTGTTTTACCATACAGCTTAATTGCACCGCCAGTACATTCGTAGTCGGTAGCAACAGATTTAACACTGCACTTTACTACACGTTCAATATCATCAAGATATTGGGGCAGATTTTCCTGAAAATCCAGCTCAAAGCTTTCACAAAGTGTTTCCTTTTCAATTGCTGAATTTAGTGATTTGTATTCTTTACACAATTCCATAAATAGTACTCCTTTACAGTTTCTATAAAAACTTATGCAAGGAGAGTTTGATATATGATTAATTTTAAAAGAAAAAACACAGTGTAATAAAAATAAAGTACAGTAACTTCTCTTAATTTATAAGTGAATAGGTTTTCTATCACAAAAAAAGAGTGGGAAAACCCCACCCCTACGTTATTATGTTCAAATTACCGATATACCTTGATTAAATCATTACATCTAAATATTCTCAAGATCCGTTGAACGAAACACTTCCGTATTGAAGAAATCAAATAAACTGATTTCGAAACCATCACATAACATTTTTATTGTAACAATTCCTGGATTTTTACTTTTTCCATAAAGAATATTCTTTATTGTTGACGGTGCTACACCTGATTTTATAGATAGTGAATGGATTGAAATGTTATGCTCTTCCAAAAGAAATAATATTCGATTTTTCGTATCTAAATAGGTATTCATAATTTTAATTCCCCTTTCTCTATAAAAAAATTATAGAGTTTTTGATTGACAAAAGCGGGCTATATATGATACTATATAGGCTATAGATAGCCTAACAACTAAGAGTATAGTAAATATATTATGCAATTATGATTGAATACTTTTTTGATTTCTTAGGCGTATTACACCTTTTTTATTAACTGCAGATTTTTACTATACTCAGAAGCAGGGTTAAAATGAGTCACTTTTTGTCAAAGTGAGAATTAATGAATGGAGGAGATTATTATGGCTTTAATTCCCTGTCCAGAATGTGGACGTGAGGTATCTGAAAAATCAGAAAAATGCATTCACTGTGGATATCCATTAGATGGTATCGCAAAAACTACAAACGGTACATTAATTATTTACGGTTATACCGGATGGTTTTTAGTTAAGCCTAAACTGAAAATTTATTTAAATGGAAAATACATTGGCGATGTTTCTTACAAAGCAAAAACCAAGGAAATTCCAATAACTGAACCGACCAGTGTCGAAATCAAGAGCGGTATTCGTTCTACTGCGGTAAGAATATTTCCTGATAAACATAACGAGATTTATACCGAATTTGACAGGACAAGTGGTAATATTTTAGCTGAATTAAGGAGTTATTAAGATGAATGAAAGAATTAATTTAGATGATCCTAATTACAGTCAAAACCAGGTTACAATTCAAAACAATAAAGCTAAAATAATATGGATACTCATAGGTCTTCTTTCTGCACTAATAATTATTGTTGCAATCGTCCTACAAAACGGAAATAGTGGTGGGAATAGTTCAAGCAATCTACCGGATTCCAACAGAACAATTGAACAATGTGCACTTTATGGGGAAACAAAAGTATTTCCTTCTGCGCATAGTAGTGGGAGGTGTATTTCTGATGGTGACGGATATTTTCTTGTTGGATTTGGACATCATCATCACAAATAAGAAAGGAAACACTTTATGAAAGAAGCAATAAGAACATATTATGTAAAATTCGCTGTAGATACCATACATACGGAAACCTTCGTTTATGCTTATAGCAAATCGGATGCCAAAACACTATTAGAAAAACAATATAACAACTGCAAGATTTCTATTTCTGATATTAATAAAGTTGTAGGTGGAAATATTAATGCAGACAAGTAATGTCTCTGAACCAATCTTATCAACTGCCAATGGTTGGTTTCGCTATAATTTTGATGAAAACCGCTTAGAATTTTTAAATCACAATACAAAACTTATTATGCAGACATGGAGTATTCCGATAGATCAATGGGAAGCATTGCCTTCGCAGAAAGCGTATTGTGAGCAGATTGTTCAAAAAGCGGAAAATCAAACGGAAACAAATAGAAAAACAAGAAGTCGGCTGAGTATTATAGGTGCTGTCGCTGTTATTATTGCAATCATTTGTTTCCTATCCTGTAGAAAAGAAATGACTAATGATCATTGGATCTGGATCTTAGTTGTATTTTCGGTAGCAGTGCCAATAGGTTCCAGCGCTTTAAGCAAGGTTTTTCATAATTAAGATTTTATACCTTATTTACATATAGAAAAATTTCTATTTGCTGTCTATTACAAAGAAAAAACACAGTGTAATAAACACTGTGTTTTTTTCTTTATGTTTCACTTTTTACCTTTTGAATTTTAAATATTCCTCTAAGTAACGGTGCAAGCAGCTTTGGACTTTTAATCAACACAATCTTCATAAATATCCCCCACTATCTTTTACAGCAAATTATACCGAGGATAATTACTACAATCGCAAGAATTCTTGTAATCCAAACTGTTGGAAAACAACAGGCGCAAACACAGCCTAAACCGAAAGCAATCCACAAGAAGTCACGCCTACACATCTTTTTCATTATAGCACACCTCTTTTGCTGTATTTACTACATACTATGAAACTTAAAATTAATCGTTACTGAGAATTAAAAGAATTTTACCTTCCTTAATATTTATTTGAACAGTGTCTGAAATAAACGCATTGCTTTGTGTGTACTGCTCGGCAGGGAGAACTGTTGCGTTATTAAGATTATATTCAGCATTGTTTATTGTTAGACCGCTGCACTTATCAAAAAGAGCAAAAACAGAAAAATATTTGAAGCCGTCACTTTTGATGACGTTATCACCTGAAATAATGCTGATTGCATTATGCTTATTAACAAGGGTGCATTTTACATGATTATCAAAGCAATAATTAACAGAGATTATATTTGAATATGTGTGGTCGATTCTTGAGCCAATACCTCCAAGAATAACTATTTCGTCATAGCCCTTGGCTATGGCAGTCTTCACACAATGAAATGTATCGGTATCGTCCTTACGAACATTAAGGGATATAATTTCACAATCACATTTGGGTTTATCAGACGAATCAAAATCACCAATTATCAAATTGGGTTTTATATTAAGATATTCACATTTTTTATATCCGCTGTCGGCACAAATAATATAAGAATTGTTAAAATATTTTTTCATATATTCCAAATCATTTTCAGGTGCACCTGAAACGATTACACATTTCATTTTATCTGCCATTCCTTGATATCCTTAACCTCATTATATAAATCGACATAGCTCTGATGTCTTTCTTTTGAAATGAATCCATTATTTACAGCATCAACTACTGCACAGCCCTTATCATTAATATGAGCACAGTTTGTCTGGAATTTGCACTGCTCCAAATACGGCTCAAACTCCCTGAAACAATAAGGCAAATCGTCCTTTAAGATTTTTTCGCATCTTTCAAAATCCACTGAAGAAAATCCGGGTGTATCAGCAATGTAGCCATCGGCAACCCTAAACAGTTCGCAATGACGGGTTGTGTGCTTGCCTCTGCCAAGCTTTTTGCTGGTTTCCCCTGTTTCTATAGAAAGACTGCTGTCAATTGCATTAAGCAATGAAGATTTACCAACACCAGTGTTGCCTGTGAATGCACTTACCTTATCCTTAAGAAGTGCTTTAACCTCATCACTACCGCTGCCAGTGTTATTATCACACAAAATCACTTTAAATCCGGCATTTGTATAAATATCATAATACTTCTTATATTCACCAGACAAATCAATTTTTGTTAAAACAACTATAGGCTCAATATGCTTATACTCTGCAATGGCAATAATCCTGTCAATAACAGTGGTATTAATTGCAGGATCAACAATTGATGCCACAACAAACAGCTGATCAATATTGGCAAGCGTTGGTCTTACAAGTGAATTCTTACGTTCCTTAATTTCATCAATCGTGTTTTCGGCATTTTCATTTACTGTGATTGAAACAATATCACCGATAAGAGGAGTTATTTTTTGTTTTCTGAATACTCCTCTTGCCTTACACTCATATATAGTTTCAGCGGCTTCTACATAGTAGAAACCGCCTATACCTTTAATTAATCGCCCTTCAATCATAAATTACCTCAATCTTCGGCATTATTGCTATCATTATCCGATTCAGTTGATGATGGTTCTATTGGTGCAAAACTGCTGAAATCAACATTAATGGAATGGTCACTGTCACCTTTAATTTGCTCAGTCTGAACAGCACCAGTGGACTCTAATAGCACTCTTATTTCCATATCACCTGTACCATCAAGTGGAATACTGAAGGTTTTATCTGAGCCGTCAAGCTGAACCTTATTTGAAGAATAGGTCTTACCATCAAGCTCAATAATCAGAGTATCACTTTCCGAATCTATTTTAGGAAGCTTAACCGTTAATGCAGCCTTATAAGTTTTAACGGTTGTAGTCGTTGTAACACCTGACGAAATTGTAATTGAAATTTTATCACCGGACTGAGCAGTTGAACCGGCACTTGGTGACTGACTAAGAACTATGCCCTTAGGGGTCATAGTATCCTCCGTTATAAAATTAATATTTGTGAAACCGCATTTTTCAAGAAAGGCTCTTGCACCTTCCTGACTAAGACCGATTACATCAGGCATAGTGATTGTTTCAACTACAGCGGTAGTAGGACCTGAGCTGATATAAATAACAATCTGTGTATCAGAACCTACAACACTGCCGGCTTTCGGATCGGTATAAACAACCTTACCCTCTTCAACCGTTTCACTTGAAACAGTTGTAACCTTATAATTAATTAAGTTTTCCTGATCAAAAGCTTTCTTTGCCTTTTCTTCTGTTAAACCATAAACATTCGGCACAGCAATATCATCCATAGAGGCAGCAACAACAAGTGTTACCTGACTGCCGTCAATAATTTTTGTGCCAGCTTCAGGTGACTGCCTTAAAACGATACCAGGCTGTACGTCAGCAGTTTTCTCCGTTTCAAGCACAAACTGATATTTTGTATTTGAGCTGACAAGTGCATCATATGACTGACCCACAAAATTTTCAAGAGTACCTGAGCTTGTTTGGAAGGAACCTGTTATACTCATAACCAGTGCAACAATTGCACCGATTAAAACAACCACACCGATAACGACCGCGGTAATAACCTTTCTCTTATGCTTAGGGTCATAATATTCTTCCTCTTCATACTCATATTCTTCATAAGGTTCGTTATAAGCAACGTCCTGTCTATGGTCAACCTCCTGCGTCTGAATAACGTACTTGGTAGGATCTTCATCCACAAAATATGAATAGTCAAAAACAGTATTTGGATTTTTGATGATTTCCTCAACATCAAGAAGCATCTCAGTGGCAGAACAATACCTGTCATCAGGATTTTTCTGCATAGCGTGAATACAAATCTGTTCAAGCCCCAAAGGAATGTCCGGATTAATATCCGTCAATTTTTTAGCATCGTTCTGCAGCTGCATTAATGCAACAGAAACAGCATTGTCTGCTTCAAAAGGAACTTTGCCTGCAAGCATTTCATAAAGAACTACACCTACAGAATAAATATCTGCCTTCTCATCTGTAAACTCGCCCTTTGCCTGTTCAGGGCTGATATAATGAACAGAGCCGATTGCAGTGTCTGTAAGCGTTTTTGTTTCACTTCTTGAAAATCTTGCGATACCAAAATCAGCAACCTTAATACTGCCATCTGATAAAAGAATAATATTCTGTGGCTTAATATCTCTGTGAACAATGCCCTTATCGTGAGCGTGCTGAAGTGCACGTAAAATCTGTGTTGCAAAAAATAAAGCATCATTCCATGTGATTGCATTTTGCTTTTGAATATATTCCTTAAGGGTTATACCGTCAACATACTCCATCACTATGTATTGGAGTTTTTCGCCAAAGCTGACATCATACACCTTAACAATATTCGGATGTGACAAAAGCGCAATAGCCTTGCTTTCATTCTTAAAACGGCGAACAAAATCATCATTTGTTAAAAATTCATTTTTGAGAATTTTAACTGCAACAATTCTGTCATCAACATTGTCATATGCTTTATATACAACAGACATTCCGCCAACGCCTACTATTTCCTGTATTTCGTAGCGTCCGTCAAGTCGTTTTCCTACATAATTATCCATACTTAACTCTCCAATTATTTTGATATAATAACAACAG
>CAYNGP010000043.1:0-15727 GCA_964396885.1 uncultured Bacteroides sp. | reverse complement strand
ACAAATTCGCTTTAATACTGGGCTTTGGGCAGGTTCGGATTACTATTCATTGCCTCAATAATAATTTTAGGAGAAAACAATGGATTACGATTTAATAATCGTCGGCTCAGGACCGGCAGGCATCTTCACGGCACTTGAACTCATTAAAAGAAATTCAAAAAAGAAAATGCTTCTCATTGAAAAAGGCAAGCCGGTTGAGAAAAGAAAATGCCCAAAAAGTGAAATCGGCTACTGCGTAAACTGCAAGCCAAGCTGTGCTATCACCACCGGTTTTTCAGGTGCAGGTGCATTCTCTGACGGTAAGCTGAGTCTTAGCTATGAGGTTGGCGGTGATTTGCCCACACTCATCGGCGAGGATTTTGCTCAGGAGCTTATTGACTACACCGACAAGATTTATCTTGAATTCGGTGCAGACACAAAAATTGAAGGCATTAACACAGGCGACGCTATTAAAGAAATCCGTAAAAATGCGATTAAAGCAGGTTTAAAGCTTGTTGACTGTCCTATCCGTCACTTAGGCACGGAAAAGGCGCAGGAGCTTTATTATAAGATACAGACACATCTTGCTGAAAATGGTGTTGATATGCTGTTTCAGACAGAATGTAAAAACATCATAATTGAGGACTCTGTCTGCAAGGGTGTAATCATTGATGACAACGGCAGCGATAAAGTGATTCATGCCGAAGAGGTCGTTATTGCCACAGGCAGGCGTGGTGCAGACTGGCTTGAAAAGCTGTGTGAGGAGCACGATATTGCTCACAAGCCGGGAACTGTTGACATCGGCGTAAGAGTTGAATGCCGAAACGAGGTTATGGAAAAGGTTAACGAGGCGCTTTATGAATCAAAGCTTATCGGCTATCCAAGACCTTGGAAAAACAAGGTGCGCACCTTCTGTCAGAACCCGGGCGGTTTTGTTGCACAGGAGAATTATGACAATGACCTTGCAGTGGTAAATGGCCACAGCTATAAAGACAAAAAGAGCGAGAACACCAACCTTGCAATACTTGTTAGCCATAATTTCACGGAGCCTTTCAATCAGCCTATCGAATACGCTCAGAAGGTTGGTGAGCTGACCAATATGCTGGGTGCTGGTAAAATTATGGTGCAGCGTTTCGGTGACATACTTGACGGAAAAAGAACTTGGCAGTATGAACTGTCAAAAAGCAATGTTAAGCCGACACTGAAAGATGCTGTTGCAGGTGATATAACTGCTGCAATGCCATACAGAGCCATGACAAATATCATTGAATTTATCAAAATGCTGGATGTTGTTGTGCCGGGCTTTGCATCAACAGAAACACTGCTTTACAGCCCTGAACTGAAATTCTACAGCAACAAGGTTAAAATGGATGAAAACCTTAACACGAACATTAAAGGTCTTCACTGCCTTGGTGACAGCTCAGGCTGGACACGAGGACTTATGATGGCAAGTGTTATGGGTGTACTTATGGGCAGACAGTTGAGTGAAGCCGACTGCTGATAAATGGTTTGAACCACGCAGTAAAGATATTGCAAACTTTCCATAACTTTATTGCGTGCGCCGAGGATGCCGCACCCTATAACCGTAATTAAACAAACAAAAATCCCCTTGAAAAGCACAAAATTTCAAGGGGATTTTTTTATTTATATATTACAACTTAATTGTTTCTGTTAACATTGTTTGGGTATCAAGAATTTTTACTGTTGAACGGCAGAGCTTATCGTATGAATTACTGCCGCTGCCACCGCACTGGATAAGCTTAACGCCTTTATATTCCAGCTCAAAGGTGTTTTTATGATCGTGACCAAAGCACATTGCTTTTAGATATGGTGACAGGGTTTCAAGCTCACCGGTGTTAATATCAGGCGGACAAGGGCACTCGCCAAGCTTACCTGTATATTTTATATTCTTCTTAAATTTGCAGAATTGTTTTTTGTCATTGACAGAGATAACAGCACCTATTGCAGGGAAGCTGAACTCATCCATCAGTTCCATAATATCAGGCACAATAATATGCTGAAAAGCAATTGCCTTTTTACCCTTTATTTTTTCAAGAGCAAAATCAATCTGCTCCTGTTTCACTGTATCGTAATAGCTGCCCTCACCATTATAATAAGAGCCGCTGTCGATAAAGAGCAGTGTTTCACCCATCATTTCAACAACATAATTTCTGCCGTTTGTCAATGAATTTTTATAGCTTGAAATCACTGAGAGAATTTCATCCTTGGTTGTTTGGCACTCGTCATCGTGATTACCGAAAACAGTTGCAAAAGGAATATCCCCCGTTAAATCAAGCACCTGTCTTAAATACATTTCATAATTATTAGGTGTTGCAGGACCATGAACAGTATCACCTAAAAAAACAATTAAATCACAATTTGAATTTTCAATCACTTTTTTTAAATTATTTAAAGTTTTTTTACTGCCGTGCGGTTTATTATGTACATCCGCAATCAATAATATTCTCATACACATTCCTCAAACACAAAATAATATCTTATAAATTAATCTTAGCACAAGCCAAAAATTATTGCAAGGCATTGATTAAGAACTATTTTAAGGTTATAATATAAATATGAAAAATTATCACACACATACAACCAGATGCCGTCATGCATTTGGCAAGGACAGAGATTATGTAACAAAAGCCATAAAGGCAGGAATAACGGAGCTTGGTTTTTCCGACCACGCACCTATGCTGTTTCCGATAAAGGACTATTATTCTAACTTCAGAATGTTCCCTGAGGATGTGGAGGACTATATTAACTCAATCAATTTGCTCAGAGAGGAGTATGAGGACAAAATTGAAATCCACCTTGGATTTGAGATTGAGTACTTTCCGCAGCTTTTTGACGAAACAATAAAATGGCTTGAGGATTTGGGAGCTGAATATTTTATTCTCGGTCAGCATTTCACTGATAATGAATATGAACCCCATGCCTTTTACTGCGGAACCCCAACAGATAATGTTACGCTTTTTGACAAATATATCAATCAGGCAATTAAGGGACTTGAAACAGGTAAATTCTTATACATTGCACATCCTGACCTATTCAAATATACAGGCAGTGACGATATTTACAATGAAAAAATGACTTATTTTTGCAAAAGGATAAAAGAGCTTGGCTACCCTGTTGAGTTTAATCTTTTAGGCTTTTCGCAAAAGAGAAACTACCCTGATCAGAGATTTTGGAAAATTGCAGCAGAGATTGGCAACGATGTTATAATCGGCTTTGACGCTCATTCACCTGAAACTTTCCAGAATAAAAGAATATATAATAATGCAGTTAAATACCTGAAAAACCTTGGTATTACACCAATTGAAATTGAATTTAAAGGCAAACCATATGTAAAAAAAGTTTGCTGTAATACAGACTGCCCTAAAAAATAGAACAAACAGAAAAGATCTCTGAAAATCTTCAGAGGTCTTTTGTTATGTCTTTAGAATTTTAGTTATGTATCTAAGCAATAGCTTTCCAGATTGATTCAATAATACTAACATCTATATCGTATAAAATATTGTTTCTTAATAAAAATCCACTTTCCTCCAAAATCGTTAGTTTTTCACTTTTGCCATCCTTATAATGAATTATAATTACATACACGGCTTCACCATATATAGCCTCATAGCTTATATCAGAAGACTTCAAGGCTGAAAGCATCAAAACAAATTCGTTTATTATTTCGGCATTCTCAGTATATGCCATTTGTTTGTCATATCCGATATGCTTTTCAATATCCAGTTGAACAATTTCTTTTGAAAAACTATTTTTTATATCGTCTCTCGTGTTGTATACAACAAAATCGTCCTGCTTTGAACCAACAAAATTCAAACCTAACAATATAACCAACAAAAATAATATACAAACCCTTGTTATTTTTACTGATTTCATTTTCATAAGATAACACTCCAGGCTAAACTAAAACGCTTTCAATTGGTAAGTAATAAAAAAAGTAAAAAGTGTTGCATAGACAAAATATTATTAACAAAATATTCACATTTAGATTTATATAAAATATCCAATATTCACCATTGACAAAAACGAACGTTCGTTTTATAATTGTTTTATTGATAGTACAGACGTTCGTTCTAAGGAGTGGTTATTTGGAAAGACAGATTTTACATATTGACTGCAACAAATTTTATGCCAGTGTGGAATGTTATCTGCACCCTGAGCTGAGGGATAAGCCTGTTGCTGTGGGCGGCAGTGAAAAATCAAGACACGGCATTATTTTAACTAAAAATGAAATTGCATCAAAATATGGCTTGGTTGTTGGTGAACCGTTATGGAAAGCAAGGCAAAAATGCCCTAACCTTATCATCGTGCCCCCTAATTTTCCGCTTTATGTGGAATTTTCACAAAGGGTAAGAAGAATTATTGAGGACTACACCGATTTGATTGAGCCCTTTGGACTTGACGAATGCTGGATTGATGTTACAGGTGACTGGTTTAAAAGCGGCGAAGAAATTGCGGAGGAAATACGTGAAAGAGTAAAAAAAGAAATCGGAATCACCGTCAGCATTGGTGTAAGCTTTAATAAAATATTTGCAAAGCTTGGATCTGACTACAAAAAGCCTGACGCAGTAACAGTTATAAACAAAGAGAATTACAAGGATATCGTGTGGAAGCTGCCCTGCAACGATATGCTGATGATAGGAAGAGCAACCACAAAAAAGCTGAACTACTATGGAATTTACACCATTGGAGATTTAGCGAATACAGATATTAAATTTTTGAAGAAAATTTTTGGGAAGAACGGAGAAATGCTGCATCGTTATGCCTGTGGTGAGGACATAGCACCTGTACGCCACAAGGATTTATCAAGAGAAATAAAGAGCATTGGAAATTCCACCACTACACCGAGGGATTTAATAAATAATGAAGATGTTAAAGTCGTATTCACTGTTCTTGCCGAAAGTGTATCACGCAGAATGAGAGAACACGATTTAAAGGGTGTTACACTTGCGATTTCCGTCAGAACAAGCGAGCTTGAAACCTTTACAAGACAGTGCAAAATGCCCTGCCCTACCTGTGTAAGTAATGAATTTATCAAGTATGCAATGGAGTTGTTTGAAGCAAATTACAACTGGGAAAAGCCGATACGAAGCATAGGGATAAGTGTTACAGACTTTGACTATGAGGATGTGCCGCAATTTGATTTAAGCGGAACTGTTGAAAAACGTGAAAAGCTTGAAAAACTGGAAAAGGCAGTTGATAAGCTGAAAGATAGATACGGCAATTACTGTGTACAAAAGGGCACAGCACTCTGTGATAAGGGGTTATCTCATTTCAGTCCATTTGAAGAACACACGATACATCCGGTGTCAGTGATGTGATAGATTAGTAAATACATTACTGCCTTAAACACGGACAGATGTGAGCATCTGTCCCAACGAAGGCTGAAAAGCTTTTAAATTATTTTCATAAAAAACAACAGCCCTGCAAATCATAAAGACCCGCAAGGCTGCCGTATAGAAAGGAAAGTATATGAAAAAATATACTTATTAACAATATTTTATTATTTCGCCAAATCGCCGACCATCATCATAAAGTCACCAATCTGAACACCGAACTCAGGCGCACCCTCCATAATAAGCTGACTGTTGGCAGTCATCTGGAACATATCACCTGTACCGAGCAGAATTTTAAGAGCTGATGTTGCACAGTCAAATTTCATACAGAAAAATGGCTTTGATCTCTTATACTCTCCCCTGCCTGCTCTTGTTTTACCAGCCTTAACTCTCATATAAGCTGTGCATTCAGGATGACCCTCAACAGCCCACTGATAGCATCTGTCAGGGCTTTTAAGTGCCCACTCGTGTACGGCAGGATGACCCATTTTGTTAAGCTGTGAGATACCTGATGAAAGCAGGTAGAAATAGAGCTTGCAAAGAAGCAGTGACAGCTCCTCGTCATCCTCCGGAGGAGTAGCAATATTAAGAAGTGATGACATCTTTAAAAGCACCATCATAAACTTCATAAATTTGCCGAATGACTTAATTTTCATTTTAGGGAGCTTTGACATATCACCCTTCATAAAGGCATTCATCTTTTCCATAGATGAAAATTCAAGCTCGCTGTCAATTTTGCTCTGACCGAGATATTCACCAAGCTTAACTGACCACTCACCATTTTCAACAATAAAGTGAACAGCCTCTTTATCCTCGGCATTGACCTTTGCAGAAACCTGGTAAATTGCGTTAACACCCTCAAACTTTTTCTTAAGCTCCGGCACATCGGTGGCAATCGTTTTCATGAGCGGTAAGGCAGCTGCCATAAACACTTTATTCGTGTATCTTGTTTCATTACTTGCCATACAATCACTCCTTAAAACTCGTCATCCCAAGCATCGTCAGCCTCGAAATCAGCGTGCATCATTTCTGCGATAGCTTCATTGATACCATTAGCATCAATCTTAGCCATTGCAAGTAAATCCTCCTGCAGACCGATTGTTGAAAATGCATTCTGATGGCCAAGCATTTTGAAGGCACAGGCTTTACCTGACTTAGCAACAACCTCAGCAACAGCAGAACCAAGACCACCCATAACCTCGTGGTCCTCAACAGTGATAATTCTGCGTGTATCCATAACTGCTGAAAGAACAGCTTCTTCATCAATAGGCTTAATTGTGTGCATATTAAGAACACGCACCTTAAGACCTGCATCAGACTCAGCCATACGTGCTGCCTGCATAGCCTCAAATACACAAGAACCACAAGCGATAACTGTAATATCAGTACCATCATTCATAAGAGTAGCCTTGTTCCACTCAAACTTGCAGTCGTCAATATTCTTATAAATAACCTGGTCAAAACCACGGTTAATACGGATATAAACAGGACCCTCAATATCATAAGCAGCCTTAACTGCGTGGTAAGTTTCACTTCCGTCGCAAGGGCAGATAACTGTCATATTAGGCAATGCTCTCATACAAGCCATATCAATCAGTGAATGGTGAGTTGAGCCGGCCTGACCGAAGGAAGTACCGGCGTGAGTAGCAATAATTTTAACAGGAACATTCTGATAGCAAATATCAGTATGAATCTGGTCAAGAGCTCTTGCAGCAGTAAAGATAGCAAATGTAGATGCAAAAGGAACAAGACCGTTTTTCGCCATACCTGCTGCTACACCGAACAGATTCTGTTCAGCAATACCAACATTGAAAAATCTGTCAGGGAAATGCTCACCGAACATACCGATTTTAGTTGATTTTGCAAGGTCGGCAGTAAGGGCAACAACGTCCTTATGCTCCTCACCAAGCTCGCAAAGTGCAATACCATAGCACTCAGCGGTTGACAGCTTAGTGGTATCAGTCATTGTATATGTCATTCCAGCCATATCTTACGCCTCCTTCTCTGCTCTTTCGCAGCGTTCTTTATAATACTTATCAAGACTTGCGTGGGCAGTTTTAACCATTTCCTCATCAAGTGAGCCATAGTGCCACAGGTAGTTATCCTTCATAAAGTCAACACCCTCGCCCTTATATGTATCCATACAGATTGCAGTCGGCTTATCGCCGCCGTCCTGATGATTTTTAATTGCAGCCTCAATAGCATCATTGAGCTCCTTAAAGTTGTGACCGTCAACACGGATTACATTAAAGCCGAATGCTTCAAACTTTTTATCAACAGGCTCAACCTTCATTTCGTCATCAACACGACCGTCAATCATACATTTGTTAAGGTCGGCAAGAACGACAACATTTGAAAGTTTGAACTGAGCAGCACTCATTGCAGCCTCCCAGTTAGAGCCCTCGTTAAGCTCACCATCACCTGTAAGAACATAGTTCATATAGTCAATGCCGTTAACTCTGCCTGCTAACGCAAAGCCTACAGCAAGAGAAATACCGTGACCAAGTGAACCGGTTGAGCAGTCAACACCACGAACCTTATTACAGTCAAGATGCATACCGATTTTTGCACCGGTGAGATTGAAAATTTTAAGCTCATCAACAGGCATAAAGCCATAGTCAACAAGAAGCGGTGCATAGCCCACAGCACAGTGACCCTTTGAAAGAATAAATCTGTCACGGTCTGCCATATCCGTATTATTAACATCAACCTTCATAAAGCGGTGATAAAGAATGGTCATTGCATCCATGGCACTCATAGAACCGCCAATGTGACCTGAGCCGCCCCAAACAGCAGTCTGGATTGTCATTCTTCTGAGCTCGTCAGCCTTTTTTTCAAGGCGCAGCCATTCTGCTTTATCAAATGGCTTGAAATTAGCTGGCATAAAATTTCCCCCTTAAATAATTAAATATTTATGCTTTTATTTTAATAATGGTAATTCAGGATGATTTGCGGCAACAACGCCAAAAGCATCCTCTGCAATATCAATAGCAAGCTTAATATCCTCATCCGTTAAAGCGGCATTGATAAAGTGATTGTGGTGAGATGCAAGGAAAAGACCCCTTGACACACACTCAGCAATCCATTCCTGATGAAGCATTAAGCTGTCATCATTCGCTATTCTTAAATAGAACAGTGCAGGCTCACCTGAAACAACAAGGTTAAAGCCGTGCTCCTTACCTGCTGCCTTTAAGCCGTCGGTAAGCATTATACCCTTTTCTCTGAACATTGTAGGAATGTCAAGCTTTTTCATTTTAGGAATACAAGCAAGACAAGCCGCAAACGGCTCTGCGCTCATCCAATAAGAGCCTGTATAAACAACGGATGAAGCCGTATTTTTCATATGCTCCTGTCCGCAAACAGCTGACATATTATAACCGTTAGCCAGTGCCTTACAGAAGCAGATTAAGTCAGCCTTAAAGCCATAGTAGTGGTCAGAGCCCTGCAGATCAAGTCTGAAGCCTGTTCTAACGTCATCAATAATAAGAACCATACCATGATCATCGCAGAACTTACGAACCTTTGCCCACTGCTCTTTTGTAGCACATTCATTATCCTTAAAGTTACCATGGTCATATGGCTGAGCAATAAGACCTGCAACATCACCGCCGCAAGCATCATAAGCAGCCTGCATAGCATCAAGATCAAACCAAGGAACAACGATGTTGTTTGCAACATCCTCAGGCAGAATACCCGGATAGTCAATCTTCTGTGCCCACTGGAAATCGCCGTGATAATATCCCTTGAAGAACATCATCTTTTTCTTGCCGGTATGTGCTCTTGCACACATAACGCTGAAGGTAGTTGCATCAGAGCCATTCTTCATAAAGAACGCCCAGTCAGCCATTACAACGGTATCCTTTAAAAGCTCAGCACACTCAACCATTTTATATGATGGTGAAGTAGTGCAGTTACCGATTTTTAGCTGCTCCATAGCTGCTGCGTCAACATCATCATCGCAGTAGCCGAGAACGTTAGGACCATATGCACACATAAGGTCAAGATATTTATTGCCGTCAACGTCCCAAAAATATGTACCCTTTGCATGGTCGGACATCAAAGGCCATTTTGTGATAGGTAAAAACAGACCCTCAGACGGACCGAGGTGACCATATACACCGGAAGGAATTGCATTCAGTGCACGGTTAAACCACTCCTGTGATTTTTCATGCTTATATTCAGGGAATTTACTCATTATGCATTACCTCCTTAACCCAGATAAACAGCAACTCTGTCAAGAATTCTGTTAATATTGTCAACCATTGAAATCATACCTGCCATATAAATATTGCCTGCACAAAGCTCTGCCATAGTTGAGGCTGTGCCTGTGAACAGACCATAAGCAAGGTCAATTGTTTTGAACTCCATAATAGCCCTTGGCGTATCAGGCTTTTCCTTAATAGTCTGGAACTTATGATCACGAACTCTTAATGTAGCGTAACAAACATCTGTTATACCCATCTGAACATCACCGTCAACAGTATAAAGTGCTGACTGCTGTGAAATAGAGTCGGAATTCGCAAGAGCTGAAAGAGCACCAGCGATGGTATAGAATGTGAGAATAGTTGATTCCTCAAAAAATGCTCTGTTCTTTAAATCCTGCTCACTTGGCATTAAGAGCTGTGTGAGTCTGTTTGTTAACTTAGTAAAAGGTCCAAGTAAGAATGATAACACCTGAGGTGCATTCTTAACAGGTATACCCGGCTTGCTGTTATCAATAAGAGCATTGAACTTTTCAGGTGAAGAAAAATTCATTTTACAGGTACAGCCATAGCTGCCCTCGCTCATTTTACATCCTGTGTTTGAGAAATGGAAGGTACAGCAAGGTCCTCCGCTTACATCAAAGCAAATAGAAACAGGCTTTTTCATTGCTGCACATACTGCCTTTGCCTCGCTGTCAATCTCGCAGAGATTTTCAAGAGTAGCAAGCACGCCGTACATATTGACATAAGCCATAGCTTTTTGTTCTTTACTCATAAGTTCCTCCTTTAAAATATATGACTAAAGCAATTAATACTTATTGTTAAAATTATAACATAATTATAAACTGATAGCAACCGCTCAATCTTTACAATTCGGTTAAAGTTTAAAATCAGTTAAAAAACTGATGATATTTTCCTTATTATTGGGCAGTTCACCCTCAATAACCTTATCAAGGATATTGTTAAGAACACGTCCGATTTCCCTGCCCTTGTAGCCGAAAGCCATAATATCGTTACCATTAACAGCCAAATCCTTGATTTCAAAGGGCTCACCTGCATCAATAATTTCATTCAGCTTAGCTTCGGTAATACCAAGACGCTCTAATTCTTCACCGATCATTTCAGGATTTTGTGCTGATTTATCAGAGCGTTTAACCGCAATCAAATCACGCAGTGTATGTTCACCAAGACGTGACAGCCACTTTTTTATATTTTTTTCCTCAACACCAATATGCATATCGTGAATGGGTATAACCGCCATTGCACGTTCAAAAATCTCATTCGGTGCCTTAAGTCTTTTTAATGCAGCTGACGAATATTCACCGCTGATTTTCTGGTGACCTTTAAAATGATCTGTGCCGTTTTCATCGGTCGTTTTTGAATATGCTTTTCCTATATCGTGCAGGAGCATTGTGTAGCGAATTGCCAAATCCTTCGGTGCCTGTTCAACCGATTTTGCGGTATGGTGCCACACATCATAGATATGCCATTTTGTATTTTGCTCAACATTAAAAATCGGCTCAAGCTCAGGCACAACAACTGCAATAATTTCTTTATATTCAACCAGAACGTTATAGACATTATCACCCATCAGAAGCTTAGACAGCTCGGTGTAAATACGTTCGGCTGAAATATTTTTTAAAAGCTCTTTATTATCAAAAAGGGCTTTTTTTGTTTTTTCTTCAATATCAAAGCCAAGAACTGAGGCAAAGCGGATACCACGCATAATACGCAGTGCATCCTCCTTAAAGCGTGTATCGGCATCACCCACTGCACGAATTAATTTTAATTCAATATCATCTTGTCCGCCATAAGGGTCAACAAAACCTTTTTCATCATTAAATGCAATTGCATTGATTGTGAAATCACGGCGAGCCAAATCTTCATGAATATCCGTAACAAAGCTTACACTTTCAGGATGTCGGCTGTCAGAATATGCACCCTCCGTTCTGAAGGTCGTAACCTCAAAAACAGAACCGTCATCCATAACTGCAGTAACAGTGCCGTGCTTAATGCCTGTTTCAATAAATTTTATATTATGATCACTTAATATTTTTTCAAGCTCATTGGGTTTTGCAGAGGTTGTAATGTCAATATCTTCACAGGGTCTTTGCATTAAAAAATCACGGACACAGCCACCAACTGCATAAGCCGCATAGCCTGCACTGCTGATTAAATGAATTAATTTTTTTGAACTGTATGATAAATGCATATATTCACCGACCTTAATTTGCTATGAGTATTTTAACATAAATACGATAATAATACAAATATGAGAACATTTTTACACTATTTTATTGCAGCAATGATAGGCGGTTTCGGTTACTGCCTTATTGAAATCATATACAGGGGAAGGACGCACTACTCCATGTTTTTTGCAGGTGCAATTGTGCTGAGCAGCTTTTATTACATCAGTAAAACAACTGAACTATCCTTTTGGGCAAAATGCATTATCGGAATGATTATCATAACCGCAATTGAGCTGATATTCGGCGTATGGTTCAACATCATACTTAAAGAAAAGGTGTGGGATTATTCAAATGTTCCCCTTAACTTTTTAGGGCAGATTTGCCTTCCGTTTTCAGTACTATGGTTTGGACTGTCCGGTGTAGTATTCAAAGTTCTTGATGTTATAAAAAAATAGCACTCGCAAAACCGAGTGCTATTTTTTATATTAAAATTCACGTTTTTGATATAATTTAATCGAAAGCAGACAAGATAATGTAAAAATCAGAACTGAGCAGGCAATTAAAATCAATGGAAGAAAGCCATTAAAAGCCATTGACAAATCATCAACAAACAATACTTCTGCATTTACTAAAACAGCCGAACATATACCAAGCAATCCGCCAAAGCACATAAATACGATTCTTCCTTTAGCATAGCCGAATTTGAACATTAACGGCATACTTATTGACGGGATAATCAGTCCCACTGAAGCTGCAAGAGAAAGAAGCACTGCAGTTGCAGCCATATCTGCTGATTTAATAAGCTTCAGCACAGCAATTGCGATTAAAATCACGGCAATAAAAATTGCAGAAAGAATATATTTTTCAGCTACTAATTGTTTTTTTGAAACAGGACAATTCAGATAATACTTATCCGAGCCATCACGCTCCTCAATAGAAAGCAGGCTCTGAGGAAGCAATCCCGTTAAAAGAACAGCATAGAGAAACACGGCTGATTTTTCCGGAATAAAGACAGCAGCTGCAAAAATCGCCAAAATCACAATTAAAAAGAATTTACAGGTTTTCTTCATCAAATAAAAATCTTTTATTAACAAGCCTTTCATCAGTTTTCCCCCTTAATCATAAACACAAAAAGCTCTTCAATGGTAACAGGTGCTTTTTCAAAGCCCTGAGGTATTTCATTTCTTTTAACTACAGCAGTAGCACCATAAGCTGTTTTTCTTGCACCGATAACGGCTGATTTGTTCAGTTCACTGAGCTGGTATTCCGTACAATTAATAACAGCATAATCTTCTTTTAGCCTATCCTTTTCTTCACACAGAATAACCCTTCCGTTATGAATAAATGCGATATAATCGCATATTTTTTCAAGGTCGGAAACGATATGAGATGAAATAAGGATTGAGTGATTTTCATCACGAGTAAATTCCATAAGCAAATCAGTGACCTCATCACGCACAACAGGATCAAGACCATTTGTTGCTTCATCCAAAATAAGCAGCTTTGCATTATGGGAAAGTGCAACAGCAATACCCATTTTCATTTTCATACCACGTGAAAAATCTTTAAAAGGCTTGTCAGTCGGTACTGAAAGCTTTTTTAAATAAGCTTTAAACTGACTGCTGTTCCAATTTTTATATGTGCAGGACATGATTTTATCAATTTCCTTTGCATTAAAATAAAGACTAAAGCCTACCTCATCAAGAACAACACCAATATCCTCTTTTGTCAATTCAAAATTATCATTATTATCTCTGCCAAGAACTGTGATTGAACCGCTGTCCTTATGCACCATATCAAGAATAAGCTTGATTGTTGTGCTTTTGCCTGCACCGTTTTCACCAACAAGTCCCATAATATAGCCGCCCGGCAGTGTTAAATTAAGATTATCTATTTTGAAATTCTTATAGGATTTACACAAATTTTTTATTTCAATTGCGTTCATCATTTTTCCTCCATAATTCTAATCATTTCAATAATGTCATCAGTTGTGAGATTACAGCTTGATGACAGCTTTAATATTTCTTCAATATGGTATTCGATATTTTTCAGATTTTCTTCCCTTAAAAGCTCTGTATTTTTTTGAGCAACAAAGCAACCCTTACCTGCTACTGTATAAATAAAGCCCTCTCGTTCAAGCTCATCATAAGCACGCTTTGTGGTGATAACACTGATACGCAAATCCTTTGCAAGGGAGCGTATTGATGGAAGCATTTCATTTTCAGCAATGGCTGAGCTGATAATCTGATTTTTTATCTGATTATAAATCTGTTCATATATCGGAATACCGCTTTTATTGTCTATAGCTATAAACATAGGTCTGCTCCTCTCTGCTGTTTATATACAGTATATACAGTTAAAACAGTTTTGTCAATAGAAAATTTTAAAAATTTTTATGGTATTGATTTACTGAAAAGGAATAAGAAGCCGTTATCTGTAAATATTAATATCATTAATATAGATAAGGAGTTTGCATTATGAAATATGTTTGTGACATTTGCGGTTGGGAATATGACGAAGAAGAAGGCTATCCGGATGGCGGAATTGAGCCGGGCACGAAGTGGGAGGATGTTCCTGAGGATTTTGTCTGTCCCCTGTGTATGGTAGACAAGGAACAGTTTCACGAAGCAGAATAGACAGACATCTGAAAAGGACACCCTTGCTGATAAACAGGGTGTCCTAAATTTTTAAATTATTTGAAAATACTCATTAGAATGAATATATGTAACAGCAAGATCGGCGTGAAATAATACAATAATTATCATTGAAGTTTTCTTGATATACTAATATAATAAGATTATAGTTTTGTACTAAAAACAAGGGAGAATTTTTATGAAAATTAAAACGAGAATATTTGCATTGGTTTTATCTGTTTCTTTATTGTTTTGCTCCTGCACAAATTATAAGGCAGTAAATGCTGACATTGATAGCTGGAATACAAATTACAAATACATATTTGTTCACGGTTTATCAGGCTGGGGCAGCTATGACACAACAAATAAATTCCTTAAATATTGGGGAATGTTTGGCGGTGACCTACTTGGTAAACTGAACAAACAGGGCTATGATTGTTATGCTGCATCTGTAAATCCACAGGGCAGTGCTTGGGACAGAGCCTGCGAGCTTTATGCACAGTTGACAGGTAATGTTGTTGATTACGGCAAAGAGCACAGTGAGCGCTGCAATCACGAAAGATTCGGAACGGACTATACAGGCAATGCACTGATTGATGCGTGGGATGCAGAAAACAAAATAAATCTTATCGGGCATTCCTTTGGCGGTGCTACTGTAAGAATGCTGGTGGACTTATTAGCAGACGGCAGTGATGCCGAAAAGAATGCTACTGACGAAAATGATTTATCAGACTTGTTTACAGGGGGCAAAGAAGACTGGATATACAGCATTGTTACTCTTGCTGCACCACACAATGGAACAACTGCATACGGTGCCGATGATGGTGCTGAAGAAGAGTTAAGCGGAATGCAAAAGATAATGTCCGATATGGTATCAAAATTCACATCAATTGAAGAAGACGGCAGAGCTGATTATGACTATGCATCATATGATATGTTTGTTGACAATGCTTTAGCGCTTAATGAAGAATTACAAACCATTGATAGTATTTATTATTTTTCATATCCCTGCAGCTCAACAATAAAAAATGACGACGGTACATATTCGCCAAACGAAGATATAACAGAAACGACTTTCATCAAAAGTGCAATCAAAATGGGTAAATATCAAGGCACAACTGAAGGCGGATATGTTATTGATGAAAGCTGGTTAGAAAATGATGGGCTTGTAAATACAATATCCGCAACAGCTCCATTCAATGCACCATCAAAGGAATTTGACGAAAACAGTATTGCAAAAGGTGAATGGAATATTATGCCTGTTTATACAGGCGATCATATGTCGCTTCAAGGCGGACTTTTTAAGAAGAATGATGTCAAAAGCTTTTATTTTGATTTATTGAATATGATAAATTCTTTATAATAAAAAA